>JBBISW010000070.1:0-9874 GCA_037441105.1 Chloroflexota bacterium
ACTCGTGATTGATGTAGTCCTATTATTCGGTAAGTTGACATAATATATAACATTAGCAGTCGGATGGTGCCCGTGTTCCTTATTGAATCTCCTGAGACCCTCTCTTAGTTTGCCAAGTGTAACTTTGCCTCTATTCACAGCTATTTCCTCAATTACATATCAATCGCACACTTGAAGTAATATTACTATGAAATTAGCTCTCTATGTCAAAGGGTGAAATCTCTTATGCATCTCCTCAGCATATTTATCAGATGCATGCACATAACGAGTAGTAGTATCAAGTGATTCATGACCAAGGAGAATTTGAATAGCTGCTGGATTAGCGCCTGCTTCGGCTAGATATGTAGCGAAACCGTGCCTTAGCGAGTGCGCTGAGGTAGGCACGTTTATTTTAAGTTTTTCCCGGTACCTCTTAATTCGATCCTGAAGGTAGTTCGTAGAAATCCGCCTCTTTGGCTTGACTACATTCCTGCCGGCATAAGGGACAAACAAAGCCGGAGCTGCATCCTTGCGAGTGGCAAGGTAGTTATCAAGGTGTTGCTTGGCTCGTGGGGTTAAATAGACAAAACGCTGTTTTCTACCTTTGCCAGTGATGAATATGCGTCCACTATCATCTACCTGGCTGCGATTAAGGCCACATAACTCGGAAATCCGCATGCCTGTAGCAAACAGAACCTCCAGCATAGCCCGATTTCTTAAAGCTACCTTAGAGTCTGATTCTAGCGAAGTTGGCGATTCGATCAGTCTGACTAAATCATTCAGTTCAGCTACCTGTGGGTGCTTTTGGCCAGCCTTAGTTAACTTAATTGCCTCTGATGGCAGCGGACAGGGATAATCTATGTCTATAAGATAACGCAGGTAAGAGCGGATAGCAGACAGCATCCGGTTTATTGAGCGCGAATCAAGCTCCTTATCACCACGCTGGGCCAGGATTGCTGTTTTGCGGTCACGTGAAACTAAGTAGCCTTTATAGTAGGTAATAGCCTTTTTATCGAGTTTTTCGAAATCAATATTGCTTTCAGACAAGAAGGTGTCGAAAACTTTCAAATCTCGCTCGTAATTATATACGGTTTCCTGAGAGTATTTGTTGGCCTGTAAGTTCAGCAGAAAATCATCAAGATGAGGCAGCATCGCAGGTCATTCCTCTAGTTTTGGTGCATATCTACACTGGGTGTAAGGGATATTATACTCAATCACAATAATACATCAAGGAAACATGTTTGTCAACAGTTTTGTAGCTTGCGGCTTCCAGTGAGTGACTCAGCTTTAACTCAGTGCGATTCCGGAAACACACCATCTGTTATTGCGTTCAAAGGGCAGGCTTGGACGCATTTGGCGCAACCGCGGCAAAAGCGAGATGGATGAGAAAAAGGATACTTATAAGCGGCTTCCTGTCTCAGGACTTTGTTGGGACATTCAATAGCAGCGGCACATATACCATCACCACACTTCCCGGGCTGACACTTTTCATAGTTGATGACAACTACTGGATATGGCACTTTTTTCTAGCCTATTGCGGCTCAAGATTCTGGCTTAAGTAAGCAGCAATCCTAACCAGAAGCTTATCCAGTCCCCAGCCTTTGAGCGCTGAGATCGGCACCATCGTATCACCCGGTATTTTGTCTGGCATTTCTAGAGTATCCAATTCTGTCAGATCTCTCAAAGCTAAATCTATCTTATTGAGCACTGTAATCTGAGGTTTGGCGTGAAGGCCAAGGTCGGCCAAGATTTTCCCTACTGTCTGGGACTGCTCGGCAGCATTGTGGTGTGTTATGTCAACTATATGCAAAATCAAGTCAGCTTCGGCTAACTCTTCCAGCGTGGCTCGGAAAGCGGCGATGATAGATGGTGGCAGTTTGTGGATAAAACCGACGGTATCGGTGAGCAGAAATTGTTGGCCATTGGGCAGAACGAGACGGCGTGTTACCGGGTCGAGGGTTGAAAAAAGCTTGTCCTCTACCAGTACATCGGCCTGGCTCAAGGCGTTGAGCAAGGTGCTTTTACCTGCGTTGGTATAGCCGACCAAGGCAACTACCGGAATACGACTCTTCTTGCGCTTTTGCCGATAAAGTGCCCGGTGCCGCCTTACTGCCTCCAATTGAGTTTGGAGACGGTGAATCCGTTTGCGTATGAGACGTCGGTCGGTCTCAAGCTGCGATTCTCCGGGCCCTCTGGTGCCGATGCCACCGCCGAGGCGTTCAAGGTGACTCCATTGGCCGGCAAGTCGTGGCAAAAGGTACTGGTGCTGGGCCAATTCCACCTGGAGCTGACCTTCGTGAGTTTGAGCCCGCTTGGCAAATATATCTAATATCAGTGCTGTACGGTCAATGACCTTAGTATTGAGAGCATCCTCGAGGTTCCTCTGCTGCCGCGGCGACAGCTCGTCATTGAAAATGACCACAGCATATGGGCATTGCTGCTTGAGGTTAATCACCTCCTCTAGCTTTCCCCTGCCCACGTAATGAGTGGCAGAAGGCTTTTCTAACTTCTGAGTAAGCTTACCAACTACCTCAGCACCAGCTGTCTGAGCCAAAAGAGACAGTTCCTCCAGAGAGCTGTCAATAGACCAACTATTGGCTGAGGCTTTGGTTTCAACCCCAACCAAGAGAGCTTTCTCCGCTTCCTTTTGAGTGCTGAGCAGGGTTTGTCGCATGGTTCAAGGCATTATGTTAACTTATTTCCCCTTAGTCCTGTACCACTTCAGTAGCCGGCTTATACCCTCATCAAGACGTTCATCAGGCAAGGTTAATGACAGGCGGATGTAGCCTTCGCCTCCATTACCATAGCCGACCCCGGGCGTAACCGCCACATTTGCCTTATCCAGCAATTCGGCAGTGAACTCCACTGACGTGTATCCATCTGGTATCCTAGCCCAGATATAAAAACTGGCTTTGGGCAATCTGACTCTCAAGCCGATATCATTGAGGGCTTTGACTAATTTGTCGCGGCGTTGCTGGTAAATGGTATTATGCTCAGTAATGCAGTCTTGAGGACCGGTTAAGGCTTCAATGGCTGCTTGCTGAATTGCCTGGGGAATACCTGAATCCAGGTTGGACTTAAGTCGAAACAGAGCATCTATCATCTTTAGGTTGCCTACAGCCATGCCTATGCGCCAACCGGTCATATTGTAGGTCTTGGACAGAGAGTGAAATTCGATGCCGACTTCTCTAGCCTCAGATACCTGCAGAAAGCTCGGTGGCTGGTATCCATCGAAGGCAACTTCGGTGTAAGGGGCATCGTGACATATGGCCAGATTGTGTTTCTTGGCGAAATTCACTGCCTTTCGGAAAAAATCAAGTCCGGCTACTGCTCCTGTGGGGTTATTGGGGTAATTCAGCCACAGGAGTTTAGCCTTTTTTGCTATCTTCTCAGGGACAGCGTCTAAGTCAGGCAAGAAGTCATTCTTCTCGATCAACGGCATAAAATAAGGCTCGCCACCAGCCAGCAACGTGCTCATAGAGTAAACAGGGTAACCTGGGTCAGGCACCAACGCTATATCACCGGGGTCAATGAAGCAGAAAGATATATGTCCGATGCCTTCCTTGGAGCCGATGAGTGGCAGAACTTCTTTATTGGAATCGAGGGTTATACCAAAACGTTTGCGATACCACTGAGCGATTGCCTGGCAAAGCTCAGGCAGTCCAGCGGTCTCCGGATAGCGATGGTTGACCGGGTCACGGGCTGCCTGACGTAGACGTTCGATAATATATTCTGGCGTTGGTATGTCAGGGTCGCCGATGGCAAAGCTGATTATATCCTCTCCCCTAGCCTGCTTTTCCGCGATTTTACGGTTGATCTCCACAAATAGATATGGCGGAAGCTTGTTAAGACGGTGCGAAAGTTTCATTTTAACCACTCTCCAACAAAAACTTCTTCTACAGGCCCATTGAGATATACCTCCCCTATTCCATCCCAGCTTATGGTTAAATTACCGCCTGGTAACATTATGTCAACTTCGTCACCTGTATACCCTTTCAGCTGAGTAATTACAGCAATGGCGCAGGCGCCGCTGCCACAGGAAAGTGTCTCACCGGCTCCCCGTTCCCAGACTCTTGCCTCAATCTTATTGCGGCTAAGGACTCTGGCTATCTCAAAGTTCACCCGGTCAGAGAAAATAGGATGGTTTTCTACCTGAGGTCCTATTTCAGAGAGTGGAAAATCGGCTACCGCCTGAGAGAGAAAGCTCACGGCATGAGGATTCCCCATGGACACGAATGATAAGGTCAACTCTCTACTAGCTATGTTTAAACGATAATCCAATATTGGTATTATGTCAACTCCTCCCCTGCCCTTTTCTGGATTGTCTATTGAGACTGGTATATCTTCGGCCCTAAATCGTGGCATTCCCATATTCACTCTAGCCCTATTGACTTTGCCCTGTGATACAAAAGACTGAATGTTTCTAATACCGGCCAGTGTCTCCACAGTTAAGCTTGGCCCTGAGGCTATTTTTGTGTCAATGACGTACTTGGCGAAGCACCTCAATCCGTTGCCACTGACCTCAGCCTCAGAGCCATCTGGGTTAAACAACCGCATCTTTAGATTGGCAGTGTCCGAGTCTATCACAAGGATTAAGCCATCAGCACCTATGCCAAACTGGCGATGGCACATATCTCGAGCCAATTTAGACCAGTCCTGCTCCATTTTTCGGGCGTCTAACAGTATAAAGTCGTTCCCTGTAGCCTGTAGTTTAGTGAAGTTCACGATTCACCTTTCAATACAAACGGTCATTCTGAGCGGAGCGAAGAATCTCATACAGACCAGAATAAAATCCGTGAAGGAACCTAGACCATTCGCTATCACTCAGGGTGACAGAACATGTAATCTTGTTCATGGTCGATTCACCTTGTTTTTGACTCCTGTTATGAAAGTTTCCACTAGGTTACTTGTTTCTTTTTGAACATTGCCAGACATGTCAAGCCAATGAATCCTAGCATCATTCAGATGAAACCAGGCATATTGGTGACGGGCAAAGCGATGTGTCTCATATTTCATTTGCTGAATAGCTGTAGATAAATCCAACCTTCCTCGAAGAAACATGCCTATCTGCTTATAGCCTATGCCAGACATAGAAGACAGAGCCAAGTCATAGCCCTTTGCCACCAAATCCTTTACCTCTTCTACTAGCCCTTGTTTTATCATGTCATCTACACGAGAGTCAATTCTACGATATAAATCATCTCTCCGCATGGTTAAGCCTATAATTAAAACCGGAAAAGGCAGTGGTTCTTTCCGCCATAATTGGGAGACAGGGCTTCCCGTTGCCTGGCATATCTCCAGAGCTCTAATGATTCGGCGCAGATTATTCGGCATAATCTTGGTTGCAGCCACAGGGTCAGCCTTTTGAAGTTCCTGATAAAGAGCGTAGACGCCTTCCTTTTTGGCTCTAATTTCAAGGCTGCATCTGAGTTCGAGATTTGGAGCTACCGGCGGTATCCTCCAGCCCTCTACTACTGACCAGATATAAAGGCCACTGCCGCCGACCAATAAGGGAAGCTTGTTGTGCCTTTGAATGGCTTCAATCGCCTCAATAGCTAGTTTTTGATAAATGGCTAAGCTAAAGGATTCATCGGGGTTGATTATATCAATAAGATGATGTCGAATCAGAGACTGTTCGGCGTGGCTAGGCTTAGCTGTCCCAATGTTCATATAGCGGTAAACCTGCCGGCTATCCGCATTTACTATCTCACCACCGAATTCTTTGGCCAGATGTAGAGCAAGCTGGCTTTTGCCTACTGCTGTCGGGCCGACAACGGTAACGAGGCACTTCATTGGGTTGATTTGAGAGCGGCTGTCTGACTGATGATGCTCACGAACTCATTAGCTTTGAGACTGGCCCCACCGACCAGAGCACCATCGATTTCAGGTTCGGCGATAAATTCAGCGATGTTGTTACTAATTACGCTGCCACCATAAAGTATGCGAATTGCTTGAGCAGTACCATCGTCCCAAAGGCTAGCAACAATGCTGCGGATAAGACCTATTGTACTGTTAGCTTGTTTGCCTGTGGCGGCTCTGCCAGTACCAATAGCCCAGACTGGCTCATAAGCAATAACCATCTGGCTAGTGGGATTTATACCCGATAGGCCTGCTCTTACCTGTCTGGTGATTATTTGTTCTGTGTTGCCAGCCTCATTATCTTCCAGGCTTTCACCGACGCATAAAATAGGATTTAGCCCAAATTCCAGTGCCTTCTTCACTTTTTTGTTTATAACCTCATCGGTTTCGGCAAAATACTGCCTGCGCTCTGAATGACCGAGGATGACGAAATGACAGATGTCGGCAAGCATGAGAGGTGAGATTTCGCCAGTGTAGGCGCCTTTGTCCTCAAAATGAATATTCTGAGCGCCAAGCTGGATGGATGTGCCTCTGATTAGTTCTTTTATGGCGGCCAGAGAGATAAACGGTGGGCATAGCACTTTTTCCACACCGGCTATGTTATCCAGCTCTGGCAGCATAGCTTGGACGAGATTCACAGCCTCGTCGAGCTTTGTGTTCATCTTCCAGTTGCCAGCGATTAAGGGTTTTCGCATAATCAGGCTCCAAATTTGGTTAATTTCAGGGCGTTAGCCATGGCTACTGGCATAATATCCATTCCGCGAAGTCTGCCCAGGCTACCTGAGGCACAGGCTGACTCAGAAAATTCTCTAGCCTTATCGCGCCGGCACCATTGAGAATATAACAAGACGGGCACCGGATGCCAGCTATGCCCTTTCAGTAAGGCTGGTGTTGAATGGTCACCGGTAACGACTATAACCTCCGGTCTTAGCTTCAGTAATTGAGGCAGAGCAAAATCAACCCGCTCGATAACTCTAACTTTTCTACTGAAGTCACCATCCTCACCAGCACTATCGGACTCTTTAACGTGAATATAGAAAAAGTCATGCTCGTTGTAGCAATCTGCCAAAAATTTTAGCTCCTCCTCGATGCCATTTTCAGCATTAAATACTTTCATTCCTACCAGCCTGGCAAGCCCCTTATACATGGGATAGCAAGCTATAGCCGCCGGCTTCAGCTTGTATATCTCACCCATAGACGGGATATCAGGCAGTTTGGAGAAACCACGAAGCAGAATCATGTTAGCTGGCTGATGTCTTACCAGAACTTCCTGAGCCTTATCGACAAACTCATTTACAATATGCGCAGTATGCTTCGCTTGCGGTTCTGTAGCCAAGGCTATATTGGGAGCAACACCAATCCTTTGAGGGTCGGTATCGCTAACCTCCGCAGCCAAGTCCTCACCTCTGATAGCGAGCAAAAACCGGTGTTCTTTCACAGGCAAAGCGAAGAGCTCAACCCCTTCCAATTTGATCTGGCTTAGTAGCTTACATAACTCAGCGCATTTATCGGTGGTGATGCGGCCAGCTCTGCGGTCGGTGATAAGTCCATCGTCGTCAACAGCGCAAAAGTTGCCTCGAGCGGCAATATCATTCTCTTTAAGCTCAAAGCCGATTCCCAACGCTTCCAGAACTCCACGTCCAATGGCAAACCTGAGCGGGTCATAGCCGAATAGCGCTAGGTGGCCAGGTCCACTTCCCGGAGTGATTCCCGGGCTTACCGGGTCAATAAGTCCACATGTACCGTTCTCAGCTAAACGGTCAAGGTTGGGAGCATGGGCTGTCTCCAATTCTGTCTTGCCAGTCTTAGGGTCAGGCAACCCGCCTAATCCGTCAATGACCAGCATCACTATTTTGGATGATGAAACCACGCTGATTTGCTTTATTTCTTCAAGAGTAATCATTATTTTTTATCCAACAGCACAGCTACTCCTGGAAGAGTCTTGCCTTCCAGGAATGTCAAACTGGCACCACCACCTGTGGAGACATGAGTCATTCTGTCTGCCAAGTTCATTTCTTCGACGATTTCAGCCGTTGAGCCGCCACCGACGATAGTCGTTGCTTTCAGGCTAGCCAATAGTTCAACCATGGCTTTAGTGCCCCGAGAAAATTGAGGTATCTCATAAACTCCCATTGGACCATTCCAGAAAACTGTTCGGCATCCACTTATTTGCTGAGAAAAGAATCCAACTGTCTGAGTCCCAATATCAACAATATAGTTGTCTGGTGGTACATTAGCTATTGGCACTATTTCACCTGTAGCTTCCACACTGATGTTGTCTGCCACTACAACGTCCGTAGGCAGGAGTAAGGACACTCCATTTTGATTAGCAGTCTCTATCAATTCGTGAGCTAGAGTTTGCTTGTCAGTTTCGACCAAAGAAGCTCCAACTTCGTAGCCGTTGGCTTTCAGAAAAGTAGCTGCCATGCCACCGCCTATAAGTATCAGGTCAACTTTGTCCAAGATATTTTGAATGAGGCCGATTTTATCGCTGACCTTAGCACCACCCAGTAAAGCAGCAAAAGGATGCTCAGGATTAGTTAGAATACTGCCGAGAGCTTCCAGTTCCTTTTCCATTAAAAAACCAGCAACTGCTGGAAGATATTTGGCTACTCCTACCGTTGAGGCGTGAGCTCGGTGAGCAGTGCCAAAGGCATCATCCACATAGATATCGGCCAGTTTAGCTAAGGCTTGGGCAAAAGCGGGGTCGTTGGCTTTCTCTTCAGCGTGAAAGCGGATATTTTCCAGAAGCAGAATGTCACCATCTTTAAGGTTATTCACCGCTTTTTCCACGGTATCGCCGATGCAATCGGAGGTAGTTAATACTGGCAGATTTATGAGTTGTGAAAGCCGCTGTGCCACAGGCTGCATTCGCAATCCCTCAATTACCTTGCCGTCTGGGCGCCCCAAATGAGAGCACAGAATTACTTTTGCCTTATGTTCAACCAAGTATTTTATGGTTGGCAAGGCCGCCCGAATGCGGCTGTTATCGGTAATTGCCCCAGTCTTAGTATCCAGCGGCACATTGAAATCAACTCTGACCAAAATCCTCTTACCCTCGACAGCTATATCCCGAATAGTCTTCTTATCCACCTTGCTTCCTCTCTGTGATTTGTTCTAGCTTTTTCTTTATATGTTTGACTTCAGCCACTGCTGCAGGAGCTGTTTCAAACACGCTCTTTCCCAATCGGTCAGCTTGAGCGACCTCCGGATGGTAGTTAATAAAACCCAGCACTTCAAAATCAGACAAGCTGTCAATAATAAACTGGCGCTCACCATCATCACGGGTCTTTGAGCCAACTATGTAGCATCTCTTGACACCCAGGTCCTTTGCCAAATCTCGAATAGCTCGAGCTGTCTGAAAACTTCTTTGTCCCAGTTCGACTACTATAATGAAGGCATCCACTCCCTTGGCTGTGCCCCGGCCTAAGTTCTCCAAACCAGCATCCATGTCCATAATGACCACTTCAGACCTACTCAATACCAGATGGCTAACTAGGCTCTTGAGCAAAGCCCCTTCTGGACACAGGCATCCGCTACCTCCCTTTTTAACTGTACCCATGACCAGGAGCTTTATTCCGTTTTTTTGAATGGAAAATTGTTCGGGGATATCGTCAACCTTTGGGTTGAGTTTGAAAAAGGTGCCGAAGCTACCTGATTTGGCTCCAGTGCGCTCCTCAATCAGGTCTTTAAGCTCGGCAATGGGTGTTATACGCTGAGCTTCGTCTGTGCTGATGCCCAAGGCTGTAGCCAAGTTAGCATCAGGGTTGGCATCAATGGCTATAACTTTATTGCCTTCACTAGCATATACCCGAGCTAGAAGGCTTGCCAGTGTGGTCTTGCCCACACCACCCTTACCGGTGATAGCTAATTTCATGCTCTATTGCAGAGTGCTTAAGAGGATAAGTTTGACTGTGGGATTATCATTTATAGCAAATCTAGGACGAGTATATCTGATGCTGGAGACAAAATCAAGGATTTTTTCTCTCAAATATGTTCTCAAGACAATCAAGGCAATGCTATAATAAGGCAGTGC
>JBBISW010000071.1:0-8659 GCA_037441105.1 Chloroflexota bacterium
TTATTGCGTGAGGGCAGTAAGTATTCTATTTACACAAATGGTATAAAAACTATACCCATTAGGAGATATCGCACATTCGACAGAATAACTGCCAATGAATTGTGTAAGCAGGCTGGACTGGAACCAAAATACTAGCGCCGGCATCACCCCAGGCAGCGCCAGCCGAGACCAGGCAATAATCGTCAAACAGGTTGTATAAGGCTCCGCTGACATTCCCAGATTAGGCAAAGCAAAGGTTGTTTGTTGGCTGCTAGACGAAGTTTTGGTCAGGGGCTATAATATGTTTAGACTTAAATTGTCCCAAAAGTATTCGTCCATTATTAGAGGATAAATCGGATGAGATATCCACGCGCCAGGGGACTATATTATATCACGCATATCGATAACATACCCTCTATATTGAAACTGGGGATACTGTCTCATGAGCGTGTCGAAGCAGAGCACGTCCAATTTACACCGATATACAATGCTCAGATCATTGCGAACCGCCGTGGGAGACAGACTCCTGATGGTAGAAGCCTGTGGAGCTTCGCCAACCTTTATTTTCAACCCCGAAATGCAATGTTTTATCGAGTGTTATGTGAAAAACCCATAAATGATATTGTTTTTCTCGCCGTGCGACCTGATATCCTCAGTCGAACGGATATTTTTATTTCTACAGGCAACGCTGCACATTCGGCATCAGATATCTTACCTGCGACTGAGGGTCAAAGGATTATTCCTCAAATCAGGAAGGACGCGGAGAAAGAGTATTGGACGGAGGCAGACGGCTCTAAAAGAAAAATGATGGCAGAGTGTCTTGTTCCGGACATGATACCACCAGAGTCGATTCAAGCAATTTATGTAGCAAGCCACGATGCCGTGGCTAAAATAAAGGCGATGCTTCAGCAATTGAAACTCCCGGTCATCCCCGAGCTAAGGATGTTCTTTCAACCTTTCCAGAAAAAAGAACTTACCCCATATCTTTCTGTTGTTGAAGGAGACATGTTTTTCTCTAGGATGCAAACACTTACCGTAAGTGTGAACTGCGTAGGCATCATGGGGAAGGGGCTTGCCTCAAGGGCAAAATATCAGTTTCCAGATGTATATGTATTCTATCAGGACTTGTGTCGGAAACGTAGGCTGCAAATGGGCAAGCCATTTCTTTACAAACGTGAATCCTCATTCGATTACCAATTAGCTGACGAACCATCAACCTTGTCGAATGCCAACTCGGAAACATGGTTCCTTCTCTTTCCCACAAAACAACACTGGAAAGAACGTGCTGATATAAATGGCATTGAGAAGGGGCTACAGTGGCTCCATGACAGTTATAAGAGTGAGGCTATAAAATCTTTAGCTATTCCAGCACTTGGTTGCGGGCTTGGCAAGCTAGACTGGCGTGATGTCGGTCCGCTAATGTGCAGGCATCTACAGACCTTGGATATCTCTATCTGGATATATTTGCCCGCCGAGAAGAAAGTTCCGGACGAGCTGCTTACCAAGGAGTTCTTGCTAGGGCAGAAGAGCTAATCAACCTAAGAAAAGAAACAAAGACACCTCGAGTAAAGAGCTTCGAAAAATCTTCGCAGATTCTATAAAGAGGGTAGACAGCATGAACAGAGAGGAAAGAAGGGCTGAAAGAAAATCACGAAAGCGAAGGCTTCAATGGCTAGAGATGATGCGCAAACGCGAAAAGTTCAATATGATTGTCACTACGCTAGAAGAAAACTTTGATGAGGACGAAATTGAGGACGCAAAGGCTTTTTTTGTCGATTACATTACTGATAGCGGACCTTTTTCCAAATGTGGTGAGAAGATTAACCCTGAAGACATAGACCGAATAAGCAGAGACTACGGGCTTGAGCCAATTGACGGAATGTTTATTCTAGATACGTTAGAGGATGTGTTTTTCTCTGATAAGGAAGCGGATAGTTAATTCACTCGCCTATTGGCAGATCAATTTTGTAGTTCTTTAAAGTTTGCTCAATAACAGCCCTGGATTTCTCGTCAGGCTCAGTGAGCGGTAAGCGTGGCTTGCCCACAGAAAAGCCTAAGTAATTTAAGGCATATTTAACAGGTATCGGATTAGCCACAACAAAGAGAGCATTAACTAAAGGTAACAAATTACGATGTACGGCTGCTGCCTTTTCAACATTGCCCCTGATGTAATCATCCATCATCTGCTTAAACTGAAGCCCGACCAGATGAGAAATCACGCTGATAACCCCATAGCCACCCAGGCATAGTATGGGAAACGTATCACCATCATTACCACTGTAAACAAGGAAATCCTTCCTAGTCCCCTGTATAATCCTGGCTATCTGCTCGAAATTGGCGCTAGCTTCTTTTACTCCAATAATGTTGCCAATCTGGCTAAGCTTGATGCAGGTTTCAGCAGCCAGGCTGGTAACAGTGCGTGACGGCACATTGTAAAGGATGCATGGCAAATTGGTTGCCCCTGCGATTGCCTTAAAATGCTCGTACAAACCATCCTGGGTAGGACGGTTATAGTAAGGCACCACCAAAAGACAGCCGTCAACGCCAGTTTTTTCCGCCTCCCTGGTCAATTCTATGGTCTCCGCGGTGCTATAATTTCCGGTGCCAGCTATAACCATACCCCGGTTACCAATAGCCGCCCTTATCTCAGCAAAAAGTCGCAACTTTTCTTCACGTGTAAGGGTGGGGCATTCACCGGTAGTACCCGAGACCACAAGCCCGTCACTGCCTGAATCAAGCAAAGCTTTGGCTAGCTTTTTAGCTTGTGCGTAATCAACTTTCCCACTGCTGTCAAAAGGGGTAACCATTGCTGTTAGCAAACGACCGAATTTCTTCATCACAGCCTCCCTAGTAGTTAAACTAATTTTTCCTCTTAACCCAACCCCGTTTTGCTGCTTCCTCGGCAATCTGGACAGCATTAAGGGCAGCACCTTTACGCAGGTTATCAGCCACCACCCACATCACCAACCCCTTAGGATGAGAGGCATCCGCTCGGATGCGCCCCACATAGACATTGTCTGAGCCCGCAGCCAACCAGGGTTGGGGATAAAGGCTAACACTAGGGTCGTCAAGCACTTTCACGCCAGGAGCCTGAGCTAATATGCGCCTGGCGTCTTCGGGGGCTATAGGGTCAGCAAACTCCACATTTACTGCTTCGCTATGCCCAATAAAGACAGGAACTCTGACACAGGTTGCTGAGATAGCTATATCATCAGCGTGCATTATCTTACGTGCTTCCTCAACCATCTTCCATTCTTCCTTGGTATAGCCATTATCCAGGAAAACGTCTATTTCCGGCAGCAAATTGAATCCGATTTGGTGAGGATAAACATGGGGAACTACATTCTGCCCTTCCAAAACTAACTTAGCCTGAGTGGTCAACTCCTCCATGGCTGCTGCGCCAGTGCCTGACACTGACTGATAGGTGGAGACGACAACCCGTTTAATCGGATTAACCTTATGCAGCGGATAAAGAGCTACCACCATTTGAATGGTGGAACAATTCGGATTTGCGATAATTCCTTCATGCCGCTTTATGTCTTCAGGATTCACTTCAGGGACAACCAAAGGGACCTTGGGCTCCATTCTAAAAGCAGCACTGTTATCAACAACCAGAGTTCCAGACTTGGCAGCGATAGGCGAGAAATAGCGACTGATCTCAGAGCCAGCAGAAAAAAGAGCGATATCAATATTGTGGAAAGAGTCAAGACTGGTTTCCTTAACCTCAATCTCCTGGTGACCTACATAGAGTTTTTTACCTGCTGACCGGTCGGAGGCATATAGATGAATCGAGGATATAGGGAAACGCCGCTGCTGTAGCACCTTGATGAACTCCTGCCCCACCATCCCGGTGGCACCAACTATAGCTACATTATATGCCTTCATCGCTCTACCTTAAATTCAACAAGGTATCCAACCCAACAACCAAACCCTGCCGCTTTACCACTTCTTTTATAGCCATAATAATGCCTGGCATATAACACTCCCGGCTTATGGTATCGTGCCTCAGACTTAATGTCTGTCCTGGCGCACCGAAGATAACCTCCTGGCTGGCCATAAGGCCTAGCAATCTTACGCTATGAATGGCCACACCGTCAACCTGCCCACCCCTGGTGCCACTGAGGGTTTCCCTTTTAGTCAGCGGATAAGTAAAGGGTTTACCTCTCGACTTCACCATGTCCCTAGCCGTAGCCAGAGCTGTCCCAGACGGAGCATCAGCTTTCTCATGATGATGCAATTCAATAATCTCGGCATGGTCGAAGAACTTAGCCGCAATCGTAGCCAAATGAAGTAGAACTACCGAACCTAAAGCAAAGTTGGGGGCAACCACTGCACCTACTTTGTTAGCTTTAGACAGTTGCTCAATTTCTTTGAGGTTGTCATCTGTAATCCCTGACGTGCCTACAACAACGTTAACACCCTGTTTAAAGGCAATGCGTGCCGCCGATATAGAGGCGTCGGCTATAGAGAAATCCACCAATACCTTGGGATGACAAATTCTGAGAAGTGAACTCAAATCGGCAGAAAGAGGCACCTTTCTTGAACCATCAGGCAAAATAAGATGCTCTTGAGTCGCTTTAATGTCCACGCCACCAACCACCTCCAGTTCGGGTTCTCGACATATCGCAGCCGTGACTTCCCTGCCCATCTTGCCTAAAACTCCGTGAACTAATACTGTTATTTGTTCCATCTCCCACCCCTTAACGCCTCATAGAGGCAAAGATTTGATGTTATTTGGTGTAACGGCGGCGTCGGCTATCCCCGCTACCACGCTGATAAGTAACAGGACGATGTTTTGGTTGCTTCGGTGAAGGGCGGCCAGTTGCGGTAGAGTCAACAACTCTAGCCCCACGAACCTGAGATAAATCCGAAAAGACTGCCCGGCGCGATAAATTCACCCTGCCAAGGTGGTCGATTTCAATAACTTTGACCATAATCTCATCGCCCACATTCACCACATCTTCAACGCGAGCCACGCGGTAATCAGCCAACTCACTTATGTGAACCAGGCCTTCCTTTCCGGGCAGAACTTCTACAAAAGCACCGAAGTTTGTCAAACGCGTTACCTTTCCAGTATAAATGCCTCCAACTTCCACTTCTCGCGTTAGGCTCTCTATCCTCTCAATTGCTCTCTCAGCTGCTTCCTTACTGGGAGAGCCGATAATCACCGTCCCATCATTCTCCACATCTACGGTCGTCTTGGTCTCTTCAATTATGGAACGAATAGTCTTACCGCCAGGGCCAATCACAGCGCCGATCTTGCTCGGGTCAATGGTTATCTTATACATTCTTGGAGCATGCGGGCTAAGTTCAGATCGACTGGCACTGATGGCCTGCTTCAGTTTATCAAGTATCTCGGAATGAGCTTCACGGCCCTGTTTTACGGCTTCAGCTAAAATCTCATAGCTAATGCCTCTCATCTTGATGTCTAACTGCAGAGCCGTAATCCCTTGACTGGTGCCAGCTACCTTAAAGTCCATGTCACCGTAGGCATCCTCCATACCCTCAATATCGGTGAGGATGACATTATTATCCTCCCCGGTGACTAGTCCCATAGCTATCCCCGCCACCGGAGCTTTGATGGGCACACCAGCATCCATCAAAGCTAAACTTGAGCTACAGACACTCGCCATGGAGGTACTGCCATTGGAACTAAGGACTTCCGAAACCAAACGTATAGTATAAGAAAACTCACCTTCGCTAGGTATAACCGGGGCAAGAGCTCTTTCCGCTAAGGCCCCGTGTCCAATTTCCCGTCGGCCTGGCGAGCCCAGACGCTTCACTTCCCCCGTGGAGAAAGGGGGAAAGTTATAGTGATGCATAAAACGCTTTGTCTCTGCCAACCCCAAACCGTCGAGTAATTGCTCCTGACGCAAAGAACCAAGAGTAGTTATGGTCAAAACCTGAGTTAACCCTCTGGTGAACAGCCCTGAACCATGCGTCCGGGGTAGGAGACCAACCTCACCACTAATGGGGCGTATCTCCTTGGGCTGGCGGCCATCAAGGTGCTGTCTCCTTCCCAGAATACTCGCCCTGGCCGCTTTCTTAACCTGGTCTTCAATGACAGCAATAATATCAGTTTCAGCAAAGCTCTCTTTAAGCTTCTCAATAGCTTCTTTTTTAACTAGCTCAATCGCATTCTCACGTTCAGCTCTCTCCGCTTGGCTGATGGCTTGAGCCAGTCTACCTCCGAACTCCGAGGCTACAGCAGTTACTAGCTCAGAGGCCGCCTCAACAGCTTTCACCTCCATCTTAGGCTTGCCATAAGTCTGCTGCAGACTCTCCTGGAACCTTATAATCTCGTGGTTTGCCTCATGTCCCAATTTGATTGCTTCCAGCACTATCTCCTCAGAGACTTCCCTGGCTCCTGCCTCTACCATTACTATCGCATCTTTGGTGCTGACAACGACAAGGTCAAGCAGGCTATCGCCCATCTGAGGCAATGTTGGGTTTAGCACCAAACTGCCATCGAGGTAACCAACACGCACCGCACCCACGGGACCGTAAAATGGGATAGAAGAAAGGGTTAAAGCCGCTGAAGCCCCGTTGACCGCTAGTATATCCGGGTCATTTTCTTGGTCGGTGGAGAGGACGGTGATTACAATTTGGATATCATTATGTAAATTTTTATCAAAAAGTGGACGCAGACTGCGGTCAGTTAATCGTCCGGCTAGAGTCGCCTCTTCACTGGGACGACTCTCTCGTCTGATGAAACTGCCGGGAATCTTGCCGACAGCATAGAGTCTTTCCTCATAATCCACCGTCAAATGGACAAAATCGTCGCCTTCGCGAGACTCATCGCTAACACAGACGGTGACCAAAACCACAGTGTCGCCATAGCGAACGGTAACAGCACTATCAGCTTGTTTGGCCAGCTTACCTGTTTCAACAGTTAGCAACCTATCCCCGATTTTGCATTGGCCAGACTGAGACATAAAACCCACCCCCAATACTTAATAACCTTACTTCCTCAAACCTAACCTGGTAATAAGACTGCGGTAACGTTTGACATCGCTCTTGGAAACATAAGCCAGCAAGCGTCTCCGCTGTCCTATCAGCTTGAGAAGCCCACGGCGGGTATGATGGTCATGAGGATGCCCCTTCAAATGCTCAGCCAGTTGGTTTATCCTCTGGGTGAGCAATGCTACCTGAACTTCACTAGAGCCAGTATCCCCGTCGTGAGTTTTAAAATCCGAAATGATAGCTCCCTTCTTCTCTTTGTCCAAAATTTATGCTCCTTACAATTATCTATAAGCCAAGATTATATCACAGCTTTAAAATCAATGCACAAACCCTTTAGCAATTAGAGAATTTTTTGTCACCCTGAACGAAGTGAAGGGTCTAGATTCTTCACGGAGTCTACTTTGAGCTGTGTGAGATTCTTCTCCCGCTAAATCGGGATCAGAATGACATAAGGCGAAAGGCTCAGAAAGAAGACAGATCGGCATCTGTTAAATGACCCCTTTAGCAATCGGCACACATGGAGTATAATAAAAGCACCATGACCTCTCAAGTCTTTTACCGCAAATGGCGCCCCCAGATTCTATCTGAAGTGGTAGGTCAAGAGCATGTCACCCAAACACTGCGCCACGCCGTAGCCAATGGGCGAGTAGCCCACGCTTATCTTTTCTGTGGTCCACGAGGCACCGGAAAGACCAGCAGCGGACGCATTCTGGCTAAAGCGATAAATTGCCTAAACCCCGAGCAAGGCGAGCCATGCAATAAATGTCAGATGTGCCAAGCATTTAACGAAGGCAGTGCCTTAGACATAATAGAAATAGACGCAGCCAGCAACAGAGGCATTGACGAGATTCGCGACCTGAGAGAGAAGGTTAACTATGCTCCAAACCTTGCACGCTACAAAGTCTACATTATAGACGAAGTCCACATGATAACTAAGGAGGCTTCTAATGCCTTTCTTAAGACTTTGGAAGAACCGCCTCCGCACGCTATCTTCATCCTGGCAACCACTGAACCACACAAGGTCCTGGCAACTATTTTATCGCGCTGCCAGCGGTTTGATTTCCATCGCCTCTCTCAATCAGCGGTGATTGCCAAACTCAATCATGTCTGTGATAAGGAGGGCATTCACATCGAGCCTGAAGCTTTAAGGCTTATTGCCAAGGTGACCACCGGTAGCCTCCGTGACGCCGAAAATCTATTGGAACAGCTCGTTACCTACTACGGACACCAAATCGAGCTCCACCAGGTACAGACAATGTTAGGTATCAGCGGAGACCTGCGCATTAGAGAACTAGCCAAACATATTGTGCATAAGGACATCACTGCCGGGATTAAGACCATAAACAGCGTTAGCAATGACGGACTCGACCTTCGCCAATTTAATCGTGAACTAGTGGACTATCTCCGAGAGTTGCTCCTGGTAAAGTCTGGCTCGGAAGAAGTGGTAGATGCTACCAGCGACGACTTAGTCGAGATCAAAAATCTGGCAGCCGGTGCCAGCCTCGACTACCTGCTGACAGCAGTTAAGCGCTTCGGTGAGATAGACCTCCGCCTGGATAACTATTCCCCACTGCCCCTAGAATTAGCCCTCGTTGATTGCATCCTGTCCGCAGCCAAGGGCAAGCAGCTTGTCCAACCTGAGCCTCCTGAGTCTAAAGATAAAGCCAAAGTGACCAGCCGCCCTACCAAATCAGTCAAGCCGCTTCCAGAGCCTGAA
>JBBISW010000071.1:8759-9858 GCA_037441105.1 Chloroflexota bacterium
AAGCTACGCGAGGTCTTCGGGCAATCTTACCAGGTACGCTGTGTCCTCACCCCCCACGACGAGAAAGCTAAACACAGCCCAAAAACGGAGATACCCTTGGTAAAAGCTGCTAAAGAGAAGTACGGGGCCAAGGTTGTTGGCAAAAAGGTCAAAACGGAGGAGGAATGAATAAGTTCGTCTTTCGCCAAGCGCAAGAACTACAAGCCAAGCTTGCTAAGGCACAGCAGGAGCTAGCCGACATGACCACTGAAGTAAGCTCAGGAGGTGGAGCCATCAAGATAGTGATTGATGGCCAGCAGAGAATCCGCTCAGTCAGCATCTCCCCAGAGGTAATAAATGCTGAAGACGCTGAACTCTTCGAGGATTTGGTTATGACAGCGGTGAATGAAGCTATCCAAAAGTCCCAGGAGCTCGCTGCCAGTCACCTGAGCAGTTTGACCGGAGGCCTTAAAATCCCAGGCTTATTTTAGGAGGTTAACCTTTGAACACCAGTTCTATGTCTACTGCTGAGCCGATAGCCAGGTTAATCGAAGAACTTAACAAGCTACCGGGCATCGGGCCAAAGAGCGCCCAACGACTAACATACTATTTGTTGCGGGCACCTGCAGAGGAAGCTCAGGCATTAGCTGAAGCTATCAGAGACGTCAAGGAAAAACTGACCCTATGCTCTATTTGTCTTAACATCACCGATTCTGACCCCTGCACCATCTGCCGTGACGAAGAGCGCGACCACACCAAAATCTGCGTGGTTGAAGAGCCCATAGACATCCTCCCTTTAGAACGCACCAAAAAGTATAAAGGCCTATACCATGTGCTCCATGGTGTCATCGCTCCGACCGATGGAATAGGCCCCGAGGAACTAAAAATCAAAGAGTTACTGTCTCGTCTCAACAATGGTCTGGTGACCGAGGTGATACTGGCAACCAATCCCAACCTAGAAGGAGAAGCCACTGCCATGTATCTCCATCGCCTCATTCCCCCGCTAGGTATTCGGGTCACCCGGCTGGCTCGCGGTTTGCCCTACGGCGGTGACCTGGAATATGCTGATGATGTTACCCTTAGCCGCGCCTTAGAAGGAAGACAGGAAATGTGACCAAGC
>JBBISW010000072.1:0-9531 GCA_037441105.1 Chloroflexota bacterium
GGGTTGCCGGCGACCCTGCCCGGGACCTTGAAATCAGTCGTGCTTATGCCTTCACGGGCATTGAACGCCTGCCGCATGTTGGCAATCCTTTCTCCCGCCTTCAACAGGTCATCCATGCTGCAATTCCAGCCTGTGGTCAGGTTTATGAAATCGGTGAGGGCGCTGGCATCCATGAAACCCAGGCCGAAAAAGCACATGCCGGCACAACTCACCACATGCACCAGGTCTTTGCCCATCTTGTTGGCTGCGCCGCGACCGGTGATAGACTGGCGGTCAAAAGCGGGGAATTCCAGACCGCTGGCCGGCCTGGTACTGTAGTTCCCCTGGGTGTGGCGAGCTGGCGTGGTATCAAGGTAGGAGATAGCATAGTTCATGAAGCGTTTTGGGTCATGCATAGGCACTTCCTGGCCCTGGATGTGGACGGCGAACTCTTCAGCTCCTTTGCCTATTTGTTGTGCTGCCACCCTAACTCCATCGGCGAGCACCTTTCCGAAGCCTTCTCTCTTGGCCAGCTTCTCGGTCATCTCTACTATGGCTTTGTGGTCGCCCCATCTGAGCTCGATGCCATCAGTGTCCTGGTTGTTGATAAGCCCGTTTTCGTAGCACTCTATGGCGAAGGCTATTGTTGAACCGGCGGAAATCGTGTCCAGTCCGTAGCGGTTGCAGATATCGTTAATCTTAATTATGGACTCGAGGTTGTCGTTCAAGCACATGGAGCCGAAAGACGCCAGGGTCTCGTACTCAGGTTTATGCACTTCTGGGGGATAGTCATATTGACCTGTGCTTGCCTTCATGTGACCACCGCAGGCAACAGGGCATTGCCAGCAACCATATTTTCGCTTTTGCTGGTCGATTACGCTCTGGTCACTTATGACGATGGCGTTGGGGAAGTCCAGTGCCGTTCCTTTCCAGTTCTTGATGGGCGCATCCCCAATCTGGACGAATTGGTTCATACCGCCGCAAGTGCCGAACTGGCGGTACACCTCCACGGTGCCACCCAGTTGTCCTAGGTGCTTCGTCCTCGCTGCCTTCAGCTCTGTCTCGTGGGCTATGGGAACTTTTTGATTGCCGCGTACAGCTATAGCCTTGAGCTTCTTTGACCCCATAACCGCACCCAGGCCGGAACGGCCAGCAGCCCTGCCTTTATTGTTGATGATACATGAAATCAGCGACTTGCTCTCTCCAGCCGGGCCGATGCAGGCAACCCGGACATCGGTGCCCAGCTCAGCTTGCAGGAGCGATTCGGTCTCCCATGTGTCCTTGCCCCACAATTTGTCTGCCTTTCTCAGCTCTGCTTTGCCATCGTTGATGAACAGGTAAACCGGGGAAGGAGAGATTCCAGTGACGAAGACGGCATCATAGCCGGCGAACTTTAGATAGGGGCCAAAGTCTCCTCCGGAGTTGGCATCTCCCCATGTCCCGGTAAGCGGCGACTTGCCCACAGCCATATACCTCGAGCCGAAGAGGGCGGGTGTGCCGGTAAGGACACCAGTAACAAATCCCAGCATGGCATCCAGCCCTAGCGGGTCAACTTTGGCTTTCTGCCGGCTGAATATTATTCTGGCACCGATGCCATAGCCGCCGAGAAAATCCCGGTACAGGCTCTCTTCCTGAGCCTCCTCTAGTGTCTTGGCTTTTGTCAGGTCAACGAACAGGGTTTTACCCATGTAGCCACCAGCCATTGATTTACCTCCTGAATTTAAATTCGTTGAAAGCAGTTCCAGGTAATGGGACAACCAGCTTATTATACATTTAAGCCTCAGGATGTCAATCTTGATTGGCGAATTTATGAGGTAGCCGTGGGGCTTCAGCCCCACTCGTGCGATAAGAAATCCTAAATCCTAAGCTCCAAATTTCAAACAAAATCAAAATTCAAATTCTCCAAATTCGGAACGGTTGATTTAAAACATGTAGCCCCGAGGCTTCAGCCTCGGGAGCTCGACCCTAAAGGGTCGAGGCTACATATAGGCATGTGAATTAAAATGTGCTCTCTTCCATCATTGCCTGCTCTTCGCCGGATGCCATTCTGATCGTAGCGAAGAATCTCATATAGCTCAGGATAAACTCTGTGTGGCAGTCTCTGCATTTCCTCACCCCGTAGGGATTACCCCGGCACTGTGTGCCTCGCAATGACACAAGGAGAAGATATGATTGCTTCGGGGCTTATGCCCCTCGCAGTGACAAACAGGCGCTCTCGTTTGACACTCAATCTGGCTTTCTGTTAAACTGCCAACAAGGTGGCCAAGGAATCAACGGAGACTTTACCTGCCGAAACTGCAACCAGGGGCTTTGTCGAGATTTTCACCGGCGACGGCAAAGGTAAGACGTCGGCAGCTCTGGGGGTGGCTCTCCGTGCCCTGGGACAAGGTCTGCGAGTCCACATCGTTTTCTTCATGAAAGGCGATTTCCCCTACGGGGAGCAGAAAATCCTATCTGAACTATCCAATATCACCTTTGAGAGGTTTGGCTTTCAGGACTTTGTTGACCCGGCTAATGTTAAACCCGAAGAGAAAGAAGAAGCCCGAAAGGCTTTAGAAGCCGCCCGAAAGGCTGTGCTCAGCCGGAAATACGACGTGGTCATCCTTGACGAAGTCAATGTGGCTGTAGCCTGGAAGCTGGTTGACATTGACGAGATGATAAAGCTGGTACGCGACAAGCCAGAAAAAGTTGAGCTTATCCTTACTGGCCGCTACGCTGACCCGAGGCTGATCGAGCTGGCTGATTTGGTCACCGATATGGTCAAGGTAAAACATCCCTACGATAAGGGAGTGCTGTCCCGCAAGGGCATTGATTACTAAAAACTGGACTGGAGGCCGAAGTGTCAGGGCAACGAAAGAAAGAAGAACTGGAAAGAAAAGCCAGCCAATGGGATGTCAAATCGCAACTTTTCCCGGAAAGGCAGCATTCCTTTATTACCACCTCAGGCGTTCCTATTGAGCGCCTCTATACACCACTCGACATTGCTGAAATGGACTATCTCCAGGAACTGGGCTTCCCTAGTGAGTATCCTTTCACCCGTGGTGTCCACTATACCGGCTATAGAGGCAAGCTGTGGACGATGCGCATGTTCGCTGGCTTCGGCTGTGCTGAGGAGACTAACGCTCGATACAAATATCTTCTAGGGCATGGTGAGACCGGGCTCAGCGTCGCCTTCGATTTTCCCACCTTAAATGGCTTCGATACCTCCGACCCTGAAGCCAGGGGAGAGTTTGGCAAGTGCGGCGTCGCTATCTCTTCTCTGGCTGACATGGAGATACTGTTTGACGGCATTCCTATTGATGAGATAACCACCTCTATGACCATAAATGGGCCGGCTGCGGTTATCTGGGCGATGTATCTAGCCAATGCTCAGAAACGAGGCATTCCTCTGGAGAACCTAGGCGGCACCATACAGAACGATATCCTGAAGGAATATATGGCGCAGAACGCTTTTATCTTTCCGCCCAGGCCGTCTATGCGCCTTATCGTTGACACCTTTGAATTCGGCATGAAGCAGGTACCACGCTGGAACACCATCAGCATCAGCGGCTACCACATACGTGAAGCTGGAGCTACGGCTGTCCAAGAGTTGGCATTCACCCTAGCCGATGGTCTTGCCTATGTTCAGGCAGGCATTGACCGTGGGCTGAAAGTAGATGATTTCACTCCCAGGCTCAGCTTTTTCTTTAATTGCCATAATGACTTCTTTGAGGAGATCGCCAAGTTCCGTGCTGCCCGGCGCATCTGGGCACGGGAGATGAAGGAGCGGTTCAACGGAGGCGAACGCGCCCAATGGCTCCGCTTCCATACACAGACTGCTGGCTGCTCATTGGCCGCTCAGCAGCCAGAGAACAACATCGTCCGCACTACGATTCAAGCTCTGGCCGCTGTCCTCGGCGGCACACAGTCTCTGCACACCAATTCCATGGACGAAGCCCTTGCCTTACCCTCGGAGAAAGCGGTGACCATTGCCTTGCGGACTCAGCAGATTATCGGCCATGAAAGCGGCGTGGCCAACACCATTGACCCACTTGGCGGCAGTTATTTTGTGGAACACCTGACCAGTCAGACAGAAAAGGCAGTATATGAGTATTTTGCCAAGATAGACTCGTTCGGTGGTGTTATACCAGCTCTGGAAGCCGGCTTTTTCCACAGGGAAATCGCCGACTCGGCTTATCGCTATCAGCAGGAGATAGATAGCAAGAAGCGCACCATTGTCGGCGTCAACGACTACGTTATGGATGAGCCGATTGCCATTCCCATTCTGGCGATGGATAAAGAAGGCGAGAAGCGACAACTGGAGCGGCTCAGCCGACTGCGCCGGGAAAGGGACAATGAGTTGCTTTCTACAAAACTCGAGGCTTTGCGTCAAGCCGCCCGGGGCAAAGAAAATCTCATGCCTTATCTTGTTGATGCTGTAGCCGCCTACGCCACTTTGGGTGAAGTTTGTAGCGTGCTGCGTAAGGTCTTTAGGGAATACAGATTGCCAGCTATGGTATAGTCAAAGTTTAAAGTTCAAAATGCAAAATGGCAGGGTGAATTACGTTTTTGCGTGTCATTTTAAGTTTTGATTTTAAATTTTGATATGGTACGGCGGGAGTGCTGAGTACGCCCGCGGAAAATTAGCGAGATACAAAAAAACAGAGGGGGTAAAAATGCTTGTAACTTTAAGCGTGATCAAGGCCGACATCGGTGGTTACGTCGGCCATTCCAGCTCACATCCCGAAGTCCTGGACAAGGCTGAGAAAAGCATGGCAGCGGCTAAAAAGTCCGGGCTGCTCACGGACTATCACGTTACCAGGTGCGGTGATGACCTTCAACTAATAATGACCCACCAGCAAGGTGAGAATGACGAAAAGATTCACAAGCTAGCCTGGGACACTTTTGTTGCCTGCACCGATATAGCCAAAAAACTGAAGCTGCACGGCGCTGGTCAGGACCTCCTGGCTGATGCCTTTTCCGGCAATGTTAAGGGTATGGGGCCTGGAGTTGCTGAGATGCAGTTCAAAGAGCGCGAAGCCGAAACCATAATCATCTTTATGGCGGACAAAACCGCCTCGGGTGCCTGGAACTTGCCACTGTACAAAATCTTTGCTGACCCCTTTAACACGATTGGTTTAGTCATCGCTGGCAATATGCATGGTGGTTTCTCTTTCGAGGTTCATGATGTCAAAGAGAGCAAGAAGGTTACCTTCCATGCCCCTGAGGAAATATATGATATGCTGGTTTTTATGGGGGCGCCCAGTCGCTATGCTGTTAAGGCGGTATATCATCGGGAAAGTGGCGAAATAGCCGCTGTCTCCTCGACGCAGAAACTAGCTCTGATTGCTGGCAGATATGTGGGTAAAGACGACCCGGTGTGTATTGTCCGCTCACAGGGGCAGTTCCCGGCTGTTGGCGAGGTTCTTGAGCCTTTTGCTCATCCTCATATTGTGGAGGGATGGATGAGAGGCTCGCACCATGGTCCGCTGATGCCCGTAGCCGTTAGGGAGAGCAACCCATCACGCTTTGATGGTCCGCCCCGGGTAATCGCCGCCGGTTTTCAGCTTTCAGGTGGCAAGCTGGTCGGGCCACTCGACATGTTCGATGACCCGGCTTTTGACAACGCCCGCAGAGAAGCCAATGTTATTGCTGACTTCCTGCGCAATCTCGGGCCTTTCGAACCTCATCGTTTGCCTCTGGAAGAGATGGAATACACCACCATGCCCCAGGTGATGAAGAAGCTCGAAGGAAGGTTCGAAACCATTTAAACAGTTGAGAAGAATGCCTAAATTGCTCCTGGCTACTACTAACCAGGGAAAAGTCCGCGAATATCGCCATCTCTTGAGTGGTCTGCCCTTTGAGCTGGTGACCCCAGCCGATGAGGGTATAGATGTAGCTGTGGAGGAAAACCATCCTAGCTATGAGGAGAATGCTAGGCTGAAAGCCATCGCTTACGCCAGAGCAAGCCAGCTCATCACCCTGGCTGACGATTCAGGGGTTGAAGTTGATTCCTTGGGTGGTGAGCCCGGCATCCGCTCCGCTCGTGCCGCTGGGGAGGAAGCCAGCGATAAAGGCAGAGTTGAGCACCTTCTGGCCAGACTGAAGGACGTTCCTTGGGAGAAGCGTACTGCCCGCTTCAAGTGCGTTATCGCCATGGCTACTCCTGAAGGAAAAACCGAGCTGTGTCATGGGGAGTGCCAGGGCTTGATTACGTTCGAACCCAGAGGCGAGAACGGGTTTGGCTATGACCCGGTCTTTTACCTCCCTGAGTTTGGAAAAACTATGGCTGAGTTACCCTTGGACGTAAAGAACCAGGTGAGCCACCGTGGCAGCGCTGCCCGTGAGGCGTACAAGATACTGGAGAAACTCGCGGAGAAAGGCAAACTATGACTGGGCTTTCTGACCCTTTTAATCGTCCTATAAACTACTTGCGTATCTCGGTGACCGACCGGTGTAACCTGCGCTGTGTCTACTGCCTGCCCACCAAGGGTGTTAGCCTATTGCCCCATGGCGAAATCCTCAGCTATGAAGAGATTGTGACAGTTGCCAAGTTAGCTGCTGAGCTGGGCATCAACAAGCTCAGGCTCACCGGCGGTGAGCCATTGGTCAGAGCCAGACTGCCTGAACTGGTAGCCATGCTGGCTGAAATCGAAAGTATTGATGATATCTCACTAACCACTAACGGGGTTCTCCTTAAGGGATATGCCAGTGAGCTTAAACAAGCTGGCTTAAGACGGGTTAACGTCAGCCTCGATTCTTTAAATCGAGATAAGTTTGAACATATCACCCGCCATGATAAGCTGGGCGAAGTGCTTAAGGGCATCGAGGTGGCTAAGGCTTGTGGTCTGAACCCGGTAAAAATAAACATGGTAGTGATGCATGGCATAAACGATGATGAACTCCTGGACTTTGCCAATTTGACCATCACTGAAGGCTGGCATGTCCGTTTTATCGAGCTTATGCCTTTTGCTGCGGATAATCCGCCCCATGGTCACTCTACTGGGGGCAGTATTGAGCTTTCGCCTCAATTTATGTCGGCTGATGAGATAAAGGAGCGTCTCATCAGTCTGGGTAAACTACAACCCTGCTTGCCTATCACCGGCAATGGCCCGGCCAGATACTTTCGCCTTCCCAAAGCTAACGGCACCGTCGGCTTCATCACCCCGGTTAGCCAGCACTTCTGCTTCAATTGCAATCGCCTTCGCCTTACTGCCGAAGGTAAACTACGCCCCTGCCTGCTCAGCGACCAAGAGATTGACCTCCGTCAGCCACTGCGCAGCGGTGCCTCATCTGAAAAGCTAAAGAAAATCATAACTGAGGCTATTCAGTCAAAGCCCCAGAAGCACCAGTTACCCCAGGGGCGCGTCTCTGGAAAACGCCTCATGTCTCAGGTGGGAGGTTAGACAATACCCCATGAAAAATTCGCTTCGCGCTTTTCCATGGGGACCCCGGAGAAGTTATCAGCTTTGGGGCCCCCTGAAAAACGGAGTTTTTAGGGGTAATTAGGCATGGGTTTGTCGCGGGATATTCGCATGGTAGATATCGGTGAAAAGCCGGTCACCGTAAGGCAAGCTATGGCCAAGGGCAGGGTAACGCTGCAGGCAGCGACTTTGAACTTGCTTAAGCAGGGCAAGTTGCCCAAAGGGGACGTTTTGGCTGCAGCTCGCGTTGCCGGCATCATGGCGGCTAAGGAGACCCATCGCCTTATCCCGTTATGTCACCCGCTGCTCATCGAAGACGTAAATGTCGAGTTCTCCATAGACGAGCAAGCCTCAGCGGTAGAAATCACGGCAACGGTTAGAGGCAGTGGCAAGACCGGCTTCGAGATGGAAGCTCTAACCGCCGTAGCCATAAGCGGCCTTACTATCTATGATATGTGCAAGACCGTTGACCAGACGATGCGTCTGGAAAACATTCGTCTTGCCAAAAAAAGCGGTGGCAAAAGCGGCACCATCACGTTAGAGTAGCCACCCTGTCATTGCGAGCCCTTTGCCTTTTGTCATTCTGAGCCCTTCGCCTTCTGTCATTCTGAGCGTAGCGAAGAATCTCACACGTGTAAAATACCAAGCACCAAATTCGAAATCCCAAACAAATCCAAAATTTCAAATTCCCTAAATTCGAAACGCTTGAGGTTTTGCTATCCGAGCCTTCTTCTTTGCATCACTCTGAAGCCTCTTTTTTGTGTCATTCTGAGGGAGCGAAGCGACCGAAGAATCTCGGGCTTGAGATGGGCTCCGGAAAGCGCTTCGAGGAGATTCTTCGCTACGCTCAGAATGACAATAGCGAGGTAGGGTCAGGTCTTTAGACCTGTCTGAGGTTTTCACCCTCGAGGGGAGAAGAATAAGGTGAGGATGATAAAATAAAAACAATCTTCCCAAAACCAATTGACTTGACCCAGCGGGCGGGGTATACTCTTGCTACATAACTGTTGGGGGGTGTCATATGAAGTTGTCCTGCCTTCAAGAGAATCTCAATAAAGGGTTAGCCATAGTCAGCCGGGCTGTAGCCACAAGAACTACCTTACCTATTACCCAGAATGTCCTGATAGCTACCGACCAGTCTCGTCTTAAGCTGGCTGCCACAAATCTGGAGATAGCCATCAGTTGCTGGGTCGGTGCCAAGATAGAGGAGGAAGGCGCTATTACCATCCCCGCCCGGCTCCTCACCGAATTCATCAGTTCTCTCCCCAACGACCGTATTGATATCGCCCTTGCTCAGCGTACCCTCCAACTTAAATGCGCCCGCTTTGAGGCTCGAATCAATGGCCTTGATGCACAAGATTTCCCACCGATTCCTCAAGTCGGCGATGGCATAGCCACCAAAATCGAGGTTGCAGCCTTGAGGGAAGGAATCAGCCAGGTGACCTTTGCTGCAGCTACCGAAGAGTCCCGCCCAGTGCTTACTGGCGTCCAGCTTGAATTTGATGAAGATAAACTGGCTCTGGCGGCCGCTGATGGCTTTAGATTGGCTGTCCATAATACCTCTCTTCTGTCGTCGGTCAAAGGCAAGACTGCCATAATCGTGCCGGCACGAGCCTTAAATGAATTAAACCGCTTCCTCACCGACCAGGAAGAGCCGGTTGAAATCACCGTAAATCAACAAAAAAGCCAGGCTCTATTTCGCCTCAAGAACATAGAGATGGTGTCCCAGCTTATTCAGGGCAATTTCCCCAACTACTCCCAACTTATCCCCCAGAGCTATGTCACTCGGGCTGTTGTTGACCGAGCTGAGTTCTTGCAGACTATCAGAATGGCCTCGATTTTCGCCCGCGATGGCAGCGGTATTGTTCGACTCGTCGTTACCCCCGGCGTTGAGCTCACCCCGGGTAAAGTGAATATCTCAGCTCGAGCTGAAGAAGTCGGCGATAACGTAAGTGAGATTGACGCCTTAATTGATGGTGAGCCAGCCAAGATCGCCTTCAACGCCAAATACCTCTCTGACGTCCTGTCCGTCCTGCACCAGAAGCAGGTTGCTCTGGAGGCCACCACATCCTCCAGCCCTGGGGTCATCCGCCCCGTCGGCGCCGACAACTACATCCACGTCGTCATGCCCATGTTCGTGCAATGGTAA
>JBBISW010000073.1:0-8127 GCA_037441105.1 Chloroflexota bacterium
GGGACACAGAAGCTGATGACAGGTAAGAAGATTTTGGTAGTTGATGATGACCCTGATATTCTAGATGCGATGAGCATGATTCTGGATGCCCAGGGTTATGAGGTGGTCTTTGCCCGTGATGGCATGGAGTGCTTAGATAAGCTCATTGCGGAAAAGCCAGACCTGATGATACTTGACCTTCTGATGCCCAAGATGGACGGTTTTGCTGTCTATAAGGAGCTTCAGTCTCCCAGGTGGTTTGAGTTCCGAGATATGCCTATCCTTATCTTAAGCTCGGTGCGGGAAGAAGCTAGCCGCCGTCGCTACGAACTGGAAACCGGCCAAGAGCTTAAAGCGGACGAGTATATTGAAAAACCTATATTACCCGGGGTTTTACTGGACTGTGTGGAAAAGCTGCTTAAACGAAAGCAACGCGTCTAACCTGCGAGTGAAATGCTTTGAGGAGGCGACAAGATAATGGAACGCAAAAGTAAGATTCTTCTTGTTGATGATGATAATGACTTTGTGGAAGCGACCAGGCTGGTCTTGGAGAGCAAGCCTTATGAAGTGATAGTTGCCTATGATGGTGATGAAGGGTTGGCGAAGGCAAGGCAAGAAAAACCTGATTTGATTATCCTGGATATAATAATGCCTGTAAAAGATGGGTTTCGGGCTGCTGAACAGCTTAAGAAAGACCCCGACCTCAGTAAAATCCCCGTCATAATGTTAACTAGCTTTGCGGAAAAAGTTGGTGAGACTTCCCTGAGTGTCAGTCAGGGCCTTACGCTCGATACCGAGGACTACGTGGACAAGCCGGTAGCTCCTGAAGAGCTGCTGAGGAGAGTGCAAAGGCTGCTTAAGAAGTAGCTACTCGAGCCGTATTTCTTTTCTCAGCGGCAGTTTTTTCTTGTCAGCGAGCTTGGCATGTATGTCTCTTAATCTTCTTGCGATAACTCTCACCAGGCTTTTCATCACCTCATAGCCAAGCGCATGGTTTCGATCCATCAGCTCGTTTAGCTCAGCGCCTGATACCGATATTACGGTGGAAGGCCTGACACAGATTGCCGACATATTCCGGGAGTGGGGTGGTATCAATGATGACCAGCCGAAAACGTCCCCTTTGGTGACCGTATCGACCCGCACAAGTGTCAGTTTTTTTTCACCTTCCTGATGCAACGCAACCGCGAGGCTTACTGTCCCCTCCTCCACAATGTAGAAATCCTTTGCCTCAGTATCTTCACGAAATATAACTTGTCCTGATCTATAGTTGTGTCTGCGCCAGGAAGGTAGGCTCGCTATCTTTTCCAGGTCGCTGTCGATAAGTCCCACGAATACTTCGCATCGCTTAAGCATTTGTACGAGTTTCATTCAGAAATCCCTTTGATATTGATGGTAGACGTTTTGTCGCTGATTGGGATTATAGCCTCACGAAATCATTATAGCTAGCTTGAACAAAGAGGTAAAGTCAAGCAAGAAACTGTATCATTTGGCAGAGGGTCACTATGTTGCGCGGCTACTTTTTTGACACGTGCTAAAAGATATAGTAAACTCATTCGCTAGACCTCCGAACAGGAGACGAACAGCTGCTGTAGAGTGTGAATGGGCTGTTTCCGCTAAGGCCGTATCTGAGAATATTTATATTGTTGCATACTGAGTGTGGCTGACCTTGTGTGATAGATTAGCGTAGATAGAGAAGAGGCGAAATTGGAGGCAATTACTATCACGCTCAACGGGCGAGAGGTAAGCGGCCAGCCCGGGATGACCATCCTGGACTTGGCCCGTGAATCTGGTGTAGAAATCCCCACTCTTTGTCATGACCCTCTTCTGGACCCTATTGGTGCTTGCCGCATTTGCATAGTTGAAGATGAGCGGTCAGGTGCCTTGATGGCGTCTTGTGTCACTCCCATAGCACCAGGTATGGTAATTAGCACTCAGTCGCCGCGAGTGCAAGAACGCCGAAAGACTATAATCAAGCTCATGCTGGCTAGCCATCCTGATTCCTGTGTGGTATGCGATAAGGGTAACCGTTGTCAATTGCGCAAGATTGCTGCAGATATGGGTGTTGGGCTGGTAGATTTTCAGAGGATTCCACAACTGGCTACCATTCAGGAAGTCAACCCATTTATTGAGAGAGATTTGAGCAAGTGTATCCTTTGTGCCAAATGTATCCGCGCGTGTCAGGAGTTGGTTGGTGAAGGTGCAGTTGACTACCTTGGCCGGGGGTTTGTCTCCAAACCGGCAACGCTTGACGACCTGCCATTAGAAAACTCTGAGTGTACATTCTGTGGAACATGCGTGGCATTGTGTCCCACCGGTGCCATTATGGAAAAAGAGAGGACTTACAGGGGGACGACTACGACCACCGTTCGTACAATCTGTCCGTATTGCGGCTGCGGTTGTGGTGTTTGCTTGGAGATAAAGGACAATCGTTTGGTACGAGTCAGACCAGACGAGGATAATCCGCTGAATCACAGTACCCTTTGTGCTAAAGGGAGTTATGGTTACGATTTCGTGCATAGCCCGGAGAGACTGACCAGACCTCTGGTTAAAGTGAATGGCAACTTTGAGGCAGTGTCCTGGGATGAAGCTTTAGTAGTAGTGGCTGATGCATTTAAGCGAATAAAAGAGGCTCATGGCTCTAACAGCCTGGCTGTCTTCGGTTCATCCAAATGCACTAACGAAGAGAATTATTTATTACAGAAATTTGCCAGATGTGTGCTGGGTACTAATAACATTGACAACGGTAGCCGATTGTATAGTTCTGCCAGTCATGTGGGCCTCTGGGAGACTGTTGGCTATCATGGTACTACGAGCTCTCTGGACAACCTCGAACGCTCTCAGGTGATATTGGTCATCGGGGCTAATCCGCCTTCCTCAGCACCACTGGTAGAGTATGCCATCAAGCGTGCCGTTAGGCGTAAGGGTGCCAAGTTGCTATTGATAGACCCCAGGGGAACAAAGCTTACCTCCTGGGCGCATCTCTGGCTTAGGCCCAAAGCTGGTACAGATGTGGCTCTTTTGAACGGTATGGCCATGGTGATTATAGATGAAGGTCTGTTGAATAAAGAGTATGTGGCTAAGAAAACGGACAACTTTGAGGCATTGGCTAAGGCTTTGCAGAAATATACTCCAGAATATGTGGAGAAAGTCACTGGTATCTCAGCTCAAGAGATTCGGCAGGCTGCTCGGCTTTTCTCCGCGGCAAGCCAAGCTTCTATTGTCTATGGTAGCGGTATTACCCAGTATGTTAATGGGGTAAGTAGCGTGGCCGCCCTGGTGAATTTGGCGATGTTGACTGGAATTATCGGGGATGGTGGGGGTGGCATCTATGCACTGCAGAGGGAAAACAATGGTCAAGGTGCCTGTGATATGGGAACACTGCCAGATTTTCTCCCCGGGTATCAGGGCCTGGAAGATTCTCAAGCTAGGGAGAAATTCGAAGCCCGCTGGGGATGCCACTTACCTGCTGATGCCGGGCTATCAGCTCTGGATATGATTATCGGGGCAAGGGAAGGCAAGATAAGGGGAATGTATATTATGGGCGAAAATCCAGCAGTCAGTTTTCCTCATTCGACCCTTGTGAGACAGGCTCTGGAACCCCTTGATTTCCTGGTGGTACAGGATATGTTCCTCACTGAGACGGCGAAACTGGCAAAAGTGGTCTTGCCTGCTGCCAGCTTTGCTGAAAAGGAAGGCACGTTTACCAATTTCGATGGCGCAGTGCAGAGGCTACGGAAAGTCTTGGAGCCATTCGGAGATAGCTTGCCAGACTGGGAAATAACACTTCGGCTGGCCCAGATGATGAACTACCCGATGTCATATTCTTCTCCTCAGGAAGTGATGACTGAGATTGCAGAACTGGTTCCTTCATATCAGGGTGTGAAGTATGCTGACTTGGAGAGGAAGGGACAGCGTTTCCGCAAGAGGGAATTGTCTAACAAATTGGGACGCTTTTCTCCAGTTGAGTATATCCCGCAGCCAGAGAGTTCAGAGAATGGGTATCCTTACACCCTGTTGGCTGGAACTGTGTTGTATCAGTTTGGCTCTGGCTCCAGAAGCTCGAGGTCTTCACGGTTGAGAAAATTCTTGCCAGAAGCTTTCGTGGAAATCAGTAAATCTGATGCTAAAAGCCTTAAAGTTAAAGACGGCGATAAGGTCAAGGTGATGTCGCCTGTTGGTGAGTTGACTGCTGCGGTAAAAGTTACTGACACGCTCAATAAAGGGACAGTCTTCATGTCTGTATCGTTTCCAGAGAGTTCGGTCAATGGACTTTTTGACATTGTCTTAGACCCCAGAACGAAATCCCCGGCTCTAAAAGCATGTCCGGTAAGGCTGGAAAGGATTGGAAGCCATGGCTAAGGTGGAAACAAAGCCTGAGTCTAACTTGGCGCAGATAGATGAACTTGTAGCTGATTATCAAGGTCAGAAGTGGGCATTGATACCACTCCTTCAGAGGATACAAGAGGAGCTCGGCTATATCCCCCCTGAAGCGGTGCAGCCTGTTGCCAGAGCTCTGGGCTTGTTCCCGGCGCAGGTACAAGGGGTGCTCACCTTTTATGCGCAATTGTACACCAAACCGCAGGGAAGAAAAGTTGTCAGAGTATGTCAGGGAACTGCTTGCCACGTACGGGGAGGGAAAACGATATTGAAATTAGTGAAGCAGCACCTGGGGCTTGAAGAAGGTGAGACTACTCCTGATTATGAATATACATTGGAGACAGTTGCCTGCATTGGGGTTTGTGCCCTGGCGCCGAACATAGTCATTGGCACGACGACCTACGGGCATATGAATCCCAAGAAAGTAGTGCAATTATTCGGCGAGAGAAAGGGTGCGGAATAGCATGCCAGTCCAGAAGACAGTTTTTGTTTGCCAGGGCACGGGCTGTGTTTCATGCAGCTCCGATGCTGTTTATGATGCGCTCAAGGCGGAAGTAGCACGTCAGAAATTAACTGGTGTTGAAGTAGATTTCACCGGTTGTCATGGCTTTTGCGAGCAGGGACCTAATGTAATTATTGAACCCCAAGGTGTCTTCTATACTCACGTAGAGCCGGGCGATGCGTCTGAAATTGTCAGCTCCCATCTCAAAGATGGCAAGCCCGTGGAGCGCCTCTTCTATCGTGACCCGGTGACGGGCAAAAGAATCCCGTATTATTCAGAGATTAACTTCTACAAGATGCAGCAACGTGTCATCCTGCGTAATTGCGGGCACATCAACCCCGAGAAGGTCGACCACTATATAGCCAGTGGAGGCTATAGAGCGCTCAGAAAGGTTCTCCTTATCACGCCTGACGAAGTCATCGAAGAAATCAAGAAGTCCGGGCTGCGTGGTCGGGGTGGGGCAGGTTTTCCTACGGGCCGCAAGTGGGAGTTTTGTCGTAACTCGCCCGGCGACACGAAGTACGTCATCTGTAATGCTGACGAAGGTGACCCAGGTGCCTTTATGGATCGCTCTATCCTGGAAGCTGACCCTCATTCTGTTATCGAAGGACTAGCCATTGCTGGATATGCCATAGGTGCCAGAGAAGGATACATTTATGTGCGTGCTGAATACCCGCTTGCAGTGAAGCGATTTCGTATCGCTTTGGAGCAAGCTAAGGAGAGCGGTTTCTTGGGTGATAATATCCTTGGGTCAAACTTTTCTTTTATGATTCATGTCAAAGAAGGTGCTGGTGCCTTTGTTTGTGGTGAGGAGACAGCGCTGCTTGCTTCTATCGAAAGCAGGCGAGGTATGCCTCGGCCTCGTCCGCCGTTCCCGGCGCAATCTGGTCTGGATGGAAAGCCCAGCAATATCAACAACGTAAAAACGCTGGCCTCGGTTCCTGTCATTATTGACAAAGGGGCTGAGTGGTTTGCCAGCTTAGGCACCGAGAAAAGCAAGGGAACTGCTGTCTTTGCCCTCACCGGTAAGATTGCCAATAGTGGCTTGGTGGAGGTACCAATGGGTACTCCGCTGGCCACTGTTATCTTCGATATCGGCGGTGGTATCCCTCGTGGCAAGCGGTTTAAAGCAGTGCAGACAGGTGGTCCGTCGGGTGGATGTATTTCAACACGGTTTATAGATACCCCAGTGGACTACGACTCTCTGGCTCAGTTGGGCTCCATCATGGGTTCCGGTGGTATGGTAGTCCTGGACGAGGCTACTTGTATGGTTGAGGTGGCCAGATATTTCTTGAGTTTTACTCAAGATGAGTCCTGTGGCAAATGTGTCCCTTGCCGCTTGGGAACAAGACAGATGTTGGAAATCTTGACCCGAATCACTCTAGGGAAGGGGCGTGATGGAGACATCGATACTCTGCTTACGATAGCTAGTGTAGTCAAGGAATGCTCGCTGTGTGGCTTGGGTCAGACATGCCCCAACCCTGTGCTGACGACAATCAATTACTTCCGGGATGAGTATGAGACTCATATCAAGGAGAAGAAGTGTCCGGCTGCTGTCTGTGACTCCTTGATGATATCGCCATGCCAGCATACCTGTCCGGTGGGGATTAACGTTCCTAAATATGTGGCGCATATCACTGCCGGGGAGTATCTGGAGTCCGTTGAGACAATCAGGGAACGTAACCCATTCCCAGCTATATGCGGGCGCATCTGCCATCATCCCTGCGAAGGCAGGTGTCGCCGTGGGGAACTGGATGAATCCGTGGCCATCAGGTCGCTGAAGCGCTTTGCTGCCGATTGGTACTTCGACCATATATCTGAATTGCCTCCCCCCGAACCTTTCCCCAGAACCAAGCCTCAAAAAGTAGCAGTGGTAGGTGCGGGCCCCACTGGACTCAGTTGCGCCTATTACTTAGCTCAGATGAGCTATGGAGTCACTGTTTTTGAGGCTTTGCCAGTGGGCGGTGGCATGCTGTCGGTGGCTATACCTGAGTTTCGGTTGCCTCGTAAGGTTATTCAGCAGGAGATCGATTACATCGCCAGGTGTGGAGTTGACATAAGATATGACATGCCCATCGGTGTGAACTATACAGTGGATGACCTCCTTAAGAAAGATGGTTACGCCGCTGTGTTTATTGCTGCCGGGGCCCAGAGAAGCCAGCGAATAGGCATACCCGGTGAGCTGGAGGACGTTGAAGGTTTCCATTATGGGTTGAGGTTCCTGAGAGATGTCAAAGTCGGAAAGCAGGTTCGAGTCGGGCATAAAGTGGCGGTCATTGGAGGTGGGAATGTAGCTCTTGATGCTGCGCGTACCGCCCTCCGCCTTGGTGCTGATGAGGTCAACATTTTCTATCGGCGGTCGCGAGAGGAAATGCTGGTGACCGAGGTGGAATATGATGAGGCAGTGGCTGAAGGTGTAGGCATCAACTTCCTCATTAGTCCTACTCGTATAGCCAGTGACAATTGGAAGGTAACCGGCTTGCAGTGCAGCCGTATGCAGTTGGGCGAGATGGATGCCAGTGGGCGCCGTAGACCGGTGCCGATTCTGGGCTCAGAATTCTTCGCCGAAGCTGATACCGTAATTGCTGCGGTTGGCCAGGCTCCTGACCTCTCGTTCTTACCGCCAGACAGCGCTCTCGAGCGGACACGCTGGGAGACACTGGCTGTCGATAATAATACTTTGGCGACTAATGTTCCAGGTGTCTTCGCCGGCGGTGACTTTGTCACTGGCCCAGGCATGGTCATAGATGCTATTGCCGCTGGTAGGAGAGGGGCTTTAGCCATAGATAAATATCTTAAGGCGGATACCACAAGGGTAGAGATGTATGACCTGAAGACCGAAGTCATTGTGGAAGCTGCCACTAAGGTTGAGGAAGAAACATGGGAAGCGCAACCTCGGCTGGAAGTGCCGACGCTCCCCACCGAAAAGAGGAAGCACAGCTTCGAGGAAATAGAGCTCGCCTTCTCTGAGGAGAAAGCTAAACAAGAGGCTAAGCGGTGCTTGAGGTGCGACTTGGAGCGATGATGACTGGGATTGCTCGGAGGAATGCTCTATTGGTTAGTTAGGAGGGCACGACGATGAAATCTATCACCAAGCAGAAGTCTTTTGATGAAATTAAAGAGCAACTTGAAGGGTTAGATAGGGTCTACATCATTGGCTGTGGTACTTGTGCCACCATGACAAAAACTGGTGGTATAGAGGAAGTCCAAGGTATGAAGGACCGTCTTCAGGAACTGGGTAAAATTGTTACCGGCTCGACGGTTATTCC
>JBBISW010000073.1:8227-9470 GCA_037441105.1 Chloroflexota bacterium
GACCTTCTCAAAGATAAAGTCGTTGCCATGAATGTCACTGACCATCAAAGCTCAGTGATGCGTTTCCCTTCTATCGGTGGCTGTCTGGCTATTAAAGAACGTGGCGGTGAGCCGATTCTTCAAATGACCTGCCGTGACCGCAACCGGCTTGCCCTTCAAGCTGAACTGCTTTTTGCTTATACCAGAGGTGTAAGGAATGTCCTCTGCCTTACCGGAGATGCTGTTCCTGTCGGTGACCACAAAGAGGCCAAAGGTGTCTTCGACCTGGATTCACTTCAACTGTTGAGAACCATCCGCCTACTGGAATCAGGTAAAGACCTTGGCGGAAATGACCTTGACGGAGCTGTAGAATTCTGCGCTGGAGCCATAGTCACACCAGAAGCCAATCCGATAGAACCTCAATTGCTCAAATTCGAAAAGAAAGTCAAGGCTGGAGCTGAGTTCTTTCAGACTCAAGCCATCTACGACATGGACAACTTCGCCAAGTTCATGAAGTATGCCCGCCAGTTCCCCGTCAAGATTCTGGCCGGGATAGTCTTGCTTACGTCGGCAAGGATGGCGAAGTACATGACTGAGAACGTGCCTGGCATCTTTGTGCCGCAAAACCTGATTGATGAGCTGGCTGCTGCTCCTAAAGGTGAGGCGCTCAATAAGGGCATTGAGATCGCCGGCAGGATGACAGCCGCCCTGAAGAAGGACTCCATTTGCGATGGGGTCCACGTTATGGCCATCGGCAGGGAAGAATTGGTTCCAGACATACTAGCCGCCGCGGGGCTTTGAACACCTCAAATAAAATAATCGCAGCAATTTACCAGTTTCGGATAGGGCAGTTCCGATGAAAGCTATTGGTGGGCTGTTACTTGTTCTGGGGATGATAGGGCTAACACTAAATCTGATTTTCTGGCTTCCGGCAAAAATCAACCTGATTGTCATGGTGCTTATTTCTGTAGTTTGTGTTGTTTCTATCTGGGGAGGTGGAAAGCTGTCTCTGGCAAGAGTAGAGGCAGGGGAAGAGTCGGCAAAGAAGTATGAGCCGATGGCTCAACAAACTTACCAGATGCAACAGAGAATCATCTGCCCTAAATGCGGTGGGCAAGGTGTCGCTGGTCAGCGGTTCTGCGGCGCCTGCGGTTCGAGCCTGGCATCTTATTGTCCCACTTGCGGTGCTGCTATTGCCGCCCCATCAAAATTCTGTTCGAATTGTGGTGCCAGACTGGGTTAAAATTTCACCGCAGAAAAAGAG
>JBBISW010000074.1:0-9454 GCA_037441105.1 Chloroflexota bacterium
TCCGCATCCTTAAGCTCGATTTTACAACAATTGCAAGATTATGTCATCACGAAAGGAGCAAAATTGTTGAACAAACTGGGGTCATCGTGGGAATGATCCCCCCTGACTCCCTCCGGCCAAGGGAGGAAGGTTTTGGAGTAAACTTGGTATGCATTTGGCCACCTGTTATCTAGATAAGTAAGGATGGTATAATCTACCCAACGTTTTCTCGCCTGTGCTATTGACCCTGCTGGTGCCGGTATAGGACAACTTCATGCGCTTCGAACTGAACACTAGATGCCGAAGATTGCTGATTACCCTCGCGGCTGGAGGCTTGGGAAATGTCCTCGCCTACCTGTCCGCCTTGCTCATATCTGTGCAACCGCAAATCGCCTTCGACCTATCTCACCTGGCAACTTTTGCTGTCGCCATATACTTCGGGCCATACTATGGACTACTAGCCGGGGCTATCGTTTCCATATATCCCTATATCGAATTCGGAGTCTTGGGGATGTTTGGCCCCGCTGTAGGACTCCCCATAATAATGGGCAAAGCGATGACAGGATGGGTTTGCGGAGTGTTAGCCCGGTGGATGCACCCTTACCGTGCTATACCACTCTCTTTCATACCTGAATGCCTGTTCACGTTTCTTTTCTTGAAAGCAGTGCAGACCTGGATGCTGCCCGATGTGCTCACCTGGGGCATGATTTCAGACATACTAATCAAGGGGTGGGTGGAGGTTTTAATCCTGTCATTCGTACTGGAGACAGTTTCGCGCAGGCACATAGTGGAGACCGCCGTACTGTTGCTGGAGATTTTTATAATAACTCTTCTCATCCACAAACAGGGGATTAACATACTCGCCCTTCTGCTGATTATAGTATTCGTAATTATGAACACCGTTGACTTTATACAGCAAAATCGAGAAGCCAAGAAGCAAGATACTGCTGGCGATGACTAGGCATCCCACCTAAATATATTAGGCGACCTGCAAAAAAGCCCTTAATTTAATGTCCCGATATAGCAGCTACTTCTTGACTACTACCCTGGTCAAGGCGTATATGACCAGCAGATAGGCGACTATTCTGACTGCAATGAGAAAGGTAGCCAGACCTGCAGCCAAGCCGACGAGTTTAAGAAGATGGGAGATGGCGAACAGACCGAAGGCTATGCCGATGTAAAGAGGTACATCATACTTCTTTTTAGTATAAGCCCAGATGCCCAAAGCGAGTGTCACGAGACATAAGACCAGATTCACTACGAGTTCTAGCATTATTTGTTGTGACCCCCTTTTGTTTTAATATTTCACCACCGGGTATGGCGTAGCTCAAAAAGAGACATCAGTGCCCGAATAGGGGGCAATAATACCAGTTTTGACAGGAAAACACAATGCGTGGCTTGCCTGACCTTGCTGTTGTGCTCTTCTAACATGCGATATAATTATGCGCTGAAAAACAGGCTCAGCAAATTGGGAATTTGTTCAGCTAGGCCTCGCTTGATATACGTTACACAGGTGGATATATGAAAGACGTGACGGGAAAAGTCGTACTGATTACTGGCGGTGCCGCAGGAATAGGTTACGCACTGGCAACCCACTTTACGAGGGATAAGGCAAAGGTAGCACTGGCAGATATCAATGAGCAGGCGCTACAAAAAGCGGCGAAGGAGCTTCGCAGCACAGGTGGAGAGGCCTATCCCTTTATCTGCGATGTCAGGGATAGAGCACAGGTTTATAAGTTAGCCAGCGACATTCACAAAAAGGTGGGCACTGTAGATATTCTGGTTAACAATGCCGGTGTGGCTTATGCCGGTAAGTTCATGGATATTCCCGATGAGATTCACCAAGAAATCATGGATGTGAACATCATGGGATACATGTGGATAACTAAGGCATTTCTGCCTGATATACTGGCTAAAAAGAAGGGACACTTGATTTTTCTTGCTTCTGCTACTGGTCTGGGCGGCACACCCAAGCTCAGCACCTATAGTGCCAGCAAACATGCCGTGGTGGGTTTGGCCGAAACGCTGCGATGGGAATTAATGATGGATAAGAGCTTGAAGGATATACATATAACTATAGCCTGTCCTGCCTTCGTAGCAACGGCGATGGTCGAAGGTGTCAAGGCGCCGCGGGGCACAAGGTTGTTTACACCCGAGGAAGTGGGGAGGAAAATCTATGAAGCTATGAGAGCAGATAAGGCAATGCTCATTATGCCGGCAACAGTATATCTGGAGCTTTTAGCGAAGATACTGCCGCCGAGGTTGGCTATGGAACTGATCAGGTTTATGAAGGTGGATACCTGTTTAGATAACTGGACGGGACGGAAATGGGGGAAGGCGGGCAATAAATAAGCGACGTACTGAAACAAGCTTCGCGTAGACGTACAAACCTATTGACACGCCCCGAAAAGGTAGTATACTTGAGACAACGGGGTTGGCAGGAGAAAATCTCAGCCAAACATCTGCTCTTATAGACACTGAAAACCTGCACTGTGCCTTTAAATAGAAACAAAAATCGGAGGTGACAAATGGCAATATTTCCATCAAAAGATTGGGTTGAGGCAGTGCTGGAGGCGGCAAAGAAAAGCGAAGCTTACAGAGAAGCTGCTAAGGAATGGGAAGGGGACTTTCTATGTATAGTCGAGGGCGATGAGGAATTTCTACGGGAACTGGGCAGGAAGGAAGTCATGCAAGGCTTCGTGAGTCTGATGGATATGATACCAGCCCAAGACCGGGCAAAATATAAGGGTACACCTACAGGCAAGGTTTTCGAAAGTTTAGGCATTCCAGTAGACGTCTCTATTAAAGACTTGAACGTGGATGAAGTGATGAACAAAGCCGCCAAGTTATCTGCCGAGGACATAAAAGGGGTATCTCTGTACGTCTGGGCAGATTTCTGGCATGGTGCCGTGAGAAACATGATGCCGGTAGCCCCGGGTGAGCACGAGGATGCCGCTTTTAAGCTTTCCGGCGTCTATAGCGCATGGAAATTGATGGTCTCAGGCAAACAGGACACCATTAGACTAATTATGAGCAACAAACTGCAGCTTCAAGGTAACATGTCTTACATGATGAAGCACATGAAGGCGGTGGTTCTATTAACCAAAGAGGTATTTGCCGGGGTTCCTATAGATTAGCATTGGACACAAAGCTCAATCTGAGTATCGGAAGGAGTCAAGATGTACTTCGAAATCGACTCAAAGGTTAGGGACGACAAGGGATTACGCCTGCTAAGAAATGAAACACACAGGTTTGCCGAAGAAGTAATGAGGCCAGCAGCAAAAAAGCTGGACAGAATGCCTGACCCGGAACAGGTGATAGCCAAGGGCTCACCATACTGGAATGTACTAAAAGAGATGAAAGCGATGGGCTATCACCGGCTCTTTTTCCATAAAGATTACGGTGGATTAGGCTTAAGCGCCATAGAGGCACACATAATTCTGGAAGAGCTCGGCTGGGGCAGTGTCGGCCTAGCCACAGCCATAGGCGTTGACCAGGTGCCTGCGGGAGTAGCCTCTCTGTTTGCCATGGGCGATGTTACCGACAACCTGGTAATACCCTGGGCTGAAGATACCGAAGCAAAATTTCATGGCTGCTGGGGTGTTACCGAGCCTGAGTGCGGCTCAGACTATATCATGGCTACACAGGAAAGCTTCCTTCCCTACGTCAGAGAGCTACACCCTGGCCAGGTTAGAGCCGACAAAAGTGGTGATGGTTGGGTCATCAATGGGCCTAAGGCCAGTTGGTTGTCTTCAGCCCCGGCAGCTACACATGTGGGACTTCATGTTACCCTTCCACCTCATGACAGTTTAGCTAACGGAGCCTTTTGCATTGTCCCGCTGGACCAGAAAGGTGTAACCAAGGGAAAGCCTATTGATAAGCTCGGTTTAAGGGACGACCCTCAGGGAGACCTTGTTTTTGATAACGTATATATACCGGATGACTACATGATTATCAGGCCTCCCTTTTATGAACTGCGCGTCGGTCAGATACTCTGCCTCACCAGTTGCTTTATGGGAACTATATTCACCGGCTTGGCCCGGGCCGCCTTTGAGGAAGCGCTGGAGTATTCCAAAAACCGGACTCAAGGAGGCAAACCGATATGTGAGCACCAGTCAATTAAGCACAAGCTTTACGCCATGTTCGAAAAGGTCGAGAGCTCAAGATACTACACCAGGAAAGTAATGGAGCACGTCTGGGAGAAAACCTATATAGAAGGAACGTTTGATGCCTCTTCCAGGCATGCTCTTTCGGCACAGATTTACGGCAAAAGGTCAGCATTTGAAGTGGCTCACGAAGCAGTGCAGATCTTCGGCGGATACGGACTTACCAAGGACTTCCTCGTAGAAAAGCTCTTCCGTGATGCACGGGCGGGATTGATTGAAGACGGGACAACTGAGGTTCTGGGACTTTCAGCAGCATACAACATAATCGAGCAGTATTGTTAAGCATTCATCAGTCATACAAAAATTAAGACATTTAAGGAGGTGTAACAAAATGGTTTTAAAAGGCGGAGACAAAGGCGAGTCTATTCCTTTCGATGCACCACTCTACGATTTTAACCGGGAGAGAGGAATAGAGTACAGAAATTGCGATGCGCTCATGGCCATATTCTTAACTACTTCGGATGTGGATAAAATTCTGCCCGAGGGACTAGAGCCGTTCAGCGACCCTCCTCAAGCAGGGATCTGGATTTCCCGGTACTCTTTCAGTACTCTGGGAGCATACAACGAGGAGGTCTCGGCCATAATGGTGCAAGATGTACACGGCGAAATGGGATATTACATTCCCTATATCTATGTGACCAATGATGCCGCCCTAGCTGCCGGTAGAGAAGTTGCCGGGGCTCCCAAGAAGCTGGCAGACATAAGGCTTGAGAGCAAACTCGACTTCATAGAGGCAACTTTAGACAGACCATCGGGTAAAAGGCTGATTACCTTTACCTTCAAACCTGTGGATAGGGCAATGGGTGAGGTATTGGATATCTATCTTCCTTACCCGACCCCGCTGCTCTCCGTCAGACATGTTCCCTGGATTACCAAACCTGACGATGGCCTGACGCAGTTGATAAGCTGGTGTGCTGAGGTCGATTTCCACATCGATCCCAAGGGTGAAAGAACTATATGGACTGGTCCTGCATCCATTACCTACGACTCGCCTTCCGATTGCGACCCAGTCCATAAGCTTAAGATCGACGAGTTACTGGCTGCCATCTACTTCCAGTTCGATATGAAGCTCAAGTTCAGAGAAGTGCAGAAAGAGTATTAGAAAGACTTCGCTGTATCTTGCACAACCAATTTGATTGGTTTATAATTAGTAATAATTATTATTATGAGCTAAAAATAGCTTAAGTAAATTAACAGGAGGTAGATTATGGGCAAGACTACTGAGAATCTGCAAGCTGCTTTCGTCGGCGAAAGCCAGGCCAGTCGCAACTACCTGTATTTCGCAGAGAAGGCTGACGAAGAGGGATACAAACAGATAGCGAGGTTGTTCCGTGCCTCATCAGAGGCTGAGACAGTCCACGCTCGTAATCACCTGAAGGTTATGCAGGGGGTAAAGTCTACCAAAGATAACCTGAAGGCTGCGATTGGTGGTGAGCACCACGAGTTTACCGAGATGTATCCTGCCTTCATGAAGCAGGCTGACGCTGAAGGTGACAAAAAAGCAAAAGACAGCTTTGACTTGGCAAACCAGGTGGAGCAAATCCACCATCGGCTATATAAGGCTGCCCTCAGCATGCTGGAAAAGGGTCAGGCTATGGCCGAGAAACCAATCTACGTCTGCCAGTACTGCGGCAACACTGTCGAGGGTGAAGCCCCGGACAAGTGCCCCATCTGTGGAGCGCCCAAGAAAATGTTCAAACTAATCGATTAACAGGAGACATTTTCTATATTCCAGCTAGTTTTACGAAATCTTACGCTATTCTATCGCACGTGGAGGAGGTGAACTATGCCAAGCAAGAAGATGTCTGAAGAGGAAATTCGTGAAATAAGGGCATATATGATAAATAAAATATTTGTTGTTCCACATAGCAGCATCACAATTATTACGATTCCGTAAAAGGTGCCGTCAGGACTTTGCGGGATAAATGTAGCCAATTTGTGGTAATGATATTACCTAGTTGGTGGGGGACACTGGACAGTTCCCGAACTCTTATTTGAGAAGAAGAGGCTGATTCCAGCGCTGCAGCAGTTGCTGTTAACAACTCAAAATAGTCAGCCTCATTAGACTACTAATTGATTAGGTCGATTATTTGTGCTACTGTATTGATAGGAAAATAGAAGGTGTTTTACTATCGAGGACAGATTTAATCTGATGCAAATATATACTATTGGTCACAGCAATCACACGAAAGATAAGTTTTTGAGTTTGCTAACCGACGCAAGAATTCAAGTCCTTGTAGATGTGCGTAGTAATCCCAACAGTCGGTGGGCAACATTTGCAAACAGAGATGATCTAAAGGAGATTCTGAATGATGCAGTTCGAATTCATTATATTTATCTAGGTGATGTGCTAGGTGGTCGCCCATCCGACTCAGATGGTTACGACTACCAATCTGGTAAAGTGGACTACCAGGCAATTCAAGAAAAAGAGCATTTCAGACGTGGAATTAAACGCATCTTGGAGGAACTGACAAGATATAGAACATGCATTATGTGCGCTGAGGAGGACCCAACTTCATGTCATCGTAATCTCCTGGTTGCTGAGAGTCTGCGTCAAACGGGAGTGCAAGTATTTCATATTCGTGGCGACGGCCGCATTCAAACAGATGAAGAACTATGGAAAGAAAAGGTTGGAGTAGCGGCTAATCAATATCAACTTCCGCTTCCGCTGTGAAGGTTCATTGACTGTTTACACCATTGGTTTTACCAAGAAGACTGCAGAGAAGTTTTTTGAAGCTCTACGAAGTAGTGGTGCTAAGCATCTGCTAGATATCCGACTTAGCAACAACTCTCAACTAGCAGGATTCACAAAAAGAAATGACTTGCGTTACTTCCTTAAACGTCTCGTTAATATGGAATATCACGAGGTGCCGACATTAGCACCTGAAGAATCGATATTAAAGGAATATCGCAAAACCGGCGATTGGGCAAAATATGAGAAAAGTTACTTAGAACTAATCCGACAGCGTGGCGTCGAAAAACACATCGCTTCGGTGCTATTTGAAGAGGGGATTGTATTACTTTGTAGCGAAGCTGAACCTACGTATTGTCACCGTCGGTTGGCCGCGGAATACTTAGTTCAGAATGTGCCATTAAAAGCCAAGCCTGAAATCGTTCATCTATGAAATGTGTTTAAAATGCGTCAGACCATTGTGATAACTGACCTAACACAGATGCCAGATGGGAATCAGGTGTGTGTGGTTGGAATTAGCGAAAAAGGTGAGTGTATACGTCCGGTTTGCAAGGGTGGTTTCCAGAAAAAGTACCTTTACGTTGGTCAGAATGTGGTCATACGCCCTAGAGCTAGAATTGAGTTTGACTTCACTCAAGCTGAGATTGAGCCACCCCACATAGAAGATAAAACATTTGACCCAAGTTCCATCGTCAATCATGGACTGTGCAGTGATGCTGATTGGGAAAATGTACTGCAAAATAGCTCATATGTTAAAGTAGAGGATATTTATGATGGATTCCTGCAATACGGTAATTGGGTTAAACCAGGCTCATCAACTAGGTCTATCGCCACTTTGTCGAAAGCTTCTATTGCAAATGTTCAATTGGCAGAGTGGCAAGGAAAACTCAGATATAGGCTATCTTTTAGAGATACTACGAGAAATCTATTTGATTGTCCAGTGAGTGATTTGGCTTTCCGCGAACTAAACTATAAGGAAGTAAAGAGAAATAATCGTCCTCGTCACGATGTATCGAGCGAACTAACAAATATCTTGGAACGTGTCGAGCGCATATATCTTCGTTTGCGACTAGCTCGGCCTTTTAAAAGGTCAGCAGTGGATGAGCCACGATGTTACCTGCAAGTTACCGGCGTGCATACCTTTCCTGATTATCTACAAGGTAAGACCTTCGCTGATTTTTCTGCTTGATCGTTGTTCGGATTCTTATTCAAAGAATAAAGGGTTAGGGGGGCCACAAATGGTCGTACGAAAACTGCTGGCATTTGATACCGAAATCAGTAAACCAGTTCTGGACATGAAGCGGTGGAGAGGTGAGCGGCCTCTCGGTATCAGCTGTGGAACTACGTTTACTTCAGACAATAATAAACGCATCTGGCATGGTGGAGAACAACTTGACGGTCGCTTGCAGGAACAGATGCCTACGAACAAATGTCGTGAGCTTGCCAAATATCTCCTTGAAATGCACGCCAGCGGATATACCATCTTGACTTGGAATGGACTTGAGTTCGATTTTGATATATTAGCTGAGGAGTGTCAAGACGAATCACTAGGAAAAGATCTGGCTAAACTGGCTCTCAACCACACCGATATCCTCTTTGCCATATTTAGTAAAACTGGCTCAATGGTAAGTCTTGATGCTGCTGCAAACGGTATGGGAATAGCAGGTAAAGCTCACGGACTTGCTGGTGGAGACGTGCCTAGACTGTGGAGGCAAAGCCGCGAGATGCAAGAGAAGGTCTTAGACTATAACGCTCAAGATGTCCGCCTTACGCTGGCTCTTCACGATGCCATCTACGAGAGGGGTTATCTGCAGTGGACTACTAAAAGTGGGCGTCTCAAACAATGGAAGCTTATAGAATATTCCATCCCAACTGTGGCCATTGCCTTAACGGGGCCTGAACCTGATACCTCTTGGATGGGAGATCCGGTGTCTCGCTTAGACTTCTGTGAATGGATAAAGGTATTGCTGCCTGAAACAGAGTTACCAGACTGTCTTCGTGGCCAGTTTTTTCCCAGTCGCGATAATAGACAGCCAGCACATATTGCACATGATATATCGTCACCATCGCCGACAAATACTAAGGCTTGGTCAAAAGAAGAGGAGCGGCGTCTCTTAGATGCGTTTGATGCCGGCGTTGATATCGACGAATTAATGCGAATCCACGGCAGGAGTCGCACTGCACTTATGACAAGGCTTCATAGGCTTGGGAGGATTCTTCCAGGGGAAAGCGTACAGGGGACAGACAGTTAACTGCAGCTAATCGCTAAGATATCGTCTCAGGTAACAGGAATGGTGATGGCGTTCCAGTGCATTGAGCCGGGAAAATTTTGAACTTGATATCCAGGGTAATATCATTACCAGTAATTGAATGTGGATTAATGCGGATTAAGGTAAACAGTTGAAGAATCTGAAGCTAAAGTAAGGTAATGATATTACCTAACTGGTGGGCCATTGTGGATTCGAACCACAGACCCCGGTCTTATCAGGACCGTGCTCTAACCAACTGAGCTAATGGCCCCAGCAGGAAGTATAACTTTTGCCACGAGCGAGTGTCAAGATTTTGTTGTGCGGTGTCCAAGACATACTATACAGTTTTTAAGCTATGTGTATTCTGA
>JBBISW010000075.1:0-9363 GCA_037441105.1 Chloroflexota bacterium
TTTCTTTGAGAATCGTCCGGTACTTTTCCTCGGATTGCCGCAGTGCTTCCTCCGCACGCTTGCGCTCGGTGATGTCCTGATACACCACCTGAAATTGCCTTTTGCCATTCCATTGTACTTCTCCACGGAATACCACTAAATTACGAACTTCGCCATCCTTGCGCACGATGCTTATTTCATAGCTTGCCGGGACGAACTCTCCACGGCGCCTCTTTTCTTTGCGTTCCTGGTGCTGGGCATAGCTTTCAGGGGTATAGCGCTGGTTTCTAGGCACAGCTTCCAGTTCCTCAAGGCTACTGTAGCCGTAAATATCCAGCAAAGCCCGGTTGACGTAAAGAGTTTTTCCATCTTCAGTAACAATGCGAATGCCTAAAGGCGAGTTTTCTATTGAGTCACGGAAGTTCTGCTCCGAGCGGCTTAATGCCTCCTCCGCCTGCTTGCGCTCCCTTTCCTGTTCCATGCTATACAGGGTAAAGGCGATATCCCCAGCAACTTCTTCAAAAAGCTTCTGCTCTTCTTTTTCCACAGCAATGCCAGACGGGACAGAAACGGTCATCAGTCCATAGACCTTCTCACCGTATTCCAGCCGGACACTCATCCCGTCTCTGCCAGAATAATCTTTTGCCAGAGGGCAATCGGCACACGCCGATGACGGGTCTTCGATTACCACGGCACCCGTTTTTTTCAGCACCTTCCTTCCGCAATGCGGCAATTCGCCACGCTTCAGGCGCTCAATCATCTGCAGGAAGTTCTTGCCCAAACCAGCTTCAGCAGCAGTCACCAGGCTGCCAGACTCATCCAGCAGGGCAACCCAGGCATTGTAATAACCACGGATCGTGACGAAGTTTTCGCAGGCACCCTTGAGTAGACCATCGCGGTCGGTACGCCTGGCGATAAGCTGATTGACATTGCGGATGGCACGCAAGGTCAGGGTCAAGTGTTTTAGCGATTCCTCCGCACGCTTGCGCTCGGTGATATCACGGACAATGCCCTGAATCAATCCATTGGGCAGCAGTCCAATGTTTACCTCCACAGGTATAATTGTCCCATCTTTCCGCAGCATCAGGCGATCATACCGCAAAGGCTGTCCTCTCTGCGCCATCGCGATCCGTTCCGCTGCCACGCCCCTTTCTTCGACCAGATACGAGTCGGCAATATTGAGTTGCAGCAGCTCCTCCTCCGTGTATCCAAGCATCCGACACGCTTGCTGGTTCACCAAGAGGATCTTGCCGCTCACGTCCACGACGAAGATGGCATCCCACGCTTGCTCAACCAAGTTGCGGTATTTGGCTTCACTTACCCTTAACATTCCCTCCGCACGCTTTTGCTCAGTGACATCTCTGAATGAAATCAAACCTGCTGGTTTCCCTTGATATTCTATTACTGCCCCGACTGCGCTTATCCACACTTCCCTGCCAGCCTTGTTCACCAATTGGAACTCGTTTACCTGCTTTTTGTCGTTTTCAAACATGTCCTTTGTGATAGCCTCAAGAACACGTTCTTTTTCCTGGGGTGGAATGAAATCGAATGGATTTACTTCGAGCACTTCTTCCGCAGAGCCGAAACCAAAAATGCGGGCGGCAGCTTCATTGACCAGCAACACTTTCATTGTCTCATCCATGACGCACAAACCGTCGATATTGGTGTCGAATAAAACCCTATATCTCTCATTAAATAGCCTCAGCATCTCCTCAGCCTGGTACAGCGCCTGATACACCAGCCTTTGCCTCCGCTGCCAGATGAGCCCGATGAGAGCAAAGGCAGCAATCAGTAATCCAGCGAATAAAGCCATAATAAGGCTCGCCCGAAAGCGCCATGCCGAGAACGCCTCGCTGGTATCAATTTTGGCTACCATATACCACGGCGAATCGGGAATATGCTTCAAAACGGCTAAAACCTCTACTCCGCGGTAATCTCTGCCTTCAACGACCCCCTCTTTCCCCAGGACAGCCATGACAGCGGGGACTTCCTGCTGGCTCAGAGGGATTCTCAATTTGAGCGCGGTGTCTTTCTGGTGGCGCAACTCGCTCAGAAACAACACCTGGTCACCATCGCGTTCCACCAGCAAAGTCTCGGCGGTTTCGCTTGGCGTAGGCCATGATTGCAACATTGGGTAAAGATATCGAGAGGGCTCAATGCAGAAGACCACGGTGCCTATTGCCTGAGGCGAATCTCGCTGCCAGGAGAAGAGCGGCGCAATAACATCCAGGTGTGGAACGTTGCTATCCGGAGGATAATGGAAATCAGTAATGACGGCTTTATGCTCCTTGATGGCAACTGCTAATTGCGCCAATGTCATATCACTGAGGCGATGCACGCTATCATTGACGCTTAGAAGCACTTTGCCATTCACGTCGGTCAGCAGTATATCCTTGTATGGATATGATTTCGTTATGATTGCTAACCTGGCAAGGAGCTTGTCCTTAGCCTCAGCATCCGTTGGCGAAGCTAAATACTTCGCCACCCCTTCAGTGAAAAACGGGCTTCCCACCAGCATACCGGCATCATTCAATCTTTCGGCACGCCACTGTGCAATCTGCTCTACCTTCAATTGAACCACGATTGAGAGTCCATCCTCAACACGCTGGCGCATTTGCCGCCCCTGGTCACGGTAGAACAAATATCCTCCAACCAAAATGACCACTGCCACCAGTGCCATTACCAAATACAGCACGCGAGAGGAAGGGGGCCTTGTGTTTTCGGGAGTACCCTTCGGCGGAGCTTTAAATTTTTCTTTGCCCGGTTGTTTTCTTGCCACTAGCTCCTCCTTACATGAGAGGTATGCAGATTAAATTTGTAACCTGCTGCCACAAGCAAAAAAGGGCAGGCGAATACCATTTTGAAATCCGCCCATCGTGTATTCGCTTTGCCCTTCTTCATTTGTTATCCACCTCCACGCCTCACGAAGCGAGAGACCTATAGATAAACTATGCCATCATCTCACTAGATTCATTCTATTGTGTTCACATATAGTTGTCAACAGGGTGTACCGAGTTGCTTCTCACTCTATTGTAGCCACGTCCCGCTTTGCGGGATAGCCTCGTGAGCACGACCCTAAAGGGTCGTGGCTACTTTTCTTGGGAGAAGAGAGAGACAAGCAGGGGATAAAGCCATGAGCATCGGAGTCGGCTCTTCGAGTTTACCAGATTGAACAATCTGCTCTTCGATTACTTCTGAGGTAACAAAATGGGCTAACGTATGACTTTCTCATACCATATGGTCTCTCCCCAGGTCTGAAAACCGAGAGAGCGGTATAATGTGACGGCGGCAACATTCTGGCTGTCTACGGTTATGTCAATGATTTCCCGCCCTTTGCTCTTAAGATGCAATAAACCCGCTTTGAGCAGCCCTCTGCCTATACCTTTTTCCCTGTAGCTAGGGTCAACGCCCAGCATGTAAATACGCCCCTTGCTCCTGCCTGTAGATGAATCACGACCGCATTGTGCCTCAGTCCAGCAATAGCCGATTGTCCTATCGTCACTCAAAGCTAAAATCACATCATCGGGACAGCTGCCTCTGGTGCTTAGTTCCCAGGCTATGCATTCAGCAGTATTTGGATTGAAACCCCAGGTGCCTGTAAAGCAGCGATTTTCAATCCGGGCAAGCAAGTCATCTTCACCGGCCTTAAGATAACGATATACCAGGTCTCGCTGGTCAACAGCGTCAAGGTTTACCTTAGCAACATCCAACCTCAATTCATAAAAACGGCGGACTGCTTTGAATTCCAGATTTGATAAGAATCTCGCCTGGGCTAATTCGGTCGCGGGAATACTCACGTGGGCGACTCTGGCTCCCAACTCCCTCGCCCGCTCCAGCGCGTGGTCAAAAAGCCTCTTAAGTGTGGCTTCCAAGCTATGCGGGGGGCTGACACCGTACTCGAGGATTACACGCCCGATACCACGCTCCGGCAGAATATTTACATAGCCGACGATTACCCCATCCGCTTCAGCAAAGAAAAGATTTTCGTTTACCCGATAACCAGGCCGGCTCAACAGGTGGGCAAAAACCGCCCCTTCTTTGAGCCGCTCATATGCGGCAGAGTCCTTCGGGTTCTGTGGATTGCAGTTCCTGACTGTAAACTCAGCACGCATCTCAGAGTGTTCATTTTCACCCTCACCTTATTCCTCTCCCCTCGAGGGAGAGGAGATATAAAGATTTCCTCTCTCCCCTGGCGGGAGAGAGTTAGAGTGAGGGGGATTTCTAGATTGCAATTGTATCAGTGCCGGTAGTATCATACAATTTCATGCAAGTACCTTCCATACGGAGGCTTGAGAATGGCAAAGACCTGCTACGCAATGGTGATTACACCCCACGCTGACGACGCTGAATACGGTATCGCCGGTACAGCAGCCAAATGGGCTCAGCAAGGCAAAGAGGTCATATATGTGGTATGCACCAACGGCAACAAAGGCAGCAATGACCCCCAGATACAGCCCGAGAAATTGGCTGATATCCGCCAGCAGGAACAATTAGCTGCCGCCAAATTATTGGGGCTGAGCGATGTCATCTTCTTACGACACGAAGACCAGGCCCTGGAAGACACGCCAGAGTTTCGTAAGGAAATAGTCCGCCTGATTAGAATGTATCGCCCAGAAATCGTGGCTACCAGCGACCCATACCGACGCTACATCTGGCACCGCGACCACCGAATTACAGGGCGGGTCGTGTTAGACGCTATCTTCCCCTATGCCCGCGACTATCTGTCCTATCCCGACCTGATTGAACAAGGGCTTGAGCCTCACAAGGTTAAGGAGGTCCTTCTCTGGGGGGCTGAAGAACCGAATTACTTCAGCGATATTACTGATACTTTTGAGATAAAGATGGCAGCCTTACACTGCCATCACAGCCAGGTGGGTCATTTCCCCCGCGAATGGGATGACCTGCTGAGACAGAGATACGAGAAGTTCGCCGAAGGGAAAGGTTTCGCGCTGGCAGAGGCTTTTCACCGCGTCGAGATATGGTGGTAGGCCGCTTATGACGACAGCCAGAGAACATCCCCGCACAGGTTCGGGTCGTGAGATTTCGCAGCGAAGACAGCAAATTCCTTCTTCTCCTTCCCTAATACCGTGGCATCACCATGCCCGGGGTATACCTCGGTATCATCAGGCAAGACAAAAATCCTGGTTTCTAGGGACTTAACTATCTGCTTAAAATCGGCCGGTGTCCCGGTCTTCCCCGGACCACCTGGGAAAATGGTATCTCCTGATATCAGGTACCTGCCCAGTAAAAGGCAAACGCTGCCCGGCGTATGCCCTGGTGTGTGTAGTATCTTGAGCTTGAGTTTACCCACATCTATAGTGTCGCCATCATTAAGCCCAACATCTGGACGGGGCGACAGTCTGGCACCATCCAATGGATGAGCTGCTAACGGGATTTTGAGCCTGGACTTTAACTCATCAAGCGCCCCGATGTGGTCAATGTGGTTATGAGTTAAGACGATGTATCTGGGGTTGGTAGTTGACAGTTGCGTCAAGATTTCATCAGCTTCGCCAGGTGCATCCACCAAGATACTTTCCCCGGTAGCCTGGCATACGATTATATAAGCATTGGTGCCGAAGGGTCCTAGCTCAAGTCTGGTTATCCTGACATTGCTGTCTTGTGCCACATTTTTCATGATTGCACCGCCTATTTGCCAAGGCAAAAGAATATATAGTCGCCAAGTGATTATTCAATTCTTTCCAATTGCGACCCTTCAGGGTCGCTTTTCGTAGCGAGGCTCCTGTCCCGACCTGGCCACCCCACAGCCCAGGTCGTGGAAAAGCCTCGCGACTACATTAGTAAACGCCCCAGCAATCAGCTCTTACGCACGCGGGCAAAGTACCAGGCCAAGCCCAGCGACATAACCAGAGCCCCCAAGAAAACCATTAGGACGTCAAGATTGAAGCCACAACGGAAACTCCCCACCCCTGTAATAAGCACAAAACCGATGATGAAATTGACCATCCCCCAGATAACATTCACCAGCGCTGATGACTCGCCGACAGTAGGTGGTGAAGCAAACGGGCTCTGAAACTTCCGGCCGGATATACCGTTAACGAAGTGAGGTACGCCGTTAGCCAGAAACAGACCAGCAACAAAGTAAGCCAGATAAACATACCACGCCATGTATTCTTCCTCCTTTTCTCCAAGACTATTAAGATTCTCAGAATTCTAACACCAAGGATTCGACTGGTCAATAAGAATAAGCTCATTTTTGCAGATCTGTAGGGGCAGACCTTTAGGCTTATCCAAAGCGGATAGGCCCCGTGTCATTGCGAGCCCTTCGCTTAATGTCATTCTGAAGGAGCCCTTCGCCTTTGTCATCCTGAGGGAGCGAAGCGACCGAAGGATCTGGCTCAGGGTAAACTCCGCGACTGAAGAATCTCGTCCTTTGCCTTGAGATCCTTCGCTTCGCTCAGGATGACAGTAGGGAAAAGGCTCAGGATAAACTCCGCGACCGAAGAATCTGGGAGGTGAAGAGGGCATGATAAGATTCTTCTCCCGATAAATCGGGATCAGAATGACAGGTAAGGGAATGGGATCGCCACATTACTGTCGTTCCTCGCAATGACGAAAACAGAAGACATTGCTGGAACAGAGTCTTATATACTTTGACTTACTGTGCTAGAATTGTGGCGACTAAGTTCCCTTCAAATTATGGGAGGTGCAGAAATGACCAACCAACCGGACAATGCAAAACTTGTCGCCGTCTGTGGCCTCTACTGCGGTGCCTGCCCTGTGTTCAAGGCTAGAGAGGACAGGGCGCTGGCTGAGAGAATCGCCCAGAATATGGGTATTCCCATTGAAAGAGCAAGCTGTCTGGGTTGCCGAGCCGAAAAAGGCCGCATAAAGCACATGGGAGAACCCATGTGTCCCACGTACCAGTGCTGCGTGGAGCAAAGAGGCTTACAATTCTGTTACCAGTGCCAGGATTTCCCCTGCCTCAAGCTGGCACCCTGTGCTGATAAAGCCCAAACGCTGCCTCATAACACCAAGGTCTACAACCTCGTGCTACTGCAAAAACTCGGATTGGAAAAGTGGCTGCAAATGGCGCCGCAGCTCTGGAGTCAGTATTTCAGAGGCAAGAAAGAGCGTGGCGGCGATGAACTCAAAGTCTAATCTCTTTGGAATTTAGGTGTCATTCTGAAGGAGCAAAGCGACTGAAGCCTGTCCTAGAACAAAGTGAAGGAAATCCCAACTCAGGGTAAACCCTTCGCTACGCTCGAGGGCAGGCTCCGCGACCGAAGAATCTCGGAGTGGAGGAGCACGATGAGATTCTTCCCCTTCACTTCGTTCAGGGTCAGAATGACACAGTAAAGAAGGACTCACAATGACAAAGAGAAAATTAGGTGGAGGTATATCCTATGTCTTGCTATTTTCGCCATTTGAAAGATATCTTCGATGAGGCTGGCATTACGGTCACTCCCGCTAACAGGAAAGAAGTTGACCAAGTTATTCATCAATTAGTCGGGGTTGAGTATAAAAATTGCCCTCACGCCTGGAAAAAGCTAAAGCAGCAGATAACAGGGGACGAACAGAAGCGGCAGGAATTTATCAAGAAGCTCGAGACTGCCGTGGGTTAAAAACGAGGCGGATTTTAAATGGAAATATATGCTATCACGCCGACCCTCAAGCTGCTGAACCTTCAGCCGCCGATACCGGGATACAAGAAATTCATAGGAGCTTTTCTATTCCAGAGCGAAAAGAACGCCATCATTGATGTTGGGCCCAAAGCAGCCATACCCAATTTGCTTCGGGCTTTAACCGAACTTAGTTTGCGTCCCGACGAAATCGACTACTTCGTGCTGACACACATCCACATAGACCATGCCGGCGGCGCCGGGACAGCAGCAAGGGAAATGAGCAATGCTAAAGTCATAGCTCATAGTCGAGCTATCTCGCACCTGGTTGACCCGACAATGCTGTGGCAGGCCAGTCTCAAAACTTTAGGTGACACCGCGATTAGCTACGGTGAAATCGAGCCTGTACCTGAACACAGAATTACGGCTGCCACAGACCAGATGAAACTCGACTTAGGCCGTGGCCTGACGCTGGAGATATACCTTACTCCAGGACATGCCCCTCATCACTTAAGCATATTCGATATAGCAAACGGGGTGTTAATAGCCGGTGAAACGGCTGGAGTCTGTATTGAGGGTGCGGTCAGACCAGCAACACCGCCCCCTTTCAAACTGGAGGAGGCCCTGTCTTCCATAGACAAACTTATCGAACTTCAGCCGCAAAAGCTGTGCTATGGTCACTTCGGCTGTTACGATGGCGGAGTGGAAAGGCTAAAGTACTATAGAGAAAAACTGTTATATTGGCACAAAGCTGTTAACACTGCGGCTAAAGCCGGGAAAAGCCCGGAAGATATCCTGGCATTGCTCAGAAAGGAAGACCAGAGCTTGAGTTACCTTGACCGCCTGGACACAGACGAATACGCCCGAGAATTTGCCCTATTTATTAACAGTATAAACGGTCTGGCTGGGTCTGCCCAGAAGCACTGATGCTTGACTTCGAGGTTCGGATGTTCTACCATCGGCACACACGCTGAAAAAAGCCGAACATCTTCACAGGAAGGGGGCAAAATGAAACTGGAGGTCATCAGCAAAGAACCAAAACGTGATGTTCGCCCAACGCCAGTCCTGTTCGTGCACGGTGCCTGGCATGGTGCCTGGTGCTGGGCGGAGCATTTTCTGCCCTACTTTGCCCAGAATGGCTATCATTCTTATGCCCTGAGCCTGCGTGGTCATGGCGCCAGCGAGGGACGACAAAAGCTCCGCTGGACGCGGATACGCGATTATGTAGCTGATGTAGCCCAGGTGGCAGCACAGTTACCCAAGCCACCCGTGCTGGTGGGACACTCAATGGGCGGCTTTATAGTGCAGCACTATCTAGAATCACATAAGGCAACTGCGGCAGTATTGCTGGCGGCGGCACCACCTCAGGGCGTTATCACCACCACTTTGCGGATTGCCGGTCGCCACCCTCTTGCCTTCTTAATAGCGAATTTGACCTTACGGCTGTACCCCATCATCGGCACGCCGAAACTGACCCGGGAAGCCTTCTTCTCCGAAACAATGCCTGAGGAGAAAGTGAGAGAGTACTTTGCTCGCTTGCAAGACGAATCCTACTGTGCTTATCTGGAAATGATGGGGCTGGATTTACCACGCCCCAAAGCGATTGATATTCCTCTCCTGGTACTGGGTGCTGCCAACGACACCATTTTTACCACTCGCCAGATTGAGGCGACAGCACGCACCTATAATACACAACCCGAAATCTCCCCCGATATGGCCCATGACATGATGTTAGAGGCCGGTTGGCAAGCCGTTGCCGACCGGATAATAGGCTGGCTAAAAGAACGAGGTCTGTAACCTGAAA
>JBBISW010000076.1:0-3545 GCA_037441105.1 Chloroflexota bacterium
CCTATCTAAAATTTGCCAAAAAGTCGATTTGTTAGTTATACTGTAACGTTGAGTTTTATTATTTATGCCGAACAATCGAGATTATTACGAGCTACTGGGAGTGCCCCGAAACGCCAGTGACGAGCAAATAAAGAAGGCTTTCCGCAAGTTGGCTTTCCAATATCATCCTGACCACAATAAAGATGCTGGCGCTGAAGACAGATTCAAAGAGATAAACGAGGCATATGAAGTCCTCTCCGATGCCAGAAAGCGGGCCTCCTATGACCGGTATGGCCGCGTGGCTGCTTCAGACTTATTTGGCTTTGAAGACTTTAGCTTTGGTGGCCTAGGCGATATCTTCGATGCCTTCTTCGGTGCTACTACCACAAAAGCTCAACACCGCGCCCCTCAAAAAGGAGCTGACCTGCTAGCCAATCTCACCTTATCTTTCGAGGAAGCTGTCTTTGGCGCAGATAAGCAGTTCGAGATCTGGCGTGTGGAAAACTGCTCTCTATGCCACGGCATCGGCAGTCAACCGGGAACAAACCCTCAAAAATGCTCCAACTGTAATGGCAGCGGCGAAGTGCGCCGAATCCAGCAAAGTCTTTTCGGGCGTTTCATCCACACCGCTACCTGTCCTCATTGTCGCGGGGAAGGCTCAGTGATTACCAACCCTTGCCGTCAGTGCAAAGGTAACGGCAAGGAAAAGGTAAAGCGTAAGCTGACAGCCGCCATTCCACCGGGTATAGACGAAAGCCGCCAGATCCGTTTAAGCGGCGAAGGCGATGCCGGAAGATACGGCGGTTCTCCGGGCGACATCTATATAACTGTTTCCATAAAACCACATAAGTCATTTGCCCGCAAAGGCATTGACATTCTTTATGAGCTACCCATCAATTTCGCTCAAGCCGCCCTTGGAGATGATATAGAAGTGCCACTGTTGGACGGCAAAACAATACTTAAAATACCGCCCGGCACTCAGAACGGGAAGGTGTTCCACATCAAAGGCAAAGGGGTACCTCGCCTCAATAGCAGGGGGAGAGGAGACCAACTGGTCTTAATCCGGGTGATAACTCCTCAATCTATGGACTCAAATCAACGCCGACTCTTCGAAGAACTGGCCAAGGTACTACCCGCAGCCAAAACGCCAAAAGACGACGGCCATAAAGTAATCGAGGAGGCCGAGGACGTATCCAGCGAAGATTAGACTATTGACTCAGGCTTTAACCCATTCTTAAATCGGGTCGATATCTCAACTGGTGATAGGGACTCAAATAGCACGCAGTATACCAGGTTGATAATCGGCGCTTTTAATCCTAGCTTGTTTACCAGATGATGGGCAGCTATAGTTGTATCAATCCCCTCAGCAACATGCCACATAGACGCAGTTATTTCACCCAAAGAGCGTCCTTTTCCCAATTCATAACCAACATAATGATTACGACTCAGTGGGCTGCTGCCAGTAGCTACCAGGTCGCCCAAACCAGCCAGCCCATAAAAAGTGCTCGGCTTAGCCCCCAGAGCCCTACCCAACAAAACAACCTCACTCCAGCCCAAAGCGATGAACGCAGCCTTGGCATTATTGCCCAATTCCAAACCATCCATCATTCCAGCGCCTAAAGCAATAACGTTCTTTAAAGCACCGCACAACTCAACGCCAACAATATCATCGCTGACAAAAACAGAGAAGTTGGGCGAATCGAGTAACTCCTGTGTCTTTCTGGCCACTTCGATATCCTGGCCAGCTATCACCGAAGTAGCCGGTAATCCCTGGGAAATCTCCCCCGAGAGATTCGGCCCGGAAAGAGCGCAGATTCTCCTCGCTGGTACCCTGACAACCTCTTCCGCTATCACCTCTGACATCCTTTTGCCGGTCTTCGCCTCTAGCCCTTTGGCTGCGCTTACCAGAATCATAGAAGCATCTAAACGATGACTAATCAGCTTCACATTCTGCCGCATGCGTTGAGCCGGCACTGCATAGATCACGAATTCCGCTGAATGCAACGCCTCATCAACTTCACTGGTAAAAGATAGGCACTCAGCAAGGGCAGTTTTTGACGAGATGCCTTGCTGCTGTTGCCTCATCTCCTCGGCCTTAATCTCAGTCCTCGCCCAAACGCTGACCTCTATTCCTTTGTTCGCCAATAACCTGCCCAGAGTATTACCCCAGGTAGTGGCACCAATAATAGCAACCTTGGACATAATCAAGATTATAAAGCGGTGGTCACTGCTCTATTTATCCATCTTTTTTCGTCCGTGGTCCATCCGACTCTCAGTGCCGGTTTGCAGCTTGCTGATGTTGCTGCGGTGCTGATAGACAATCAGCGCAGCAGCTACCAGGCTATAAACCAGGTAGACAGGAGGGAACTCAAAGGCCGCCGTCAGCACCATAAACAAACAAAGTATTCCTAGTGAGCTAAGAATAGAACCCAGTGACATATATCTACTTATCAAGACTGTCACTATCAGGATTAAACCGCCAAACAAAGCTGCTACTGGCCAAATGGCGAACCAGGCACCATAATAAGCAGCCACACCCTTACCACCACGGAATTTAATGTACACCGACCAGTTATGCCCCACCATCACCATCAAAGCCGCCATGACCTGACCCCATTGCCAGTTTAGCGGAAAACCAGCTATGGATAGTATATTGTCGCCTATAATGACCCTGGCCAGCATCACCGGCACAATTGCCTTAGCTAAGTCGAGAGCCATAACAATAGCTCCTGCCTTGAAGCCTAGAACCCGCAACACATTGGTGCCGCCAATGTTACCACTACCACGCTTAGAGATATCAATCCCTGCCATCCGCTTGCTGATTATCAAAGCAAACGGAATAGCCCCCAGAAGATAACCGATTGCTGCAACAAGGATAAATTCGCTCACTATCATGCTACCTTACCTCCCACCACTCTTCCAAGCTTCTTTGATGGCGCCTTCTTGAAAAGAAGCCTTAACGAGGTGCCGGAAAATCCAAAAGTCTGTCGGAGCCTGTTCTCCAGATAACGTTGATAGGAAAAGTGCACAAGTTTCGGGTCATTTACCAGAAAAACAAAGCTCGGCGGATTAACACCAGTCTGGTAGGCGCGAATAACTTCTAAGCGTTTGAAACCTTTCCGCGGTGGCGCATGAGATACTACCGCCTCTTTAATCAGCTTATCTATGACGGTGTTAGGCAATTGTTTCTGCCTTTCCTGCCATACTTCCAGAGCTTTAAGTATTACCTTATCTATATTATGCCCTAATTTTGCCGAAACATAAAGGACAGGGGCATGAGACATAAATTTCAGCCGCTGCTCAATCTGCTGAGCATACGCCTCCTTCGGCTGTCCAGAAACAAGGTCCCACTTGTTAACCACCAATACCATTCCTTTACCAGCCTGCTTGATATAACCAGCAATGTGGACATCCTGGGCAGTGATAAACTCGGTGGCATCGGTAACCAGCAAGGCAATATCGCAGCGATTGATAGCACGCAAAGCTCGAATTACGCTGTAATACTCCACCCCAGCATCAACGCGTCCACGCCGCCTGATACCAGCGGTATCAATCAACAACACCTC
>JBBISW010000076.1:3645-9331 GCA_037441105.1 Chloroflexota bacterium
CTTTATTAGCTGCCAAAACTATCGGCTTATTGCAGCTACGCAACTGGTCAGCAATTTCCTGGTCAGCAGCAATTACCCCGTCGCGGATATCCACCAGAAAAATAATCACATCAGCTTCGGCTATAGCCACTTCCACCTGGTCTTTAATTTTTTGGCTCAAGGAAGAGCCTGGCCTTATCTCCAAGCCACCGGTATCAACCAGGGTCACTTCCTGGCCCTGCCAGGAAACATCAGCAAAGACGCGGTCGCGAGTTGTCCCAGGAAGGTCTTCTACAATAGCTACCGGCTCGCCTACCAGGCGATTGAACAACGTTGACTTGCCAACATTGGCTCTGCCAACTATGGCAACAATCGGCTTCATGACTTACTCGCTCTCACAACTATGACTTTAATGATTAATAATTTAAAGGATGCCACTTAATTATCGAGCCCGTTCACCAAACATCTCGGCCAGCAATGCCTTTTGTAAGTGGAGCCTGTTTTCAGCTTGATCGAAGACTACTGAACACCGGCTATCCAGAATCCCCACCGCAACCTCCTCCCCGTGATGAGCCGGCATAGGATGCATGAAGATAGCATCCTTTTTAGCTAAAGACAACAAATCAGCATCAACCTGATACCCAGCGAAAGCACTGCGGCGTTGTTCAGCCTCGGCTTCCTGCCCCATGCTTGTCCAGACATCAGTATAAACCACGTCAGCATCTTTCACCGCCTGCTGTGGCTCCTCAGTCAGAACAATCTGGCTACCGCTCTGGGCCGCAAACCCTTTAGCCGCCTTCAATATCTCCTCTTTCACCGCATAACCAGATGGTGAAGCAATGTGGAAATTGACTCCTGTAAGTGAAGCCGCCAGAAGCAAGCTATGAGCCACATTATTGCCATCTCCAATATAAGCTAGAGTCAGTCCCTTCAACTTCCCTTTCTTCTCACAAACAGTCACTATGTCAGCCAATGCCTGACACGGATGCTCGTAATCAGAAAGAGCATTAATCACTGGCACAGTTGAGTAACGTGCCAGTGCCTTTAGAGTCTCATGAGAAAAGGTGCGCGCTATGATACCATCCACATAACGGCTCAGTACCCGAGCCACATCGGAAACTGGCTCCCGCTTGCCCAGACCTACCTCATCAGGTGACAGATAAAAACTGCAGCCCCCCAACTGACGTATCGCTACTTCAAAACTAACCCGCGTCCGTAATGAAGGTTTCTCAAAAACGAGAACCAAGACCTTGTCACGTAGCAATCGGGGCATCAGTCCACGCTTCAGTTCTATTGTCTTAGTGATGATTTTCTCTATCTCCGCAGCGCTCAAATCAGCTACGGAAAGCAAATACTTTGCCTTCACTTTAACCCCTCCACAGGTGAACTTTTAGTATACCACGGATGTCAACATGATATATAATGAATTTGAACCTACGCTTTGTGTCATTCTGAGGGAGCCCTTCGTTTAATGTCATTCTGAAGGAGCGGAGCGACTGAAGAATCTCAACTCAGGGTAAACTCCGTGACCGAAGAATCTTGCTTAGGGTGGACTTCTGTTAATGCAGAAGGGTCTCTAGATTCTTCGCTTCGCTCAGAATGACAGAAGGAAGTTCAGAATGACAGGGGTGAAAGGCTCCGAATGACATGTTATTAAAAGGTTTCAAGGACTTAGAAATTGGCTAAAGAAAAACCATTACTATTGCTTTTTGATGGAAACGCCTTGGTACACCGTGCCTTCCACGCCCTGCCCCCGCTAACAGTATCCAAGACCGGAGAAATGGTTAACGCTGTCCAGGGTTTTGCTAGCACTTTGCTAAAGGTGCTGAATGAAATCAAGCCAACTCATTGGGCTATTGCCTTCGACCGTCCTGCCCCTACCTTCAGACATGAGAAATTCGAGGATTACAAAGCCCAGCGCCCCAAAACACCCGATGAGCTTGTGAGCCAGATACAACGGGTTCACCAACTGGCAGACGCATTCCATATTCCTACCTTCGAAATAAATGGCTATGAAGCCGATGATGTTCTGGGTACTCTAAGCTGCCAGGCTAGCCAGCAAGATGTGGACACTATCATCGTTACTGGCGATAATGATATCCTCCAGGTTGTCTCGCCCAGCACAAAAGTAATGTCTCCAAGACGAACCTTCAGTGATACAGTAATCTACGATGAGACAGGTGTCGAGCAGAAATACGGCATATCTCCCAGCCAACTTGCCGACTTCAAAGCTCTGACCGGCGACCCCTCAGATAATATCCCGGGTATCCCCGGCATCGGTGATAAGACAGCAGCCAAGCTACTCCAGCAATTCGACAGCATTGAGGGAATCTATGACCACATTGACGAAGTAAATCCCCAGAAGCTCCAGGCATCACTTATCGACCATAAAGCTCAAGTTCTTCAGAATAAGGAGCTGGTAACAATAGTGACTGGCGTGCCCATAACCTTGAATCTCGACACCTGCCAGGTCAGTTCTTACGACCGCCAGCAAGTAGTCGAGCTTTTCCGTGAACTCGGATTCGTCCAATTACTATCCAGACTACCAGAAGAAATAGAAAAGACACCGACACCAGCTCCCAACTATGTCATATCTGGGAAAAACTACCAAATGGTCAATACTGACCAGGCCCTGGACAAGCTCATCACCAAACTATCAGCCGCCAGAGAACTCGCCGTAGACGTGGAGACTTCCAGCAAAGAAGCCATGTCAACAGAACTTGTCGGCATCTCCCTGTCATCAACACCAGGTGAAGCTTACTACATACCGGTAGGCCACCGTGGGTTAAGTCAAATAGTTCAGCTACCACTATCGCAAGTTATCGCTAAGCTCAAACCCACGCTTGAAGATACCAAAACCGCCAAAATAGCCCAAAACGGCAAATTTGACATGCTGGTGCTGGCTGAATGCGGAATAAATCTACAGAACTTGGCCTTCGATACTATGATTGCCGCTTACCTGCTGGGTGAAAAGCCATTAAACCTCAAAGCGCTGGCTTTCAAAAAGCTGGGAATCGAGATGACCCCTATCACTGACATAATCGGCACGGGAGCCAAACAGCTCTCAATGGCGATGGCCACGATAGAACAGGTTGCTGATTATGCTTGCGCCGATGCCGATATCACTCTGAGGCTTAAAAGTGTGCTTAAGAGCGAGCTTAACCAGGAAAGACTATGGCGACTTTTCGATGAAGTAGAAATGCCGCTAATCCCGGTGCTGGTAGCTATGGAAAGAAATGGGGTCGCTTTAGATACCGAGCTGTTGCGAGACATGTCACATAGTCTGGGAAAGGAAATGCTGAGGCTGGAAGCCGAGGTCTACAATAGCCTTGGCTACAGATTCAATATCAACTCGTCGCAACAACTGTCCCGAATCCTCTATGAAGATTTAAAACTCCCCAGGTCACGCAAGACAAAAAGCGGCTATTCTACTGAAGCCTCGGCTCTTGAGGAACTAAGGGGGACTCACCCCATAATTGAACTTGTCTTACAATACCGACAGCTCGCCAAACTGAAGTCCACTTACACCGATGCCTTCCCCGCCTTAGTCAACCCCAAAACAGGCAGGCTTCACACCAGCTTCAACCAGACAGGCACTACTACCGGGCGTCTTTCCTCCAGTGAGCCCAATCTACAAAACATCCCGATAAGAGGCGAGTTGGGTGGCAAAATAAGGCAGGCCATCATCGCTGAGCCCGGATGGTATCTGCTGTCCGCCGATTATTCCCAAATCGACCTCAGGGCATTAGCCCACATCTCTCAGGACCCGGAACTTATCGCCACCTTCCTCAGAGATGAAGACGTGCATACCGCCACCGCTTCCCGTATCTTCAATGTCCCACCGGACAAGGTGACCTCAGAGATGCGTCGTGTGGCTAAAACAGTCAACTTCGGTGTTATATATGGTATGAGCGACTACGGCCTGGAGCAAGCCACCAGTTTCAGCCGGGAGGAAGCTGCCCAGTTCATAAGTGCTTACTTTGAGAAATATCCCAGGGTTAGAGAATACATTGAAGCTACCAAAAACCAGGCCAGAGAACTTGGTTACGTGCAGACGGTGATGGGCAGGAGACGCTACATACCTGAAATCAACTCAACAAACCGGCTGGTGAAAGAAGCTGCCGAGCGAATGGCAATAAATATGCCAGTGCAGGGTACATCAGCCGATATAATCAAAATCGCTATGGTCAACCTCCACCGCGAGATGGAAAAACGGAACTTGAAAAGCAAAATGATTCTCCAGGTTCACGACGAGCTTGTTTTTGAAGTGCCTCCTGAAGAGCTAGACTTGATGAAAAAATTGGTCAGCGAAATAATGCCTCAAGCCTTAAAGCTCAGCGTCCCGCTAAAGATAGACATCAAAATAGGCAAAAACTGGGCCGAGATGGGATAAGACCCCTTGTACAATGAAAGTGGATACTACCTAGCCATGTTATATATGTCATTGTTATCTGTCATCCTAAGACACTCACCTTCTGTCATTCTGAGCGCAGCGAAGAATCTCATACAACTCGGGGGTAAACGGTGAATCCGCACTTTTCTCTCCCTTGACGGCAAGGGCTCAGGGTGGTAGGGTGGGCAAGCATCCAGCGAGGATTTATGCCCGCTGGGATACGGGGAACATGAGGGTGATATAATACTAAGTCAGACGGGTTAATGAAGAAGGAAATTAAAAACTGGCTTGACTCAGCCAAATATGATATGGAAACAGCCGAGCACATGTTCAACTCTGGCCGATACATCTACACCATCTTCATGTGTCACCTAGCTATAGAAAAGGCTTTGAAAGCAAAGGTGCAGCAAACTACCGGTGAGACGCCGCCTAGGATTCATAATTTAGTACATCTTGTGGAGCTTGCTAAACTTGCACCTCCAGAGCAAATGAACAGGTTTTTAGGAGAATTAAGCAATTTAAGCATTGTGACAAGGTACCCCAGAGACTTTCAAGAAATGCTCAAAGCCTTTACCAAAGAGAGAACAGAAACCTTTCTACGAAAGACGAAGGAGGCTTTTAGATGGGTAGAGCTTTCCATAAAATCATAAAAGATTACCGGCGTATACTTGAAAGAATGGGAATCAAGGCTAAAACAATAATTCTCTATGGCTCCTACGCCTATGGCTCACCTGAAGAACACAGTGACATAGATTTAGTGGTGATTTCCGATGATTTCAAAAAGATGGATTTATGGGAGAGATTAACACTTCTTGGGCAGGCGGGAGCAATGCTCAAAAAGCCCATCGAAGCCCTCGGCTATACAGAGGAAGAATTCTCCTCCAAAGGCAAAGGCACCTTCCTCGGCGACGAAGTAAAAGCCAAAGGTGTGGAGGTTAAGTACTAGAACTAACTAGGTGAATCATAGGAAAAATAAAGAACTGGCTTGACTCAGTCAAATATGACCTAGGAACAGACAAGGATAGAACAGACACAAGTTGATATAATAATAGAAAACAGGAGTATTAACTGTGGCAACATTTGAACTTGGTTCTGCTACAGCAAAAGGAGGCTTTGCCAACGAAAAAGCAATCTGTAGTAAATTCAATGATTGGAAAGAAGATAATGAAGCAAAGCTTTGGCTTAGAATCATGGGATATTCTGCAAGAGAGATCGATTCTGTAGAGGCAATCCATATTCCTGCCAGAGTGACAAAGATAGGTTATGTCCCTGCTTTCGTGTAAAATCTCTGGCGCAGGCACCTCCGTTAGCTTC
>JBBISW010000077.1:0-9202 GCA_037441105.1 Chloroflexota bacterium
ACCGTGACCCTGGTCAGCTTGGCACCGAGCACATTTTCTATGTAGTCTAAAGCCCAGATGTGGGCTTTCTCGTCGAATGAAGCAACGCAATCTACAGGCACCTCGACGGGATAGTGCCGGGTTCTGGTCTCAGATACTCCATGCAGCACACAGATATGGGTGCAGACGCCGCAGACAACCACCATTTCTGGCTTGAGTTCTTTTAACTCCTTGTCCAGAGTAGTATCTAAATATAAGCTGTATGTTTTTTTGGGTAGGATTTTGCCTGGATACTGGGAAAGCTCGGGGATAATCTCAGCCTCTGGGGTGCCTGCGATGCAGTGGGGTGGAAACATGGCGAACTCAGGGTCGTCAGGGTCATGGTTGTCGCATAGATAGAATATCTTCGAGCCTTTGGCTAATTCCTCCTCCAGGAGTTTCTGGACGTTGGGGATGATACGGCGAGACCTGGGGCCACAATACAGGGGGTGACCTTCTTCAAGAAACCCCCGCAGCATATCCGAAACTACTACCGCTCTAGCCATTTCTTTCTTCCTCGTTTCTCCTTATTGTAGAGCTTTTCTGAGTTCTTGAGCTACCTGGAATGGGTCGCTGGAGATGATGCTGGCGGCGTAAAGCTCCATGGTGCCGAAGTCGGAAGAACCATCCCAGGGGTAACCGCGGTCAACGATTCGGGCGATAATAGGGAAATCTTTCCAGCCTTCAGGTAGCGAGTTGAGCGGTGGAGTGGCTATCCCCAGATTGAAGGCGGTGACATGCATTCTATCTCGAAAACAGGCTAAGATCTCGTATACTCTTTGTTTGAAAGAGTCATCCAAGTTGGGCGAAAGGAGCATGATTTCTTTTTCCTTAATCGGAGTCAGGTAAGCCATAATCTTAATCCCATCTTTTTCAGTAGCCAGGCTTAAGGTGAGGTGAGCTTGGTACAGATCGTTGAAATAATCGGAGCCATGCTCAGCTTTATAGCGCAGGGCAGCATAACGCAGGGCTTCGATTTTGGCGTAGTGGCTGTCCCGACTGAGTACTACCTGGGCATGTCCATGAGCCAGGCTTGCCCCGGCTTTCTTTAGCGAGTTCCACAGAAAGAAGTAATACTTGGCTGAGGGGTCATACTGGTGGGCTTTCTGTGCCCATTTCCAGCCGGTGTCTAGATAGTCAATGATTTCCTCTCTGGAGAACTCGAGAGGGTTATAGTCTTTAAAGATGACCATGCCATGGAGCCCGTCGTATTTGGCGATATTGCTGGCGGTAATGCAGTACTTGCCTTTGATTCGGCCAAATGGGTCTTCAGGAGTGTCTTCGAGGGGTTTGCTTAACGGGTCATCTTTGGCTCTGTCAAGAATGTGGGCTTCGACTCTAAGCCGGTCTTCGTACTGTCGTGGACGCAGAGCTCGTAGTGAGTTAAATATAGCGCCTTCGAAAGTGACCAGGTTGGTGACTTTGATGATTTTCTGCTCGGTTACCCTGTCCACCGAACCGAATTGCTGCTCAATCCAGGAGAGCATGGTTTTAGGTGGCTTGAGGCAGCCCTTGGTGATGGTAACCGAGAATATACGGTGGAAAATCCTCTTTGATTTTTGGGGCAGCGCCTCGACCAGAACATCCAGGTCAGCAATAGTTCGGTTGACTGGGTTCACAGCTTACCTCTAAAGCATGTGCGTACTCTTCTAGCAAGTCGGCAGCCTGAGTTTTGTCACCTTTTTCCAGTGCAACCAGTGTATTCTCCAGGAGACTGACTTCTCGGGTGAGGTGTGCGGTTATACTACACAGAGAGCCGCAGCAAGGCGTCATGGCCTCAGACCGCCACAGGAGAGCCTCCTTTATCTCCAGCATTTTTTTCACGTCTTTTATAACTTGTGGTATTTTCCCGCTATCCAGTTTCCGTTTGGTGGCAGTTACACTGTCTGTATCAATTATCATCATGGCTTCTTCTCCTTCTCAGTTACCCTTTAATCTCCAGCTCTATGAGTTCTGCTCGGTTGTGGTCTTTTTGCCCATTTTTATCTCTTGAACATGAGCGGTAAGCCGATAATTATAGCCAACGCGCCGGCTATAATGTATCTTATCATTAGTCCTAGTGTATTCTCAGACTGGGGCGTTACCATGAGCATTACAGGGCCAATGATTATGCACAGCACTCCGAGTGCAAACAGAGCCCCCCCAAATTTCGACCAGCCTGATGCTGGTTTGTCTTCTCTTGCTGGTTGCCGACTAGCCCAGCCCAATTGTGCACCGCAGTTTGTGCAAAACCCAGATGCAGGAGGCATACTAGCACCGCAATATGGGCAAAATGTGGCCAAGGGTGTACCGCAACCTACACAAAATCTTTGTCCCCAGCCATTTTGTGTCCCGCATCTGGGACATATAAATATTTGTTGCATTCCCCCCTCTGAGCCACCTTTTGCCCAATTATATGATTCTCTGCCGTCAGGCTCAATACCTGGCGATGTCTTTTGTATGTTTATGAAGAAATTATCGGACTGGTTGTAGTAGACCTCCAGGTTTATCTGCCTTTTTTCCTATCCTTATTCCCCCTCACTCAAACTCTCTCCCGCTAGGGGAGAGAGGATTTCGCCCTTTTGTCTTCTCTCTGATGAGAGGATTAGTGCCTAAAATGGCGCACTCCGGTGAGCACCATAGCCATGTTGTACTTGTCGGCTGTGGCGATCACCTCTTTGTCTCTTACTGAGCCGCCGGTCTGGATTATGGCAGTTACTCCGCCTTTAGCTGCCACCTCGACGGTATCAGGGAATGGTATCATGGCATCGGAGGCGAGGACACTGCCCTTTGCCGTATCACCGGCTCTCTTCAAAGACAGCTCGACGCTGACCACTCTATTGGGTTGACCAGTGCCCATACCCAGCAGCGTGTTATTTTTAGCCAGGACGATGGCATTTGACTTTATGTGTTTTACTGCCTTCCAGGCGAAGAGGAGGTCGCGCAGCTCGGCTTTTGTCGGCTCGCGCTTGGAAACAGTCTTCGGCTTGAATTCATGGTCGGTGTAGTAGTCTTCTTCCTGAACCAGGAATCCGCCGCTGATGGGGCGTAAGTCAATATTTTTGGTTTTGCCTGCCATTGGTTGGATGAGCAGTGACACAATGCGCATATTCTTCTTGCGCTTGAGTAGGTCAAGGGCTTCCTTACTGTAGTCTGGGGCTATGATGCAATCGTAATGCGTTTTGTCAATCTCAGTGGCGAGGGGGAGGTCAATAGGTTGGTTGCTGGCGACGATGCCTCCGAAAGCAGACACAGGGTCACCGGCAAGGGCTCTTTTGTAGGCTTCAACCAGGTCTTTATTGCTGCAAAGCCCGCATGGGTTATTGTGCTTGACTATAGCTATAGTCGGCTCAGCGAAGTCGCTGGCAGTGCTCCAGGCAGCTTCGAGGTCGAGGAGGTTATTAAACGAAAGCTCAGGCCCGCTGAGCAGCTTGACTGAGGTCATGCCCAATGGCTTCTGTCCCACAGCTTGCTCGGCATACAGGGCAGCCTTCTGGTGGGGATTTTCTCCATAGCGCAGGTCATAGAGCTTTTTCATAGCGATGGTCATATTTTCGGGGAATGCCTCTTCCTCTCTAAAATACTGGGCGATAGCCGTATCGTACATAGCCACATGCTGGAAGGCTTTTTGAGCCAGCCTTTTCCTTTCTTTCAAGTCTACCTTGCCTTGGCGCAACTTTTCGATGACTGTGTCATAGTCCTGAGGGTCAACTACTACTAGGACAGACGGGAAGTTCTTGGCAGCGGCACGAATCATCGTCGGCCCGCCGATGTCAATATTCTCCAGCGCCTCTTCAAGAGAGACGTTGACTTTGGCTACCGTCTGGACAAAGGGGTAGAGGTTGACCACCACCATATCTATAGTTTGAATCTTGTTCTTTGCCAGCTCATCCATGTGTTGGGGAAGCTCGCGCCTGGCCAGGATGCCTCCGTGGACTGCTGGGTGAAGCGTCTTCACTCGGCCATCGAGAATCTCAGGGAAACCGGTAAGCTCTGAGATGCTGTGGACTTTTATACCTTCGGCTTCAAGGGACTTTTTGGTGCCACCGGTGCTGAATACCTCGACGCCCAAATTTGCTAGCTTGCGGGTGAAATCAACCAATCCTGTTTTGTCGGAAACGCTGACAATGGCACGCATATTTGGCCTCCTCAGGCGAGGATTACTCTTTTGTTGCCTCTTATTTTGATAACTTTACCAATTTTTTGGGTTTCAGGCAAGGCGGCGGTGAATTTGGCTACGTGTTGCGGAGAGCAGATAAGGACCATACCTATCCCCATGTTAAATACCCCGTACATTTCCGCTTCCCGGACCTTGCCTCGCTCTTGAATGAGCCTGAAGATGGGCGGAACCTGCCAGGCGTCCTTGTTGATCTGAGCGGCAAGGCCCTTGGGCAAGATTCTGGGGATATTCCCCTCAAAGCCACCGCCGGTGATATGAGCCAGCCCTTTAATCATTGGCAGAACTGGCTTGATTGCCGAGTAGTAGCAGCGGTGTGGCTCAAGAAGCTCCTCCCACAGAGTTCGCTTCAGCTCGGGATAGAAGACCTGCAACGAGGACGGGTCCTGGTCTATCCCGAGGACTTGGCGCACCAGCGAGTAGCCGTTGGTGTGGAGTCCGCTGGAAGGCAGGCCTAGTATGATATCATTCACAGCGATGGCATTGCTGCTGAGTATGTTTGCCTTTTCTACCACCCCAACTATGAAGCCGACAAGGTCATAGTCGTCAGTCTGATAGACTCCCGGCATTTCTGCAGTTTCGCCGCCGATAAGTGCACAGCCAACGTTTTTGCAGGCCTGTGCTATGCCGCTGACGATGCTTTGAACCTTTTTGGGCACCAGCTTGCCCATGGCGATATAGTCGAGGAAGAAAAGCGGGCTGGCACCACAGGTGAGGATGTCGTTGACGCAGTGATTGACTAAATCAATGCCTACAGTATCATGTTTATCCAGGTAAGAAGTGATTTTGAGCTTGGTGCCCACGCCATCGACACTGGAGACGAGTACCGGCTCAGTGTAGCCTGTGAGTTGGAACATACCGCCGAATAAGCCGATATCAGTTAAGACTCCAGGCCTGGAAGTAGACCGGGCAAGTCGTTTAATCAGCTCTTTGGCTTTATCGGCAGCATTGATATCTACGCCAGCCCGGGCGTAAGTCTCATGACCTGCCGAGTTCACTCAAGCTCCCTGAAGGTATAGCTTCTAGGGCTAGTTTGTCCATCTCTAGCTGCACTGGTATGGGGTATTCTCCGGTGAAACAAGCCAGGCAGAAGATTTCTTTAGGCAGGTCTACAGACTCAATTAAGCCCTCAATGCTTATGTAGCCCAGGGAATCAGCCCCTATGGCATCTCTAATCTCTGGTATGGTTTTGTGGGCAGCGATAAGCTCCCATCTGGTTGCCATATCCACGCCGAAGAAGCAGGGGTAGCGGATAGGTGGGGCACAGATGCGTAGATGTACCTCTCTGGCACCGGCTCGTCTGAGCAAGGCGACTACTCGTGGGGTGGTTGTGCCGCGGACAATGCTGTCATCTACCACTATCAATCGCTTTCCGGCAATTGTTTCAGAGAGAGGATTAAATTTTAACTTTACGCCTAAGTCTCTCAATCTCTGGTCAGGCTCGATGAAAGTGCGTCCCACATAGCGGTTTTTGATTAAGCCTTCGCAATAGGGGATGCCCGAGGCTATGGCATAGCCGATGCCAGCAGCAGTGGCTGAGTCAGGGACACCCATCACTAGGTCAGCTTCAACTGGATGCTCTCGAGCCAGTATGTTGCCCATGGCTTGCCGCGCGGGATAAAGCAGTTTGCCCTGGACAAAGCTGTCAGGGCGAGCGAAATAGATATATTCGAAGATACATATGGCTCTTTTACCGTTATCTTCACTGAAGCTTTTGACTCCGTTCTTGTTGATAACTATTATTTCGCCGGGCTCGACTTCTCTGACGAAATGAGCGCCGATATGGTCGAGAGCACAGCTTTCTGAAGCGATTACCCAGCCACCATCGATAGTCCCAAGGCAAAGCGGTCGCACCCCCATAGGGTCGCGGACTCCAATCAGCTTATCCTTGGCCAGAATCACCAGGGAATAAGCGCCTTGCAGACGGCGCATGGCATACCTTATTTTGTCTGCCGGGCTGTGTTCTGTGGAGGATAGGATAAGGTTAGCGATAACTTCTGAATCGGTAGTGGTGGAAAATTCATGTCCGAGTTGGCAGAGTTCGTCACGGAGGAATTTGGCGTTGACTATGTTACCGTTGTGTGCCAAGGCTATGGTTGTGGAATTGTTTTTGGCTAATACGGGCTGGGCATTGGTTGGGCGACTTGACCCGGTGGTGGAATAGCGGGTGTGCCCGATAGCGATGTGCCCTTTAAGCTCAGTCAGTTCATCTTCGGTAAAAGCCTGGGAAACCAGCCCCATAGAGGTGTGAAGGTAGATTTTCTTTCCATCAGCGGTGGCGACACCGGCGCTTTCCTGACCACGATGCTGAAGTGCGTAGAGACCGAAGAAGGTAACTCGGGCGACATCTACTCCGGGCGCATAGATGCCGAATATACCACAGCTTTCATGCATAGCTTCTGCTTGTATTTAAATTATAAGCCTTTTCCCCGTTCGAGGTCAATCTGATAGGGCTTGAGAACGTTTAGCAATGCTCTTTTTTCAATGTAGTTGCGACCTTTTGGGGTTGCTTATCATCAATTTGCATGTAGCCTCGACCCTTTAGGGTCGAGACCAGCGAGGCTCCTGTCCCGACACGGCCGCCCCATGGCCTAGGTCGTGGAAAAGCCTCGCCACTACACATCTATTTCCTCTCCCTTGATGGGAACGGTGTGGGTGAAACCTCTTATTCTTCTTTTAATGGCCTACCTTTGGCATCCCTTTTTATTGATGTGCCCGTTAGAATCAATATACCTTCGATAAATCCCCAGAGTGCACCGGCCCCAAATGTGAGAAGCGTCACAAAAATTTGGGCAATACCTATGCCAACGTATCCGAGGTAAAAGCGGTGGACTCCGCACCATCCAACGAAGATGCCTAGTAATCCAGCAACTAGTTTAGACTTTTCGGTCTCCCCACCGAGTCTAACACCACACTTAATACATACTTCTGCAACGGAATCAGTTGGCTGTCCACAGTTCTGGCAAAAGTTTTTGCCAGCAGTGGGCGCACAGCCACACGAGGGACAAAAGATAGCTTGCTGTGCCACCTCTTTGCCACAGTTCCTACAAAACATCCTTACCTCCTCTCGTTGATTTGATTAACAATGATTATGCAAACTCGCGAGTCGCCAAAAAGTTTTGGCAATCCCTTCACCAATGTCGATGCTGCTCTGCGTGTGACAGGTTTTGAAAAGTTTCCGTATGCGCTAGCCAAATATAGTCTTATGTTGGCAACTTGTCAATAGCCCCCTTGCTATCGGCAAAAGATGTACTGCGCGACCCTTTAGGGTCGAGACCAGCGAGGCTAGGTTGCTTCGGCTTCGCCTCGCAATGACATTCCTCGCAGCTACAGGCTCCTTGCTTTGAGCCAGTCTAGGGCGGTAGTTACGGCTTTTTCCTCAAGGCGCAGTCTGTGTCCGGCGCCGGGGATTATGACCAGTTCCTTAGGCTCTCCGGCTTTTTCATAGAGCCTGTAAGCATGTTCTACCGGCACTAGGTCATCTTTTTCGCCATGAATCAGGAGAAGGGGGCGGGGAGATATTTTCTGTATGTAGCGGATGGGCGAAACTGTGTTGAAGCTATCAAGCCATCCATCTATTGATGGTGGAAAGTCTGCGTCTTTGATTAACCCAATGCTGCGGAAATGGTCGAGGAGAGAATTGACTTGTTGTTTGTTAGCTAGGAAGCCGAAGTTGGCCGGGCAGGCGAAGGTTATCACGGAAGACATTCTGGGGTCGTTGGCGGCGACATAAACGCTTACCGCAGCACCAGCGCTGGAGCCGAGAAGACAGAGGCGTGACCTGTCAACTTCGTCCATGCTGCACAGGTAATCAATGGCAGCCTTTAAATCTCGCGTCCAGCCCAGGATGTCCAGGTTGCCCTGAGCCAGGCCTGTTCCCCGGAAGTTGAAAATCAAGGTGACAAAACCAGCAGCACAGAACCTTTCAGCTAGCGCCGGATAGCCTCTGTCGTCAGGGCTGGGCTGTTGTCCAGAGGGGATGCCATGGCAAAGGCATAATGCCGGGCAAGGCCATTCCGCCGCTTCCGGGAAATAGACCTCACCGGGAAGGTGAAGGTCGTCAACTGTAAGCGTGAAGCTTCTTTTCATGAGATGTTTAGTCATTCCTCTCAGTCATTGTGAACCTTTTTCTCTGTCGTCCTGTCGTCATTGTGAGCTCTTCGCCTCGTGTCATTCTGATCCCGATTTATCGGGAGAAGAATCTCATGGGTCGTGGAATTCAGTTTAGGTGAGATTCTTCAGTCGTCCCGATAAAATCGGGACTCCTTCAGAATGACAAATAAATACTCTCATTTTATTTAATTCGGCTTGGAGTTAAGAGGACAAGAAATTCTTTGTTACCTTCAGCCCCCAGTATGGGTGAGGCAACCAGCCCGCGCAATCTCAAATCGTTATCGGTTGCCCAGATGATGAACTGCCCCAGGACTCGGGCGTGAACCTGCGGGTCTTTTATTACGCCGCCCTTGCCTACCTCAGTTCTTTCCGCCTCAAATTGTGGCTTGAACAGGACGATGATATATCCGGGCGGTACAAGGTGGTCTATTATGTTGGGAATCACTTTGGTCACGGATATAAAAGATACGTCTATGGTTGCCATGTTGACCTTTTCCGGCAGAGAGAAGGGATAGTGAGCATTTATCCTTTCCATCACGAGCACTTTAGGGTCTTGCCTCAGCTTATAGTCGAGCTGACCGTAGCCGACGTCTATGGCGTAGACACGCTTGGCGTTACGCTGTAGCATGCAATCGGTAAAGCCGCCGGTGGAGGCGCCGACATCCATAGCCGTCAGGGAGGTGACATCGAGCTTGAACTCATCTAGGGCGTGAGCCAGCTTGATGCCACCACGGCTGACATATGGCAGTTTTTCGGCTAGCTTAAGGCTGGCGTTTTCATTCACTTGGGTGCCTGGCTTGGTGATTACATCGCCGGACACAGTTACCTTGCCGGCCATAATCAGAGCTTGGGCCATTTTCTTGTTTTCAGCCAGCTCTCTAGCTACTAATAGATTGTCCAGTCGCTGCTTTGTCA
>JBBISW010000078.1:0-2299 GCA_037441105.1 Chloroflexota bacterium
GATTACAGATGGCTTTTTCTCCCGCCGTAAGGCGAGTAGTGTAGCAAAATCAGTATCTGCGGAAATAAGGATACGGTCTTAGTTGCCAGCTCGCTCGAATACTTCCTTGTCTGTGGCAGCTTGCATACCATAATCTCGAACATGAATGGCGTCATGACCCGCCTGGCCGAGTCCGACAGCAATTAGTGGCGACCGAGCATTGTCTACCAGAAACTTCACGGCGCTGGCACCAGTGGCAATTCTCGCTCTCGCACAGCCTCAGCAGCATAATGCAAGGCTTCGCGTATGTCCTCCGTCTGCAGGTCTGGATAGGCTTTCAAAATCTCGGGCTCCGTCATCCCTTCAGCCACCATGCCTACAATTGCAGCCACAGGGATGCGCAAGCCCCGTATACAAGGCACACCACCCATCTGGTTAGGATTAACTGTAATCCGATTAAATTTCAATGGTTTCACCTCCCCACGGTGTCACATATTCGCTCGACACTTAAGGCCAAAGAAACTATAACGTTTATCGGCAAGCATGTCAATTCAGGGAGCACTTTGTTCGCTTATACCACACCTACTAATTCTCCTACCCTCAATCGTCGGCATTACCTCAAGTCCGTATTTCTGAGCCTTTCGCCTTATGTCATTCGGGGTGAAGCAAGCAAAAATGTAGCTGCGGGGCTTTTTAGCCCCCCATGGATAATTATTAAAACGTGTAGCTGCGTCCCGCTTTGCGGGATAGCCTCGCAGGGCTCGACCTTGAAGGGTCGAGGCTACATATGGATTGGTGACAGTCGCCCCTAAAAAGGTCGAGGCCGCATATGGTTCGGTGATAGGCGACCCTGAAGGGTCGCACTACATTGGTTGGTGGTAGTTAGATGGCGATAACCTTGCCTGTGTTGTTGAAGAAGAAGCTGTCGCCAAATTCCTGAAACAGTATGGTGGCTGCCGGCAGCCCGGTGCAGTGGGATACCCCTATCCTCCGGACACCAAGCTCCTTAAGTTCAGTAACGGTAAGGTCTATTTGTTCCCTGGAAGCGTGGAGAAGATGCGTGCCGCCGATGACCATGTGAATGCGTTTTTCACTCGTTATCTTTTGGGCATGATAGAGCGTGTTTATCATACCCCTGTGAGCGCAGCCTAAAATAACTATCAAGCCCATCTCAGTCTTGACGATGAGTGCCAGGTCATCCTTGAGTGGGTCGGGGCGAAGCTCTCCGCCTTCCTTGACAAATAGTTCCGAGTCAATCTTTTCGTACTTGGTGTGCATGGGGATTTCGCCGGTAGTGACGATATTATGGGTAATCCAGGCGGGCTCCTTGGTAAGCCTGAAGGAAGCGCCCCAGCTTTCCAGCGCTTCTCGGGAGAAAGGTATTCCGGCGTATTGCTCCGCCTTGCCGAAGGTGCGGGAGTATTTAGATGCCCAGATGTCGGGGTGAGCGATTACCTCGATTCTCCTTCTCATTGTGTTCAGCACATGGCGTAAGCCGCCGGCATGGTCGCGATGGCCATGGCTGAGGACTATCCTGTCAACCGTGGTCAGGTCTATGCCCATCACGGCAGCATTATAAGCGGCTGATATATCCTGTCCGGTATCCATGAGGACTTTATAGGCATCTACCTCCACCAGGACGCTCAGCCCCCACTCAGCCAGCAACCCCACCCTGCCTGCGGTGTTCTCGCTCAGTGTAGTAAGTTTAATCTGCATTTATTTCAACACCCTTTCTCGAGAATGTCTATTTGTCATTGCGAGCGAAGCGTGGTAATCTCCTCCTATGCCCATCACCTCCGAGATTCTTCGGTCGCGGAGTTTACCCTGAGTGAGATTCTTCAGTCGCTTCACTTCTTCAGAATGACATTAATGAAGGGCTCCTTCAGAATGACAGAGAACGGGACAGAGATCGCCACGTCGCTCACGCTCCTTGCGATGACAAAATGGAAGGTGCTCCTCGCAATGACAGTAAAGAGGGCTCGCAATGACAGAAAAGGAAGCTTGCGATGACGAAGAAAGGGGGTACTTAGCAATCCCTCTCATTTTGTTAGCTACCTTGCCATCTCGCGGAAGACCTGCCTCTGGATTACCTCCCGCATAACTTCTGAAGGACCGTTATATATCATAACCACGCGGACATCTCTGAGGTAGCGTTCCACGGGATACTTCTTCGTGTAGCCGATGCCTCCGAGGATTTGCAGGCTGTCGTTGGCAGTTTTAAAGGCGGTCTCCGAGGCGAACAGTTTGGCTTCAGCTATAGCCCCAGCGGCATCGAGCCCCTTAATGCCTTTGTCAATCATTCGAGCGGCTCTAATCAATA
>JBBISW010000078.1:2399-8894 GCA_037441105.1 Chloroflexota bacterium
TGCATTCTTAATAAACAGGTCGGAAACGCCCATACCGCGAAAGCCCAGTAGTTCAAAGTGCTCCTCCACCCGAATGCCCATTCCGCGCTCAACGACAAAAGCGCTGAGGCCTTTATGTGCCTCAACAGTTGGGTCTGTCCGGGCAACGACCAGAAACCAATCAGCCCCCATGCCACCTGCCTGGAAGCGCTTGGCCCCGGAGACAATATAGTTATTGCCCTCCCGCACTGCCTTGGTTTCTATATGAGCCACATCTGAGCCGTAGTTCGGCTCGCTGAAGGCTTCAGCGCAGACAAGCTTGCCCTGAAGTGTGGGTTTCAAATACTTCTGTTTCAAATCTTCAGAGCCATAGACGTGAATCGGCCGGCCGACATAGGTGGGCATGCCACGGGCACAGGCAAGTCCAGTGCTTAAGGCTCCGGCCTCCTCATTTGCCAGCATCTCACAGACAAAATTCAGACCTCTGCCACCGTACTCTTTAGGAAAGGAGACCCCGATATAGCCCCCTTGCCCCATCTTGCGAATGAACTCGTAAGGATATTCTTCTTTTTCCGAATCCATTCGCTCTACCAGATTGGGGTCTATCTCACGGGCGATAAATGCTCGTAACTCCTCCCGAAACTTAATCTCCTCTTCTGTCAGAAGAATGTCTGTCATCGGTATCCTCCCTTTCGTTTATCTATTTTCAATGTAGCTGCGACCCTTTAGGGTCGAGCCCAGCGAGGCTATCCCGCAAAGCGGGACGCAGCTACACGTTTTAATAATTATCATGTGGGGCTAAAGCCCAGCAGCTACACTTCCTTCCCTTTGAGCTTTAGCGTCCGCTTAACCAAATCCTTCTCATGCTCGTAGTTGATAACCCTTTGCAGCACAATCTTCTGTGCCATAATCGGCCCAGCACCATGCCAGGTGCTCACACCATGCAGCCCGGCCGTCCAGTTCTGCAGTAGTTTGTGCACCTTCAGAATGTTTTCTGTTGGCTCGTCGGAGCCGAAGCTGTAAAACTCCTCCACATATTCCTTGACCTCAGGGTTCTTCAGCTCCTTAAGCGACGGCAGCGTGACAATCAGTCCCCCACCGATGTCCCCCGCCAGTGCCATCACCCTCCAGAAGGCATTGGCAACATTCAGCTTGGCAACATTGCCCAACAATTCATCCGGTAGGAACACGCCCGAGCCCGGCGGCTCTTCGGCGCCCTTGATGGCAGCGACCAGGCCGCAAGCCCGGCACGTCTCTCTCAACACCACCATCTCAGTCAGTTCCTCATTGATATGGGTGGCTTTTTCCAAGCCCTTGTATTCTTGAATCAGCTTTGCCGCTCCGATAATCTGGTTCATAAAGCCCACCTTGCATGTGCCGCCGCAGGTCATGCGGTGAGTTCGGGCAAAGCGAGTTACAAACTTGATGGAATACTGGTACTCACCGCAGTGAAACACCCGTTCCCAGGGGACGAAGACGTTGTCAAAGACGACCATTGACGTCTCGCGCTGGCCGAAGACGGGATTGCCCAGTTCCTCTAGGTCTTCAGCCTGGTCTCTTTCCGCAGAATAAGGTGTGTACTGGCAGACGAAAGTAATGCCCCTGGCATCCACGGGTGTGGCGAATGCCAGAGCATAATCCTCTTCACCTTCGAAATGACCGGCCTGTGGCAAAACCACCAGCTCGTGGCTGGCATAGGCACCGCTGATATTGATTTTGGCTCCTCGGACTACAATGCCGTCCTTGTTTTTGTCCACAATCTTCAATGAGAGATAAGGGTCTGTCCATTCCAGCGTCTTCTTGCTCCGCCTCCCCCTGGGTTCGGTTAGGGCACCAGCCACGGAAAGGTCATTTTTCTGCACCATCTTTAGATATTCCATAAACCTGGGGTGATATTTTGTCCCCAGTTCCTTGTCCATCTCCCAAGTAGTGCTGGCCAGCGAATGAAAAGCATCGTAGCCAACGCAGCGGTATATGCATGTCCCCAGCATCTCAGCGGCGAAGTTGCCGGCTTCAGCCTTCTTTACCAGGTCTTCAGTGCTGGCGCTGACATAGGTGTAGCGGTTCACCACCTCACCTGCGAGTGGTGAATAGCATGACATGATGTCCTTATATCTTGGGTCGAGTGCCCAGGCATAACTGGCTTTGTTCGCTTCAACGACCGTTCTGGTGTTTCTGTTTTCCAGTACATTTTCCACCCTTTTCCCGTTCATGAAGACACGTGGCTTCAGCTTTTTCAAGCTCGCTTCAAATTGCTCTGGTGTTATCAAGCCCATCTTATTCTCCCTCCTTTTGCCTCTGTCATTCTGATCCCTTCGCCTTTTCTGTCATTCTGAGCGCAGCGAAGAATCTCACGATTGCTCCACCTTTATTTCATCACCCACCTTAGCCTTCAGAAAAGTGGCAGCATTACTGTTCCTCAGCGATATCTCCAGATAACCGCTGCTGCCGATGATAGCTGCCAGCCCTTCCTTCTCGGCATAGAATTTGCTTAGACCGTTTATCTGCTGATTGCCAATGTTAACCGTAATCTTTCCGCCCGGCAAATCGCTGCCCCTGAAATTGGTAATCAGGTTGCCGAAGTTATCTATGTGAAGGACACGGCCGATCAGGTTTCCCTCGGTATCACGATGCGGTCGTGGTGTGGGGTAGATGTGAATATGGCTTATGCTGTCCCCGAATTTGTGTAACGGCGTGCCCAGTGAGAGGTGAGCGGCAACCGGTGCAAATATATCACGACCGTGAAATGTGGTGCTCACCGGGTGATGCCAGAAATCCGGGTTGGTTATGGCAACCGCCTCAATCCCCGATGCAAGCTCTCTTGGCTCAGGGCCAGGAGGAAAATGAGGTGTTGGTTTAGCCGGGGTTGTCTCCAGCTCATCTACTATATAGCTCAGCACACCGTTGTCCGGTGCTATGAAAAAGGCTGATGGTGTTTTCAGGATGATGGCTTTCCGCTGGCTGCCTACGCCCGGGTCAACTATGGCTACATGGATTGCCCCTTCAGGGAAATAGTGGTGCGCAGTGCTGAGGATGAAGGCAGCCTGAAGTATATTCTGTGGCTTAACAGAATGGCAGATATCAACGATGACCGCTTTCGGGTTGATGGTCAGGATTACCCCCTTCATGCTGGCTACATAAGCATCGCCAGTGCCGAAATCGGTGGTCAGGGTGATGACTGGAGCCATGTCTTTTCTATGTCATTCTGATCCCGATTTATCGGGAGAAGAATCTCATCAGCTTAGCATAAACTCCGCGTGGCAATCTCTTCCCATGCCCATCATCCCCGAGATTCTTCGGTCGCTTCGCTCCCTCAGAATGACAGAGAGCGGGACCGAGATTGCCACGTCCCGATTGTATCGGGACTCGCAATGACAATGGACAACTCCCACTTGTCAGGTGACCTGGACAATCCAGATGGAAAGAACCACGAACAGGACAACCAGGCCGATGGTGAACTGGAACATGGTTTTTTCCACGCCTCTCCGCGTTCGATAAACGCTATCTGGTTGCCCGAATATGCCTCCCAGTCCGCCGCCCCGCACCTGGAGCAGTATAACGATGATTAAGGCTATAGCTACCAGAATCTGGGCAATAAGTAGATAGTTAAACATTCTGTTTTCCTCCGAGTTTCTGTAACAGGATTTCCTTTGCCGTGGTGGGATTAGCCCGCCCCTTGGTTGTTTTCATTACCTGGCCGATGAGAAAGGCCAGCGCTTGTTCTTTCCCTGCCTGGTAATCAGCCACTGCCTGGCTGTTGCCGGCTATTACTTCGGCCACTGCCTTCTCTATCTCTGAGCTGTCGCTTATCTGGCTCAGCCCTTTCTCAGCTACGATATCGCCGGCTTTTTTGCCGCTGAGGAACATCTCTTCAAAGACGGCTTTAGCCGCCGGGCCGCTGAGGGCCCCTTTATCGGCTAAATCCAGCATCTCCGCCAGTTGCTTCGGGGTGACTTTGGTGTCTTCAATCCTGGTGTTGGTGGCATTGAGCATGCGGCTGAAATCCCCCAGCAGCCAGTTGCTCACTGTCTTCGCCTTCTTGTGGAGGTTGGCTCCATTTGAAGAACCCACCATTAGCTTAACGCAGTCCTCGAAGTAGTTGGCCATCGCCTTGGAATCAACGAGCAGGTTGACGTCATACAGAGGTAGCCCGTACTGAGACATGAAACGGTCTCGCCTGGCATCGGGCATCTCGGGCAAGCGAGACCTGATTTCCTCTACCCAGCTCTTGCTGAAAACCAAAGGTGGCAAATCGGGCTCAGGGAAATAGCGGTAATCATGGGCATATTCCTTGCTCCTCTGGCTCACGGTTATCCCCTTTGCCTCCACCCATCCCCTTGTCTCCTGAACCAGTCTCTCGCCTTTCTCCATCACCTCCTGCTGGCGTTTAGCTTCATACTCCAGAGCCCGGTAAACGGCTTTAAAGCTGTTCATGTTCTTGACCTCTACCTTGGGCAGGTATTTGGTGCTGCCGGCAGGGCGAATGCTGATATTGGCATCGCACCTGAAGCTCCCCTCCTCCATATTGCCCGTTGACACGCCTAGATATTGAAGAATGGAGCGCAGCTTCATCAGATATTGTCTGGCTTCCTCAGGAGAGTTGATATCCGGCTCGCCGACGATTTCCATTAAAGGTACGCCAGAGCGGTTCACATCCACCAGGCTATAGCTTTCGCCCCCAGGTGAAGTGCAGTGGGTCAGCTTGGCCACATCCTCTTCCAGGTGCACTCTGGTGATGCCGATTCTCTTTTCCTTCCCATCCGTTTCAATCATTAGCCAGCCGTGCTGGCCGATGGGGGCATCGTACTGAGATATCTGATAGCCTTTCATCAAGTCGGGGTAGGGATAGTTCTTGCGGTCGAACTTGGCGTATTCGGCGATGGTGCAATTGAGCGCTAAGGCGGTCATCACGGTATATTCTATTGCCTTCTGGTTGATTGTGGGCAGGACGCCGGGCATACCCAGGCAGATGGGGCAGACGTGAGTATTCGGTGGTGTACTGGCATAATCAGCGCTGCAGGAGCAAAACATTTTGCTCCTGGTCAATAGCTGAGCATGCACTTCCAGCCCAATGACAATCTCATAGTCCACGACAGCGGTTAGTATATCAGCATCGCTCGTATGAGGCAAACGAACTCCGTTGAGATGATTCACTAATGTAGCGGCGAGGCTTTAGCCTCGCCACGGAAAAACCTATCCCTTTCTGTCATTCTGAGCCCTTCGTTAATGTCATTCTGAAAGAGCGGAGCGACTGAAGAATCTCACACATCTCATGACAGGCTCCGCGAAGCAATTTCAAAGAGGCCAAGTTCTTGCCCACCTCCGTATATATTGAAATCGCCGCAGTATATACTTTATAATAGATGTGGAGGTAACAACGGATGAACACAGGGACACTGTCTGCCAAGGGATGGGTAGTTATACCTCAAGAATTAAGAGAGCGGTACAGGCTCAAGAAAGGTGATAAAGTCCACTTCATTGATTATGGTGGGGTAGTGGTTATTGTGCCCGTCTCCAAGAAGCCGTTAGATAAGGCAGCGGGTATGTTGAAAGGCGAGACCTCTCTTGTCCAGGCGCTTCTCCAGTCCCGAAAAGAAGACTTTGGCAAAGGGAAATAGGTTGGGACAGGGGCGCTTTGTTCTTGATAGCTATGCACTTCTTGCCTATTTTGCTGGCGAGGAGGGATTGGAACAGGTAAGAGGGCTTCTGGAAAAAGCTTCTGCTGGACGCTGTCAGCTATTCATGAGCGTTATCAATTTAGGTGAGGTTCTATATATCACCGAGCGTGAGCGAGGTCTACCAAAAGCCCAGGAGACTTTGGCTCGCATCAATGAATTGCCTGTTCAGATTGTTGATGCCGACCAAGCCCAAACCTTGGCTGCCGCTCACATTAAAGCGCACAGGCCCATCGCCTATGCCGACTGCTTTGCCGTAGCTTTAGCTCAACTTAAAGATGCAACTCTTGTTACAGGTGACGCGGAGTTCAAGCAACTGGAAGCTGATTCTATTGTTCCTGTAGTTTGGCTTGTTGCAGATGATTGATAAAAAACGAAGGCTGGGAAAATGCCGAAAGTTAGGTGTCCTTCATGCGGTCATTTGATGGTTTTGAGAACGACGCCAAGGGGTCGCTATGCTGGCAATAAATTTTACGGATGCTCGAACTACACTATTTGTAAGTGCACGCGGCCTTTCGTATCGGTACAAGCCTCAATGTATGGTGTGCCGAGAGCAAAGCCGCCAAACCAGACAACTTGCCCGAGTTGTGGTGGCTAGGACACAGATGGGTTAAACAAGGTCCTCGCTAGTAAGACGGGAATTAAGGTACTTTGCCAGCAATGCATGGGCAAGGGCTGGATATAGAGTAAATATCTGTTTGTTGCAGCCCGATGACAATCTCGTAATCCACGGCAGCGGTTAGTATATTAGCATCGCAGGTATCGAGGCAAACGAACCCTGCTGAGAGTATGATGCAGCCGAATAGCGATGACGTCAAATGCAACACCCAACAAAGTGACG
>JBBISW010000079.1:0-8674 GCA_037441105.1 Chloroflexota bacterium
GGCAACTTGGTTGCTATATTGGCAACAGATAGAAAGCGAACCGGCAAGTACTCGGTCGAGGATATCAATTTTGCGGAAAACATTGCATCTCAGGTAGCGACAAGTCTGGAGAAGGAATACTTTCAGGAGCAGCTCAAAAAGCGGGAACAAGAGCTCTCCCTGATTAACCGATTGACTTCGGTTATTACTTCCAGCTTAAACATACAGGAAGTATACGACACTTTTATCAACGAACTCAGGGAGGTGGTTGATGTTGACTGGGCCGGGATCGGACTGATTGAGGGAAATGAGCTGAGTTTTGAGGCTTTGTCCACAAAAGTAGGCTCATCCTGGCAGCTCAGGGAAAGGATACCACTTGCCGGCACAGGTGTTGAATGGGTAGCTAGCTGCAAAAAGGTTTGTGTCGAGCCGGACCTTTCCAAAAACAGAAGGTTTTGGACGGGTGAGCATCACCTGAAACAGGGAATTCATTCAATCGTTTACCTGCCGCTGGTGACGAAAAGCGAGGCTATCGGTGGCTTAATCATCGGCAGTCAACGCCCCAATGCTTACAATCCCGGGCAAGTTCGTCTTCTGGAACGTCTCACCTTCCAAATCGCCGTGCCGATTGAGAATAGCCGGCTCTATACTAAAGCCGAGCAGAGGGCCCGTGTCGATGAACTTACTGGTCTGTTCAACCGCCGCCACTTTGATGAATGTTTAAAACAGGAGATTGACCGCCATTCTCGTTACAGCGGCATGCTATCTCTAGTTCTCCTCGACCTTGATTTCTTCAAAGCCTACAATGACAAGCACGGACATGTAGCTGGTGATAAGGTGCTAGCACAAATGGGGCAGTTAGTAGACAGGACGATAAGGAATACCGACCTGGCTTTTCGCTACGGAGGTGATGAGTTCGCTATTCTGTTACCACAGTCTCCGAGTAACGATGCCTTTATCGTGGCTGAGCGAGTTCGCATAAGGATTGCCAAGGCAATGAGCCAGAAGAAAATCAGGGTAACTGCTAGTCTCGGTTTAGCTTCCTGGCCCAGTGACGGAGTAACCTCAGATGAGATAGTCAATGCTGCCGATAGGGCACTCTATTACGCCAAGCAAACTGGAGGCAATCGGGTCTGTGTGGCATCAAAACTGCTACCTTCTTTGACCAAAAAGGCCTCTTCCGGAGCTACCGCCGAAAAGGAGGCTTTAAGCATCATCTATGCCTTAGCCGCAACCATCGAAGCTAGGGACCCGTACACTTATGGTCATTCAAGGAAGGTAAGCAGTTATGCTGTAGCTCTAGCTGAAACTTTAGGCTTGTGTTCGGAAAAAGTAGCTGTAATCAGCACTGCAGCTTTGCTTCACGATATCGGTAAGATAGGCATTCCCGACGAAGTGCTCAATAGGGTCGACAAGCTCGAGGCTGAAACCTGGGAATTGATTCAATCCCATTCCAAATTATCAGCTACTATAGTTGGTCATGTACTCAGTCTAGTTTCCTGCCTACCAGCTATTCTTCACCATCATGAACGCTGGGATGGCACTGGCTATCCATCTGGACTAAAAGGCGAGGCTATTCCAATCGAAGCCCGCATCCTGGCTATTGCTGATGCCTTTGATGCTATGACATCATTTCGCCCCTATCGTGAGCCACTTTCCTATAAAAAGGTGTTGACTGAGCTCAAGCAATGTTCTGGCACTCAGTTTGACCCCAAGCTGGTTGAGGCTTTCCTGCCCATTGCCCTGTCTACAGCTCCGGAGGAGCTTGAGATAGAAGCGGAGCATGACAGTTCAAGGCGGACTAAACAATAATGACATATAGCCGCAAGGCCATGCCACACCAAAGGTCCTCTCAAAGGCGACCTTAAAAGGTCGCAACTACATTTGTTGGTTCAGCGCCAGAGACGGCCTACTTTTTGATGAGTGCACATATATTCCGGGAGAAAAACTTCAGCAGAAAACGGTGGGATTGCTCAGGAAATATACTGACTACTTGAAACCCAGCCTGAGTTAACAGCTTGTGAAGTTCATTATAGGAAAACAGGTAATAGTAGCGATAGAGGACTCTGCCCCTTGATTTCCAGGGTACATTGACCTCTTTCCCTTTCAGCCAGAAGCGTGGCTGCCATCGGTTCCACACAGTAACAAATGCTTCACCTCCTGGCTTCAGAACACGCCCCAGCTCCTGAAAGGCCTTCCGTCTCTGTTTATCTCCCTCGATGTGATGATAGGTAGCAACTACAATTGCACAGTCGAAGGTGTTATCGGGGAAGGGCAAAGAAAGGGCGTCGGCTACTGCCAAGTTGACCTCGAAATCGAACTTAGCGGCGTACTTTTGTGCCTGTTTTAGCATCTGTGTGGAGAAGTCTACCCCCCACAGCCCAAAGTTTTCTTTAAATGGCAGGAAGTCTGGACCATGAGCACAGCCGACGTTCAAAAGCCTGCCCTTGCGCCATCTAAGTGCTAGTTCCTCAAGCTCCCTGGTGAAACGAGACCAATGCCTGAACCGATACCAGCTCTCGGCTATCTCATCAAAGACTTCCCTGGTGTTTGGCAATCCCTGTCTGTCATTGCGAACTCTTCCCACCTGTCGTTGCGAGCGAAGCGAAGCAATCCCACCACCATGCCCCTCCACCGAGATTGCCACGGCACTGCGTGCCTCGCAATGACAGAAGGACATTGCCATTGCATCGTCGCTTTGCTCCTCGCAACGGCAATAGGCATCCTTAACTTCTTTACTTGTCGTCATATTCTCAATTTGGTAAACTTCTGATATAGGTATGCTTTGTAGTGTGAGGCTTTAGCCTCGCCTTACATCTTTAAGCAAACCATACTATGAGAAAAATTTCAAGGACTATATCTGGAGTGACCCCGGTGGCTGTCATGGGTCAGCCGATAGGCTGCCCTGGTGAATGCATTTATTGCCCCACTTTCGCTGATGCGCCCAAGAGCTATACTCCAGAATCTCCAGCAGTGCTCAGAGCCAAGAGTTGCAATTATGAACCCAGAAGGCAAGTTGAGGAACGGCTGAGAATTCTCTCAGACATGGGGCACCCGGCCGATAAGGTAGAACTCATCGTCATGGGAGGCACTTTTCTGGCTTATCCCGAAGAGTATCAATATCAATTCACAAAAGATTGCTATGATGCCTTGAACGGTAGCCAGTCCCCCAGTTTGGACGTAGCCAAGCAGATGAATGAAACAGCCAACCACAGATGCGTAGGGCTGTGCATTGAAACCAGGCCTGATTGGTGTCAAGAACAAGAGGTCAAGAGGATGCTGGAATTCGGGGCTACACGGGTGGAGTTAGGAGTGCAGACCTTAGATGACGATATTTACCGACTGGTTAAACGAGGGCATACTGTAGCTGAGGTGGTGAGAGCTACCAAGTTACTGAAGGATTATGGCTTCAAGGTCTATTATCACTGGATGCCGGGATTACCTGGGTCAACACCTGAGCATGACCTGGAGTTGTCACGCCAGCTTTTCGCTGATAAGAATTTCAGGCCTGATGGGGTAAAGCTTTACCCGACGCTGGTTATCGCCGGCACCGAGCTTGAGACCTGGTACAGGGATAACCGTTATCAGCCATACTCAATGGATGCGATGGTGAATTTGATGATAGATATTAAGACCTCAATCCCCAGCTATGTTAGGATTCCCCGTGTGATGCGTGACATTCCCAGCAAATTCATCGTGGCTGGCTGTAAGGATTTGGCATTGAGGAGTTCGCTGAAAAAACGGATGGAGGAAATTGGCATTCGATGTAATTGTATCCGCTGTCGAGAGTATGGACATCGCCTGAGAGATGGCTGGAGAATCGGGAAGCCGCACCTGAAGAGGTTGGATTATGGAGCATCTGGAGGAAAAGAGGTATTCCTATCCTTTGAAGACGAAGGGGAAACTATCTTTGGTTTGCTCCGGATGCGGATAGGTTCTTCAGCAGTTGGCAATCGAGAATTAGCCATGGTTAGAGAGTTGCACGTCTTCGGTTCTGAAGTCCCTCTGGGAGAGCAGCGGGTGGGGGCAGCTCAACATAGGGGGCTTGGCAGCGAGTTGCTCAAGGAGGCTGAAAGGATTGCCAGGGATGAATTTCAAGCTTGGAAGATAGCCATTATCAGCGGTGTCGGTGCCAGGGAGTATTTCCGCACTGAATGTGGCTATGAGCTGAATGGTGCTTATATGGTTAAGGAGCTAGTATAAATGACAGGCGACCAAGTGGCCTTCGGATACTTCGGTTAGGTCAGGTTCTTCTTGAGAACAAATTGGTAACACCCGGTGGCATCTGGGATGGAAACGACAGCCAAGTGGTGGGTTGAGTGGTGAGGGGACATCTCCACGCAATAATATTCTGTCTTTAGCTTTTGATTTCAGGCTGGGGACCGCTGACAACAGGGCTTCAGTGTAAGGGTGGAGAGCGTTGTCAAAGATTTCCTTTTTGTTGGCTAGCTCAACAATTTTTCCCAAATACATTACAGCCACTCTATGTGCCATATGCTTTATCACTGACAAGTCGTGGGCGATGAACAAATAGGCAAGCCCGAACTTTTCCTGAATGTCCGTCATCAGATTTAGGATTTGAGCTTGTATGGATACATCCAAGGCGCTCACCGGTTCATCGGCAATTATAAGTCTTGGGTTTACAGCTAAAGCACGAGCGATACCGATACGCTGTTTTTGGCCGCCGCTGAATTCATGGGGATACAGGTTAGCTTGCCTGGCTTCTAACCCGACTTGCTCCATCAACTCGGCCACCATTTCAACCCGTTCCCTGTCATCACCAATATCATGTATAACTAAAGGCTCACATATAGAATCACCCACGGTCATCCTCGGGTCGAGCGAGGCATCGGGGTCTTGGAATATTATTTGAACTTCCTTTCTTAATTCCCTGAGTCTTTTTTTGTCCAGCTTAGTAACATCAGCTCCTTTGTACCAGATCTCTCCGCTGGTCGGCTCCTCTAATCTTGGAATAGTTTTGCCCAGGGTTGATTTGCCACATCCTGATTCACCAACTAATCCGAGGATTTCCTTCTCTGCAATGTGGAAAGTCACCCCATCTACCGCTTTTATATCGCCAATATGTCGAGAAAACAGGCCGGCAGTTACTGGATAATACTTCTTCAGGTTTCTTATTTGCAATAGCCTATGATTATGCATCTGTTTCATCTATACAAATGACAGCTTACTTTGTGCTCCCTAGAAATTATTATCTCCGTTGACTCTTGTTGACTACAAATTGCCATTGCCTTAGGACACCTGGGATGGAAAGCACAGCCTTGAGGCATTTCACTAGGGTTGGGCGTTGTACCAGGAATTGATGCCAGTCTATCTGTAGTTTTAGAAAGATCGGGCAGACATTCGATTAAACCACTTGTGTAGGGATGTTTTGGTTCACCGATTATTTCAGAAACCGGCGCTGTTTCGACATCCTTCCCTCCGTACATAATTACGGCTCTGTCTCCTATTTCAGCTACTACCGCTAGGTCATGAGTTATGAAGATAAGGGACATTTGCCTTTTAGCCTTTAGCTCGCGAAAAATGTTAAGGATTTGAGCTTTGATAGTGACATCTACGGCAGTAGTCGGCTCGTCAGCGATGAGGATTTTAGGGTCGCAGGACAGGCTCATAGCTATAAGAGCCCTCTGTTTCATACCACCAGATAACTGGTGGGGATAGTAGCTCATGACTCTTTCCACCGAGGGTATACCCATTTCATTGAGCAAGGTCATAGCCCTTTCTCGAGCCTGGCTATGCTCCATTGGCAGGTGAAGCCTTATCTGCTCTACTATCTGGTCACCTATGGTCAGCACTGGGTTCAAAGCGGATTGTGCTTCTTGAAAGACAATAGAAATATCGCTACCTCTGATTTGTCTTAGCTGCTTCAGAGAACACTGGGCTAAGTCCAAGCCGTTATAGCTTATCTGGCCATCGACTATCCTGCCCGGTGGGCTATCAATTAAGCCCAGAATGGATAGTGCTGTTACCGTCTTGCCACAGCCAGATTCGCCAACAAGGCAGAGACATTCTCCCTTTCTCAGTTCAAAGTTGACGCCATCCACTGCTTTGACCACACCACGGCGGGTGAAGAAGTATGTCTTCAGATTGTTGACCTTCAAAATTGTATTGTCCATAATCATACTTGGTTATCACCTAAATGAGATTCTTCGGTCGCCTCGTTCCCTCAGAATGACAGATAGAATTGCTAAATATTGCTCTTGGGGTCGAAGGCATCTCTAAGGCCATCACCTAAAAAGTTAAAAGCAAGGACTGTCAGGAAAATCATAATCCCCGGCTCTACAGCCACCCACCAGGCAGTGTTCAGGCTGTGCTGCCCAGCTTCCAGGATTGTTCCCCAGCTAGGTACCGTTGGGTCGCCCAAACCAATAAAGCTCAGAGCAGCTTCAGCTAAGATTACCCCGGGGATAGCCAGTGTAGCTATGACTATAATCAGGCTGATGACATTGGGTATGAGGTGGCGGAAAACGACTCTGTTGTCGCTGGCACCCATGGCTTTGGCAGCGGTAACGAATTCCCGTGTCCTCAGTGATAGACCTTCACTTCTAATTAGCCTGGCAGTACCTGTCCAGCCGGTCAGCCCGATTGCCAGCACTATGATAGCCAAGCTGGGGCCAAAAATAAAGACTATAAGAACCAGCAATAGAAAGAAGGGGAAGGTCATCATAACATCAGTGAATCTCATCAGGGCGTTGTCTGCCCAACCACCCAAGTAGGCTGACAAGACTCCGATAATCGTCCCCAGGATTATGGCTATACCGGTGGCAATCAAACCAACCAGCAAGGATACCCTGGCTCCGGAAATTAGCATCGCCAGCATATCGCGACCTTTGCTATCTGTGCCCAGCGGGTGTTTCCAGGTTCCAGAAACTTTTGTGGTAGTAAATTCATCGGTTTCAATGTTGTAGACGGATTGCTCAATGGCAAAACCAACAGGCGGCAAGTTCTTCTCCTCAAAATTGACCAGCGTAGGATCTAAGGTAAAGAAAGGGCCGACTACAGCCAATAGAACCAGGAATATTATGAATGCTAGGCCAAAGACAGCCAGCTTGTTTCTTTTTGTCCTTTGCCAGTAATAGTTAATCAGCCGTGCGTTGCTGTATAACGGTCGGCTAATCTTCTGAGTTATGCCTTTCAGCCTTTCAGTCATATCTAATCCTCGGGTCAAGATAGGTGTAGGTAATGTCTGTCACCAAGTTCACCAGTAGCACTATAAATGTCCCGATAAGGGTTACGGCTATTACCACAGGGTAATCATTGGCAAAGATAGCATTAAAAGATATTTGTCCCAGTCCAGGAATTCCGAAAATAATCTCAGTCAAGTAGGCTCCGCCGAAAACGATGCTGCCTAAATCGAACATAATTATGGTAACGAGGGGTAGCAAAGCGTTTCTGAAGACGTGCTTGCCGATTACAGTGCGCTCCGGCAGTCCCTTGGCTCGGGCAGTAGTGACAAACGCCTTCCTCAAATTATCCAGCATCGCCGACCTTGTGTATCTGACATAGCCAGCCAGCATTCCTGTGCCTAAAGTCATAACAGGCAGCACCAGCGCTTTTAGATTATCAAGGGAGAACAGAGGCAAAGTGGTGTCATAGTAGGTCTTGAACAGTCCCAGTTTCACCGAGAAAACCAGGATAAGCATGACACCAAGCCAGAAGTTGGGAATTGATATGCCTATAAAAGAAGAAAGGGTGAAGGCATAATCCACCTTGGTATATTGCTTAACCGCTGAGTAAATACCGATTAAGATGCCGAGGAAGGCAGCAAACAGGCTGCTTAACAGTATGAGCTGAAAAGAGTAAATCCAGTGCCCTTTGATTAGCTCGATTACCGGCATCGAGGTGCTGAAAGACCAGCCCCAATTACCCTGGAACAGGTTGCCCATATAATCTGCATACTGCACCCATATTGGCTTATCTACGCCATACCTAGCCTCGATAGCAGCTACAACCTGTGTTACGTCATGTCCACCTGCAGCTATATTGGCTAGGTATCTATCAGCCGGTGAGCTTGGCCCAACCCTGACTAGAATGAAAGTGACGGTCAATATGCCCCAGGCGATAATTACCGAGTAAATGAGCCTTTTAATGATGTAATCTCTGAGCCAGCTTTTTCCCATGACAGGTGTTTTACCCCGTCACCCAGAACGAAGTGAAGGGTCTAGATTCTTCGGTCGCGGAGTTTACCTGAGTTGAGATTCTTCAGTCGCTTCGCTCCTTCAGAATGACATTAAACGAAGGGCCCCCCTCAGAATGACAGCGGACAAGCCTCATTTTGCAGGCTCAAAATACCACAGATGATAGTTATAGCCCATATTTATGCCAGGCTCTATGCCCATGACGTTCTTTCGAAAGCCATGGTTAGCTCTATGGAAAATCAAGAAATCAACAGGCTGTTCCTCAGACAAAAGCTGAGATAGTTCAGCATAGATTTGTCGCCTCACCTCTTTGTCCAGTGCTTCTTTTGACTTGGCTCGCTTAAACAAAGCATCTACCTCCGGGTTAGAATAGCCGATGAAGTTTAGGCCACCATTGGTGGCAAAGAAAACATGGCTTCCAGATGGTTGTAGTAAATCAGTGCTAAATCCTATCAACAGTAGGTCCCATGGCTCCTGGCTGACCGCCTCGGGGCCGTTGTTGTATCTCGGTTCTTGGTCTGTCTTTGGCACTTTATTCA
>JBBISW010000080.1:0-8537 GCA_037441105.1 Chloroflexota bacterium
GAAATAAATACCCGGCTTCAGGTGGAACACCCGATTACAGAAATGATTACAGGCTTCGACCTGGTTGAAGAACAAATCAAGATTGCTTCGAGTCAGTCTCTGTCCATTAAAGAAGACAATTTGGAGTGGAACGGGTGGGCGCTTGAAGCCCGGATTTATGCCGAGGACTCAGAAAATTTCTACCCATCCCCAGGTAAGTTAATTTCTTACGTCGAGCCCAGCGGTGATGGCGTAAGAGTTGATTCCGGCTACAAGGCCGGTGATACCATTAGCCAGTTTTACGACCCTCTAATTGCCAAGCTAATCGTTTGGGGTGAAGACAGAGACAAAGCTATAATGAGAATGCTAAAAGCTCTAAATGATTATGAGATCACTGGCATTAAAAACAACATCCCCTTCCTGAAGAAAGCTTTTGATTCGGCAATGTTTAAGTCGGGAACTTATGATACGCATTTCATATCAAGGTTAAAGGAGGCGAAAAATGGGTGACAGAATGAGGGAGGAAGTCAAAAAACTTCAGGACCTCCGCGAGGAAGTCGAAAAGATGGGCGGTGAGGAGGCCGTCAAGAAACACCATGACAGAGGAAAACTGACAGCACGAGAGAGGCTTGACCTCCTGATTGAAAAGGGAACATTCGTCGAAGTTGGTATGCTCGGTAGTGAGTTCGGGGTGCCTGAGCTTGTTCCGGCAGATGGATGTATCACCGGCTACGGTAAGGTGACTGATGGGGTTACCCTCAGAGATGTGGCCGTGGCAGCCTATGACTTCACAGTTAGAGGCGGCTCTATGGCAATGGTCAACGAGACCAAGGTGACGAGAATAAGGGAAATCGCTCTCAAGCAGAGAATCCCAATGATATGGCTGGGGGATTCAGGAGGGGCCAGAGTAAGCGGTGGCGGCCTTTCTGGTGAAAGGGTAGCGCTGTTTGCTGATTCGGGATATCTCTTTAAGGAAGAATCGCTGATGTCCGGCGTAATCCCGCAGATTTGCGCTATGATGGGACCAGGCTATGCTGGTACAGCCTATATCCCAGGCCTTTCCGATTTCGTGCCCATGGTCAAGGGAACGAGTTTTATGGGTCTAGGTGGCCCAGCTCTTGTGGAATCGGTGATTCGAGAAAAACTTACCGAAGATGAGCTGGGAGGCTCTAAAGTTCACTGCGAGATAAGCGGCTGTGGCGACCTAGAGGTAAATTCAGACGAGGAATGTATCAAGGCAATAAAGCAATATCTCTCTTTCTTCCCACAGAATTGCGACCAAAAACCACTCAGAAAAGAATGGACTGGAGACCCGGAAGCTTTAATCGACGATGGTATATTGAACGTTATCCCGGACAATCCTCGAGAAGCCTATGATATGCACGACCTCATAAAATACATAGTGGACGATGGTTACTTCTTCGAAATGAAGCCGAAGTGGGGAAGAAATATCATTGTTGGATTTGGGAGGATAGCCGGCTATTCAGCAGGATTTGTTGCCAATAATCCCCTTTTCTATGGTGGGGTCATCGACATAGATGCCGCTGACAAAGCAGCCCGTTTCATCTGGCTCTGCGATGCTTTCAATATCCCACTTATTTTCCTCTCCGATGTCCCTGGCTTCATGGTCGGGTCTAAAGCGGAGAAATCTGGAATCATAAGGCACGGAGCTAAGATGATTCATGCTGTCGCCGAGGCTACAGTCCCCAAACTTACTCTAATTGTCAGAAAATCCTACGGTGCTGGGTATTACGCAATGTGCGGCAGGTCCTTTGACCCCGACCTACTAATCGCTTACCCCGGAGCTGAGATATCAGTTATGGGACCTGAAGGCATGGTGTCCATCTTCGCCAGGAAGCAATTAGCGGAGGCCGAAAACCCTCAGGAGATGGTAGAGCGCCTTGCCGATGAGATAAGGCCACAAATTAACATCCACAAGACAGCCAGATTCGGCATCGTAGATGATGTCATCGACCCCAGGGAAACCCGAAAGGTCTTAATCAGAGCTCTCGAGTTTACCAAAGACAAGAAAATATACCGGCATCCCAGAAAGCACGGGGTTTACCCTGTTTAAGGAGGACCTGGATGTATCAGACTATAACAGTTGAGGCAAAAGATAAAGTAGCCACAATCACTCTATCCCGAGAGGAGAGAAGAAATGCCATCTCGCCAACGATGATGACCGAACTTCTGGATGTCTTCAAAAAATATGATGATGACCCATCAGTAGTCGCTATCGTGCTTACCGGTGCAGGCAGTAAAGTTTTCTGCGCCGGCGCTGACTTTGCCGAGTCGATGGGAACTACAACGAGTTTCCTCGACCGCTATGAAGGGCAGAGGAGTTTTGCCGAGCTTTTTAAGATAATCAGGGGGCTGAAGAAACCGTTGCTCGGTCGGATTAACGGTCATGCCTTGGGCGGCGGGCTTGGCTTAGCTGCGGCCTGTGACATAGTAATTGCTGCTGATGATTGCCGCTTTGGGACACCGGAAATAAACGTGGGTCTGTTTCCTTACATCATTATGGCAACTTTGATTAGGTTCACCTCAGCTCCGAAACGGCTCCTAGAAATAATGCTGACCGGTGAAAGAGTTGATGCCAAAGAAGCGCAAGAACTCGGCCTGGTGAATTATGTTGTGCCCAGAGAACAACTGGATGTAAAGGTTGATGAAGTAGCTAAGAAAATAGCCAATAAAAGCCCGGCTATCCTGAGGCTCGGCAGGAGAGCTTTTTACACCATGCGAGATATGGAATATGAGAAGGCCCTGGAATATCTGGCATCAATGCTGGCAATTAATACCATGGCTGAAGATGTAGCTGAAGGTATTGCCGCTTTTCTGGAAAAGCGTGAACCACTATGGAAAGGAAAATAACAGAGAGGAGCAAACATGGGCTTACAAGACAAAGTAGTAATCACTGCTGCCTTGACCGGTGTCGCCGCTAACAGAGACCAATGCAAGTGGATCCCTTATACCCCCCAGGAAATTGCTGAAGAGGCACTAGGCGCCTACAATGCTGGGGCTTCAATAGTACATATTCATGGCAGGGAATATGACGGCAAACCATCTTGGAGAGTAGAGATTTTTCGAGAGATTATGGAGGAGGTGAGGAAAAGGTGCCCCATCATAATAAACTTCTCTACAGGTGCTGTTGGCGTAGACAGAGATACCAGAATGGCTCACATCCGCGAATTGAAGCCAGAAATTGCAGCACTAAATATGGGAACAATGAATTATGCCAAATACAGTCAAAGGCGGAAGAACTTCGTCTTCTCTGTGGTCTTCCAGAACCCATTCGATGATATAATGTTCTTTTTGGACACCATGAGCAAAAGTGGGGTGAAACCAGAGTGCGAATGCTTTGACCTCGGGCACTTGGAGAGCTTATTTCCATTGATTGATATGGAGTTGCTGAAGAACTTTCAAGTAAGCCTCATTATGGGTGTAGTCGGAGGCATGGCTGCCACCGCTAGAAATCTAACCCACGTGTCTAGTGTAGTGCCCCCAGGGGCGCAATGGCAGGTAATAGGTATCAGCGAGGACCAATGGCTACTGATAGCTACCGCTCTGGCTCTTGGTGGGAATGTCAGAGTCGGACTTGAAGATAATTTTTATCTATCACCCGGGGAGATGGCACAAGGAAACGGTCCTTTAGTAGAAAAAGCAGTAAGAATGACACGAGATGTTGGCAGGGAGCCAGCAACAGTGGAAGAGGCCAAAATCATTCTGGGGCTGAGCGAAACAAAGGGCGGAGATAAATAACCTGAGTTAAGCCAACTATGACAGAAGTTGTTTCACCGATCACAGGCAGCGTCTGGAAAATTGTGGTAGCAGTTGGTGCGCAAGTCGGCGAGGGCGAGACTATCGTTATTCTTGAATCCATGAAAATGGAAATCCGGGTGAAATCGCCCCACAATGGCAAGGTGGTGGAAATTAGAGTAAAAGAAGGCGATTCCATCTTAGAAGATGACATTATCGCCATCATCGAATAGACGCACATACCCGATTTATAACAGGGAGGGCAAGCATGGACTTCAGATTCACCGAAGAGGAAGAGGCATTCAGGAAAGAGGTTCGCCAATGGCTGAAGAAAGAGATTCCGCCAAGGTGGTCTGAACTTGACCCTGGCATATGGGAGGAAACCGAGGAGTCCTGGGCAATTTCTCGCCAGTTCCAACGCAAACTTGGGCAGAAGGGCTGGCTGGCACCAGCATATCCTAAGGAATACGGCGGCCTGGAATTGAGCCACACAAAACGGCTTATCCTCGCTGAAGAATTGGCATACAACAGGGCACCGGTAAGCGTAGAGGTAGAGATAACGGTAAACTGGGTAGCCCCCACCATTATGCTCTTTGGAACCGAAAAGCAAAAGAACGATTATGTAACCAGAGTGGCAAAGGGCGATATAATTTTCTGTCTCGGCTATAGTGAACCAAATGCAGGCTCTGACCTTGCTGCGCTCCAAACCCGCGCTGTTGAAGTCGGTGATGAGTATGTGATTAACGGCCAGAAGATATGGTGCAGCTACGGTCATTTGGCTGACTATTGCTGGCTTGCCGCCAGAACTGACCCGGATGTGCCCAAGCATAAAGGAATCAGCATGTTTATTGTTGACATGAAGACACCGGGAATTACCGTTCGTCCCCTGATAAATATCTTGAACCGTCACTCTTTTAACGAGGTCTTCTTCGATGACGTGCACATCCCCAAAGATAACCTGGTAGGACAGAAAAACAATGGCTGGTATCAACTAGTTATAGCCTTAGACTATGAACGCTCCTCAGTTGGCACTGCTGCCGCACAGCAACGAATCATCGAGGAATTGGTTAAATATGCTAAAGAAACCAAGCGCAACGGTGAACCGATTGCCAACGACCCGCTGATAAGGAATGAATTGGCAGAAATGGCAGTTGAAAATGAAGTCCTCCGTATGATGTGCTATCGCATTGCCTGGATGTACAGTAAAAACCTCCACCCCAGCTATGAATCATCCATGGCAATGATTTTTGGCAGCGAAGTAATGAGGCGGTTAGCCAACGTAGGTATGCGTATCCTGGGACATTATGGTGAACTGGACAGGGACTCCAAGTGGGCTCCCCTCAATGCCGGGATAATGCGTATGTATCTATGCTCAGTCTCGATAGGCGTTGGCGGCGGCTCTAACGAGATTCAGCGCAGCATTATCGCTATGAGAGGTTTAGGGTTACCTCGACAGTAAGCATTGCACACACGCTAGCTTTTGGGAAAGGACGACTATGGATTTTCGATTTAGTGAGAAAGAAGAGGCGTTTCGAAAAGAGGTTGAAGACTTCATAAAGAAAGAGCTCCCTGCAGACTGGACCGAGAAAAACATTTACTGGCCTGGAGGATACGGCACTTTATCAGAATTTGAAGAGATTAACGCTCACATAGAAGAATTCAGACGCAAATTGGCCGAGAAAGGCTGGCTTACCATCTCGTGGCCCAAAGAATACGGCGGCGCAGGACGCACCAATATTGAACAGGCCATCTTTCACGAGCGGATGAGCTACTACAGAGCACCCGGTGGTGAAGTAGCCACACTAATCGGCGGTCCCACCATCATGCTCTTCGGCAGCGACGAAATGAAAAAGGAATGGCTGCCTAGAATAGCCAGAGGTGAGGCAAGATTCTGGCTGGCCTACAGCGAACCAAACGCTGGCTCTGACCTTGCCTCTATTCAGACTCGTGCTGTAGAAGATGGCGATGACCTTATTATCAATGGACAAAAAATCTGGAGTACTGCCGCTCATGTATCGCACTATGCCTGGATGATTGTCAAAACAGACCCTAATGCTGCCCCCCATAGAGGGATTACACTACTCATGGTAGACAACCAATCACCAGGTGTTACTATCCGCCCCTTGATGAACATATGTGGTACCCACTCCTTTAATGAAGTATTCTTCGACAATGTACGGGTACCCAAAAAGAACATCGTCGGGGAGAAGAACAAAGGCTGGTATTACGTAATGGTAGCCCTTGACTTTGAGAGGCTTGTAATCCCCATAGGAGGCTTCAAGCGAACCTTTGAAGAGATAACACAGTATGCCATCGAAGCAAGACACAACGGACAACCTTTGACCCAGAATCCTCTAGTAAGGAATAAACTAGCTGCGATGGCAATCGAGATTGAAGTAGCCTACATGTTCTTCTGGCAAACAGCCTGGATGCTTGACAAAGGGCTTGTCCCAAACATCGAGGCATCTGTGCTAAAGCTGTTTACCACCCAGCTAAGCCAAAAGCTAGCAAATACCGGGATGCAGGTTATGGGACATTATGGGCCACTGGAAAGGAATTCCAAATGGGCATCTCTAAGAGGAAGAGTCCAGGCTGGATACCTGGATTGCATTTCTGCCCTTGTTGGTGCTGGTACTTCTGAAATCCAACGAAATATCATTGCCATGAGAGGACTCGGGCTACCACGTGGATAGCCAAGCCTGTAGCAGATTATGTAAACTCGCATGTAATTGGAGGTAGAAAATGGACCTTGGTCTAAGTGAAGAACAGGAAATGCTGAAGACATCAGCTCGTGACTTTCTGCAAAAAGAATGCCCCAAGCAACTGGTCAGGCAATTAGATGAAAGCGACACCGGTTATTCCCCTGAACTGTGGCGAAAAATGGCAGAACTAGGCTGGACGGGTCTGGTATTCCCTGAGAAATATGGTGGTAGTGGCGGCGGCTTCCTGGATTTGATAGTCCTCCTTGAGGAGATGGGACACAATATTCTGCCCGGCCCATTTTTTTCCACCATAATTCTCGGTGGTCTCACCATCATGGCAGCAGGAAACGAGGAGCAAAAGAAAGAGTTCCTGCCCAAAATTGCCGGCGGTGAGATGCTCCTCACCCTGGCATTAACAGAGCCCAGTGCCAGATATGACGCACCATCAGTCAGGACCCAGGCCATAGCTAGTACCGATGGATATGTTATCAACGGCACTAAACTTTTTATCACTGATGCCAACGTAGCTGACCACATACTTTGCGTAGCCAGGACAAAAAAGGGAAAGAACCCAGAAGATGGGATCACCATTTTCCTGGTTGATGCCAAAAGCCCTGGAATCAAATGCACTCTCCTCAAAACTCTAGCTCGCGACAAACAATGTGAGGTTAGCTTCGACAACGTCAGCGTGCCACAAAAGAACATGTTAGGAAAGCTAGACCAGGGCTGGCCAGTAGTGAAAGAAACACTCCAAAAGGCAACAGTGGCCAAATGCGCTGAAATGGTTGGGGGCGCTCAGGATGCATTAGAGATGGCTGTCCAGTATGCCAAGGACAGAGTTCAGTTTAACCGACCTATTGGCAGCTTCCAGGCTATTCAACACTATTGCGCCAACATGGTGACTGATGTTGATGGAGCGCGGTTCATCACATACAAGGCAGCCTGGAAGGTAAATGAAGGGCTGCCAGCTGAGATGGATGTAGCCATAGCTAAAGCCTGGACAAGTGAAGCCTGTGGACGGGTTACCCTGTTAGCCCATCAGATATTCGGTGCAATTGGCTTCACCATGGACCACGATATTCACCTGTACTACAGGCGAGCCAAAGCTGGTGAGATAATGTTCGGCGACGGCGATTTTCAGCGCGCTATCGTAGCCCAAGAGTTAGGACTCTAGCTTCACCAATTTACCTTAGCTAAGCCCTTGAGGCCTAATATCTGTCTCGCCTCATCGGGAGTCGCTGGCTCCAAGCCTAACTCCCGAGCTATGCGCACTATCTTCTCCACCTGCTCGGCATTGCTTTTGGCTAAGACACCTCTACCCACATGCAGGCTGTCTTCCATACCAACCCTGGCATTACCGCCCATAACTAGAGATATAGTACACATCGGCATCTGATGACGGCCAGCAGCACATACCGACCACACGAAGTCGCCAATTGCCTCACGGGCACTATTATACAAAAACAGCAAATTACTTGGTGATGCAGGCATACTACCTAGAATACCTAAAACAAACTGTAAATAAACAGGCTTCTTAAGATATCCTCTCTGCAGTATAAAAGCTACATTGTTAATCATTCCTGCATCGTATATTTCCAGCTCAGGCTTTGTCTCACTTTCCTCAAAAGCCTGACTGAACTCTCGCAGCGTCTTAAAAGTATTGGCAAAAATGAAATCCTCTGTCCCCCGCAAATATGGCTCTTCCCAGGGAAACTTGAACTCCCTGATAGCCTCCGCTATAGGGAATAAGCCAAAATTGATTGAGCCGAAGTTGAATGATGCCAGCAAAGGATTATGTTGCACCTGCTTTTCACCTTGGTAACAACTTCCCGGAATAATTCCATGTCAGGGCTTGGCCGCCCTGTTTCTGGGTCACGGACATGGATATGAGCTACAGCTCCGCCAGCTTCATAAACTCTTACCGCCTCGTCAGCAATCTGCTGAGGCGTTATCGGCAAATATGGAGACATACTGGGAACATGAATGCTACCAGTAATAGCTGCCTGACTATAACCTTGCTCACAATTCCCTCTATCTTAATCCCTAATGTCATTGCGAGGAGCATAGCGACGAAGCAATCCTCTTCCCATACCTGTCATT
>JBBISW010000081.1:0-8367 GCA_037441105.1 Chloroflexota bacterium
CGGTTGGTTGTTGAGACACAGCGTTCGCCAGATGCCAGAACCCCCATATACCCACCAAGACATGGGCCACAGGTAGGCGTGCTGACCGCTGCACCAGCTTTAATAAAAGTCTCTATCAGGCCCTCGCGCAAGGCATCAAGATAAACTTGCTGTGTGCCAGGGATGATAATGCACCTCACTTCAGGACTAACTTGCCTGCCTTTTAGTATCCCGGCCGCCAGCCTCAGGTCATCAAGACGCCCGTTGGTGCAACTGCCTATCACCACCTGGTCAATCTTTATGTCACCCACCTGGCTTATAGGTTTTACATTGGAGGGTAAATGAGGGAAAGCTACCTGTGGCTCAATTTTCGAAACATCATACTCGATTACCTTAACATACTCGGCATCTTTGTCTGATTGATATACTTTGTATAACCGATTGGCTCTAGCCTTCACATATTTCTGGGTCACGCCATCCACCCTGCAGATGCCGGCTTTACCTCCAGCTTCAATCGCCATATTCGCCATGGTGAAACGTCCATCCATAGACAAGTTATCAATCGCCTCGCCGACAAACTCCATAACCGAATAAAGAGCACCATCAACACCGATATTACCGATGGTATAAAGGATGAGGTCTTTGCCACCGATCCACTTACCCAGCTTCCCATGATATACAAACTTGATAGTCGGTGGCACCTTCATCCATATCTCACCGGTAGCCATGGCCACCGCAATATCGGTCGACCCCATACCGGTGGCGAAGGTCCCCAAAGCTCCATAGGTGCAGGTATGCGAATCGGCACCAACCACCACCTCTCCAGGCAACACCAGACCCTGCTCCGGCAAGAGCACATGCTCAATGCCCATCCTACCGACTTCGAAATAGACTAAATCGTGCTGCCGAGCAAACTCGCGTATTACCTTGGCTTGCTCAGCAGAGAGTATGTCCTTATTGGGACAGAAATGGTCGGGTACCATGACTATTCTCTTGGGGTCATAAACCTTGTTCACTCCAAGGCGCTGGAATTCCTTTATTGCCAGAGGAGCGGTGACATCATTTGCCAAAACCAAATCAACCCTGACGTTTAGAAACTCGCCAGGGCTGACTTTTTCTTTGCCTGAATGAGCCGCCAGAACCTTCTCAGCTAAAGTCAAGAATCGCTACCTCAGTTTCTCGACTCACCCTCTTACTTTGGGAATCATCAACACCAGCACTGCGACCACTGCAACAATGAACGCTATTAGATACATCCCTGTGCCAGCAGCCAAACCTATAGCCGCAGTAACCCATACGCTCGCTGCAGTAGTTATACCGACTAGATGGTCACCACGCACACCGCGCAATATGACCCCAGCACCTATAAAACCAATACCGGTTACTACCCCAGCAGCAACCCTGGCTGCATCTACTCCGCCACCAAAACCGAAAATGGAAACCACAGTAAAAAGGGCAGAGCCAAGGCAGATCAAAATATGAGTGCGTAATCCGGCTGGTTTATTAGCCCGCTCCCTCTGGTAGCCGATGCCAGCCCCTAGAGCTGCTGCCAGTAGCAGACGTAGGATTATTTCTATTACTGGGTTCATCCAAATACTCATAATACAGCCATTATAGCATTCTTCTCTTGTCAACTATGTCACCTATCTATCTGAACCAGCTCAACCTCACCCAAGCATGTTTACTTTGTCACTCTCCGTTCAAGGGAGAGGCTAGATGAGGGATTCTTCGCTTCGCTCAGAATGACATAGGCAGGATTATTCTTTTCTTGCTTTTTTGACTGCCAGGAGCCGATTTAACGCATTCATATAGGCTTTGGCACTGGCGACGATAATATCTGTGGCAGCACCACGTCCAGTGTATGTTACACCATCACTTTCAATTCTTATCAACACCTCACCGATGGCGTCAATACCCTCGGTCACCGACTTCACCGTGAACTCAGTGAGTTGGTTGGGTACCCCAACTATGCGATTAATAGCTTCATATACAGCATCCACCGGACCTGTGCCCAAAGCAGCATCAGCCATAATCCGCCCATCAGGAGCGATGAGCCGCACCGTGGCTGTAGGAATACTGTGATTACCACAAGAAACCTCCACATGGTCAAGATGATAGACCTCGGAAGCAGTGCGCATTTCCTCGGCTATCAAAGATTCCATATCACGGTCGGTAACTTCCCGTTTCTTATCAGCCAGTTCTTTAAAAGCCTTAAAAGCGTGGTTGAAGGCCTTCTCATCCAGAACATAGCCAAGCTCAGCCAGCCGCTCCTTAAAAGCGTGCCGCCCACTCAACTTACCCAAAACAAGGCTGCTAGCCGGGATACCCACTGACCTTGGATCCATAATCTCATAGGTGAGCGCCTTCTTAATCACTCCATTCTGGTGGATACCTGATTGATGACGGAAGGCATTGGCACCAATAATAGCCTTATTGGGCTGGACTATGAACCCGGTAAGCTCACTCACCAGTCGGCTTGTCTTGTAAATCTGGGGGGTATCAATATTTGTAGTCAGGTGGAAAAAGTCGCTCCTGGTCTTAAGCGCCATGACAATCTCTTCCAAGGAAGCATTGCCAGCCCGCTCACCAATGCCATTGATGGTGCACTCAACCTGTCTAGCTCCCCTTCGTATTGCCTCAAGGCTATTAGCTACTGCCAAGCCTAAATCATTATGGCAGTGGACGCTAACCACAGCTTCGTGGATATTAGGCACGTTTTTGAAGATGCCTTCAATTAGTTCGCCAAACTCCCCGGGAACGGCGTAACCCACGGTGTCTGGAATATTCACTGTGGTCGCCCCGGCTTCAATAACCGCTTGCAATATCTGGTAGATATACGCAGGCTCGGTGCGACTGGCATCCATCGGTGAGAACTCCACATCGCCTGTGTATCCCTTAGCCCGAGCTACCATATCGCGTGAGACTTCCAGAATCTCCTCACGGGTCTTCTTGATTTGATAGAAAAGATGTATATCCGAAGCGGAAAGAAAAACATGAATACGAGGCTGCTTTGCCATTTTTATTGCTTCCCATGCCCTATCTACAGCCTCAGGATTGGCATGGGCTAGGGCACAGACAGTTGAGCCCTTGATTTCCCTGGAGATAAGCTGAACCGCTTCAAAATCACCCGGAGAGCTTATAGGGAAGCCAGCTTCGATGACATCAACGCCGAGCTTCTCCAGCTGTTTGGCGATCTCCAGTTTATCTGGAGCACTTAGACCAGCTCCAGCCGCCTGCTCGCCATCGCGCAGCGTGGTATCAAAGATAATAACCTTATCCATGCTCTACCTTAATCAAGCTTTAAGCCATGGCATCATACTTCTAAGCTGTTTGCCCACAACCTCAATCTCGTGTTCAGCTTCTTTTCGTTTCAGGGCGTTGTAGACGGGACGATTTGCCTGATTTTCCAAAATCCATTCCCTGGCAAAACTGCCACTCTGGACTTCAGCGAGAATTTGCCTCATCTCATCCTTGACCAGGTCATCAATAACTCGTGGACCTCGGGTATAATCACCGTACTCAGCAGTATCACTAACCGAGTAACGCATATAGCTCATGCCCCCTTGATACAGGAGGTCAACGATGAGTTTGAGCTCGTGAAAACACTCAAAATAGGCGATTTCTGGCTGATAGCCAGCTTCCACCAGTACCTCAAACCCAGCCTTGACCAGAGAAGTAACTCCACCACAGAGCACCGTCTGCTCACCAAAAAGGTCAGTCTCGGTCTCCTCAGCAAAAGTGGTTTCCAGGACCCCAGCTTTTGCACAGCCGATGCCCCTGGCATAGGCCAGGGCAATATTGCTCGCCTTACCCGTAGCATCCTGATGGACAGCCACAAGAGCTGGTGCCCCGGAACCCTCAGTGTAAAGTCGTCGCAACATATGGCCCGGGCACTTAGGAGCAATCATAGTTACATCCACATCTTTAGGTGGCACAATCTGCCCGAAATGGATATTAAACCCATGGGCAAACATCAGCATTTTGCCCTTTGACAACTCCTTTTCGATTGATTCACGATAAACCTTCGGCTGTAAAGTATCCGGGACAAGCATGACAATGATGTCTGCTTCCTTGGCCACCTTGGCAGCATCAGCCACCTTAAAACCAGCCTTTTCGGCATTTTTCCAGCCTTCAGTGCCTTTGGCTTTAGCAACACTTACCTTACAGCCGCTATCCCTCAGATTCTGGGCATGCGCATGCCCCTGGCTGCCAAAACCAATAATGCCAATCGTCTTGCCCTTAAGTAAGTCCAATTTAGCATCTTTCTCGTAGTAAATATTAGCCATAATACCCTCCTTACGATTTTGTCCGCCCATGGGACTTAAGTATTCCTGTATTATTACCAGTCCGGTGGGGTTTCAGCTTCTCGTGTTGGTGGCTTCGATGGTTGCTTTGGTATCCTGACTTCTTCTACCTGTAACGGACCAGCACCACCTCGGGTTAAAGCAATTCTGCCAGCTCTGGCTATCTCCCTGATACCAAAGCCACGAAGAAGCTCCAGCAACGAACTGACCTTGTCTTCATCTCCGGTAACCTCCACTATCAGCGAGTCAGCGGAAACATCCACTATATTAGCTCTGAAGATGTCCACAATCTGGATTATTTCGCTTCTGGTGGAAGCACTGGCCTTTACTTTAATCAAAGCCAGTTCCCGAGCTACTGAGTCGTCATGAGTTATGTCAACTATCTTAACCACATCAATAACCTTGTCTAGCTGTTTCCGGACCTGCTCCACTTTGGCATCATCGCCTTCTACTACAATTGTCATTCGAGACAAACTGGGCTGTTCAGTATGGCCGACAGCGATGCTCTCGATATTGAAGTTGCGACGACGGAAAAGGCTAGACACACGGTTAAGCACTCCTGGTTTGTCTTCCACCAAAGCGATTAAAGTATGCTTCGTTGCAGCCAATTGCCTGCCCTCCTCTTTTTACTCTCGACTTATTAGCTTGAAGGAGTCACTTTCTCCGGCTTCGGCATCTCCATAGCTTGAACCAGACTTGCCCCCGGTGGCACTATGGGGAAAACACACTCCTCAGGCTCAACAATAAAATCAATCAGGAACGGCCCTTCGTGTTCCATCGCCTTCTCTATAGCCGAAGTCACCTCTATTTTGTCCCTCACCCTCAACGCAGGAATGCCATAAGCCTCAGCAATCTTAACGAAATCCGGGCCAGAAAGCTGCGTGCCAACATAGCGACGTCCATAGAATAACTGCTGCCACTGCCTTACCATACCTAAGTAACCGTTATTGATAATGGCTATCTTAATAGCGATATCTTCTTGAACCACCGTGGCTAATTCCTGTATAGTCATCTGAAAGCCACCATCACCAGCGATGCACCAAACTGTCTCATCAGGACGACCAACCTTAGCGCCGATAGCCCCAGGAAGCTCAAAACCCATGGTACCTAACCCCCCCGAGGAAATCAGACTATTCGGCTTATCATAGAAGAAAAACTGTCCTGCCCACATCTGATTTTGGCCAACACCGGTAACTATAGTGGCATCGCCCTTGGTAACCTCATAAATCTGACGGATAACATATTGAGGCAACACGGCTTCACTTTCCCTGATTTCCAACGCCGGGTGTTCCTGCCGCCATTTGTCCAGTTGATTAAACCACTCTATGTGTTCTCGTGGAACGATTTGCTGATTCAGCGCCTCAAGGATATTCTTGACGTCGCCAACTATAGGCACGTCTACCCGAACATTCTTGCCTATCTCAGCAGGGTCAATATCTATATGAACGATGTGAGCTTGCGGTGCAAAAGCACTTACCACCCCAGTAGCCCGGTCATCAAACCTCATCCCAATAGCAACAATGACATCAGCGTTATGTACAGCCTTGTTAGCATAAGCCATGCCATGCATCCCCAACCAGCCAAAGCTCAATACATGAGTCTCTGGAAAACAGCCGATGCCCAGGAAAGTGGTAATCACCGGTATCTGCGCCTTCTCAGCTAGTTCCCTGAGTTCGGCAAAAGCCTTTGAAATTATCACACCTCTGCCCGCAAGAATGATGGGGCGATCAGCTCCGTTCATCGTCTCAGCCGCTCTCTTGATCTGCGCGGGATGACCAAAGAACGTCGGCTTATAGCCAGGCAAATTCACACTATCTGGATAGACGAATTCCGCCTCTTGCTGTAGAACATCGCGTGGTATATCAATAAGCACCGGGCCTGGCCTACCAGCCTGAGCGATATAGAAAGCTTCCTTAACTACTCTGGCTAGCTGTTTAACGTCAAGCACAAGATAATTATGCTTGGTGATAGGAAGGGTAATACCAGTGATATCTATTTCCTGGAAAGCATCTTTGCCGATGAAAGGCGTGGCCACCTGGCCAGTGATAGCGATCACAGGAGATGAATCGAGGCAGGCATTAGCAATTCCGGTTACCAGGTTAGTAGCTCCTGGTCCTGATGTGGCCAGGCAAACTCCTGCCTTCCCGGTAGCTCGAGCATAGCCATCAGCAGCATGAGCTGCACCCTGCTCGTGACGGACTAAAATATGCCTCAGTTTTGGATATTGCGGAAGGGTATCATACAATGGCAGCACAGCCCCACCGGGGAAGCCGAAGATAACCTCAACGCCTTCCCGAACTAAACCTTCACACAAAATCTGGGCGCCTGTCTTTTTCATAACATCACCTACTTAACAAACACTGCTCCAGTATTAGCTGAGCCAACTTTCTCAATGTATCTCCTCAGATAACCCGCCTTTATACTGGACTTATACTCGGGCAGCTCTGACAGCCGCCTCTTTATCTCTGCATCACTCACCTTCAATTCCAGCTTACACGCCGGAATATTTATGCTTATGATATCGCCATTCTTTACTGCTGCTATGGGCCCACGATTGGCTGCCTCAGGCGCTACATGCCCGATAGCAGCTCCTTTGGTACCACCGGAAAATCTCCCGTCTGTTATCAGGGCTACGTCTTTATCCAGTCTCATGCCACTCAAAAGAGAGGTCGGCGTCAACATCTCCCGCATCCCCGGCCCACCTTTAGGCCCCTCATAGCGAATAACTATGACTTCGCCTTTCTTAACTTCACCCCCCATTATCCCTTTGGTTGCCTCTTCCTCATTCTCAAAGACTCTGGCCGGTCCTTCATGCACCATCATCTCAGGAGCTACCGCCCCGCTTTTCACCACAGCCCCCTCTGGTGCCAGATTTCCGAAAAGTATTGTCAGGCCACCAGTCTTAGAATACGGCTCAGCCACTGACCTGATGACCTCACGGTTTCTGACTTTACCCTTCTTTATAATGTTTGATAGAGGTACCAAAGAGACAGTCGGACACTTCCCATTCAGGGAGTTCGCTATCTCGTGCATGACCGCAGGAATGCCACCTGCCAGGTCAAGATCCTCTATATGTACCTCGCTAGCTGGACTCAGTTTACAAATATATGGAACGCGCTGGCTTATCTCATTAATCTGCGACAGCGTAAAATCAATGCCTGCCTCATGAGCCACAGCCATAAGATGTAGGACAGAATTAGTGCTCCCACCAAGTGCCATGTCCACAGCAAAGGCATTAGCAATGGAATCATTGTTTACAACATCCATGGGCAACAAGTTCTTCTCTAACACGGCCATGATTTGCCTTCCTGCTTCCATAGCTAAGACAATCCTTCTAGAATCCACAGCCGGTATGGTGCCATTGCCCGGTAACGCCATACCCAGCGCCTCGGTTAAACAGTTCATCGTGTTGGCAGTAAACATGCCAGAACAGCTCCCACATCCAGGACAAGCAGCAATCTCAATCTCTTCAAGCTCAGCTTCGGTCATCTTCCCCCGGACAACACTACCCACCGCACTAAAGACAGTGATGAGATCAACCGTTCGGCTTTGGCCATCCTGACTCATACGTCCTGCCAGCATAGGGCCACCACTGACAAAGATAGATGGAATATTTAGTCTTACTGCGGCCATGAGCATGCCCGGCACTATCTTGTCACAGTTAGGAATAAATACCAGGGCGTCGAACCGATGCGCTTCGACCATAATCTCCATAGAGTCTGCAATTAGCTCCCGGCTAGGCAGGCTGTACTTCATTCCAGGATGGTTCATCGCTATGCCGTCGCAGACACCAATGGTGTTGAATTCAAAAGGCACGCCACCCGCACTGCGAATTCCTGCCTTCACCGCCTCGGCGATACTGCGCAGATGAATATGGCCAGGCACGACCTCATTGAAGCTGTTCGCCACACCGATGAAAGGCTTGCCAAAGTCCTCGCTGCAAACACCCAGAGCCCGAAGCAATGCCCGATGTGGTGCTCGCTCAATGCCTTTTTTAACATGGTCGCTACGCATCATCTTAAAAGCTGCCTTCTTAAATTAAAAATGGCGCTCTAACGGAGGCTAAAGCTATAACAAGTAAACT
>JBBISW010000082.1:0-8349 GCA_037441105.1 Chloroflexota bacterium
GTGGTTTCGGGCAAAAAGGTCTTGAAAATCATGGTCACAAAATATAAAATTACAGCCTGTTGCTGGCAATTTTCAAGTAGATTGGGGGTGAGAACTTCATCAAAAATCTAAAGGAGGGACGGTGATTTGAATGCTCTCGGAAGACACTTACTACTGGAACTGAAAGATTGTAATGTGGAGGTGCTTAATGACTTAGATTTTCTTAAAGGTTGTCTTCACGATGCTGCCAAGAAAATTGGAGCCACTGTAGTCAACGAATGTTTCTACGAATTTAGCCCTCACGGGATAAGCGGCGTGGTGGTTATCTCTGAATCTCATCTGTGCATTCATACCTGGCCTGAATACGGCTATGCCGCGATAGACATTTTTACTTGTGGGGATTCGGCAAAACCTGAGCTAGCTGTAAAACCGCTGGTAGAAAAGCTAGGGTCGAAGAATCCCTCTTTTATTGAGTTGAAAAGAGGCATTTTGCAAGATAGTCGAGTTGGCTGTGAGATAAAATGAACGACCCAGATAATCCTGACAAACGTAAATGGTTATATGATGAGGTCAGTCCTGACCTTGCCCAGCTCCATAGAATTAAGCAGGTAATATTTTCAGGGCGAACCGAATTCCAGTCTGTTGAGATTGTTGATACTGGAAGCTTCGGCGTTTGCCTGGTGCTCGATGGCAAGATTCAGTCCAGCGAGCGGGATGAGTTCATCTATCATGAGGCTTTAGTCCACCCTGCAATGATTAGCCATCCGTGTCCCGAGATGGTTTTTATTGCTGGTGGTGGTGAGGGGGCCACTCTGCGTGAAGTGCTGAACCATAAGACGGTGAAAAGAGTGGTTATGGTGGATATCGACAGGCAGGTGATAGATATCTGCCGTCGCCTCCTCGGTTTATTTCATCAGGGGTCTTTTGACGATTCGCGTTTGAACCTTCAAATCACAGATGCCCGGAGGTACCTGGAGGAGACCGCTGATAGGTTTGATGTTATCGTAATCGACCTGGTTGAGCCTCTAGAAGAGGGGACAGCTTGTTTGTTATATACTCAGGAATTTTATCAGCTAGTCAAGGAAAGGCTGAATCCTGGTGGCATCATATCTGTCCAGTCTGGAGCTTCCGGCTGGACTAATCTGCAAAACTTCACTGCAATTATTAACACTTTGAAAAGTGCTTTTGCTATAGTTTGCCCGTATCAAGCTTATGTTCCTTCTTTTGTTGACCTTTGGGGGTTTGCTACGGCGTCCCAGAGTATCAACCCCACCAAACTACTACCTGAGGAAGTAGACCACAGGATTTCGGCCAGGCTGTTGAGGAAGCCAAAATCCTATGACGGTCTCAGTCACCTCGCTTCATTTACTCTCCCCAAGCACACCCGCCATCAGTTAGCCAGAACTAGAAGAATCATCACCGACAAGAAACCAATTTTTGTCCACTGAAGATTTCTTGCCCCATACGGGTTTGAAAAATGTCTCCAGATTACCCTTTGTCTTCAGTTCCATTGTTGAGGCTGGACTCCAATTTAGTTTGTCTTTGCGGTTCGGCCGGGTGGTGAACTTCCATAATTATAAAGGTGTGGTCTCCACGAATGAGCTGTCCACAGGGGACAAAGCCGCATTTTTGAAAGCATTTCTGGGCTTGGAAGTTCCAACTTAATGTCTTAAGGTGAATTCTTTTCAGTTTGATTTGCGAAAACATGTGATTGAGTGAGGTTAGTATGGCATCAGCCCCGTAACCGTGGTTCCAGTAAGCCCTGTCACCGAGCATGATACCCATTTCGGCCTCGCTCTTGGCTTCGTCTATATTGAAATAACTACAGTTGCCAATGTGTTTCCCATCCAGAGTTTCGATGGCGAATCGGTAGCTTAGGCTTGGGCGTTGCAACTCTTCAACATAGTTCTCCAAAAATTCCTCGAAGGAGCATAATATGGGGATAGCGGCGTCGAGGCGGCATAACTCAGCGTCGCACCGCCAGCTATAGTCATTGACAGCATCTTGTAGGCGCTTTGGGCGTAGCCTGACTTTGCTGCCAGTTAATGTTTGCGGCTTAGTTAAAGCTCTGAAGATAGTGGGTCTTCGCAAAAAAGTAGCTCCTTCAAGGCTGATTTAGCTGCCTGGCGGATTCTAGGCTGAGGATTTTTTGCCAGCTTGTTCAGGGCTTGTTTAGCTTGCTCACCACCTATTTCGCCTAATGCCTTTAGAGCTGCTTCTTGGACTTGCTCGTCTTCATCTTTAATTAGCCCCAGTAGGTAAGGCACGGCCTTCTCAACACCAAGTTCGCCACAGGCATTAGCCGCCTCGTAGCGTATCTCAGCTTCAGCGCTATTTAATTCAGTGAGTAAGGTGGTGAGCCACGCTGGGGCGCAATTGCGCCCCATGGCATATAAGGAACTCGCTTTTAGTTTGACATCATCGGTGTGATAGGCTTGTTCAATAAGTTCTTTAACTCGTGGTAAATTGAAGGGTGAAATAGCTTCTAATGCTCGACGCTTTACTTCAGCGGTTTCGGACTTATTATCTATGATACCTAGCAAGGCTGTGTATATCGCATCTCTAAAGTGGACGGGTAGGCTTCCTTGTTCGCTTAAAAGGGCGAATTTGCCTAAAGCTATAGCTGCTGCTGCTCTCACCTTAGGGGAACTATCTTCCTTCAAAGACTGTATCAATGGATTGATTAGGCGATGGTTTTCCTCTGTCTCTAGACTGGCAATGGCCTTAATCCTGATTGCTTCATCGGGGTCATGGCGACAGAAAACAAAGACGCTGCTGAAATCGAGTCTAACATCAACCTCGCTGAGGTGGATAAGCTGAGAGATAACTTGATGTCGTCGTGTCGCATCTGCTTTCGCCCAGATTTCCTTCAGGAACTTGAGTTCTGTGACATTGAGGTCTGACAAGTAGACTAGTTTAGAGTTCGCCAGAGGCTTGCTAGAATCAAAGATTTCTGCTATATGCTGCATACGGGATGATGATTCCGCTGTCATTTATTCCATCTCCTCTTCGTCTTCCTCTTCCGCCTCTTCGTCTTCTGGTGGCCACACAGGTTTGGTGTAGCGGTCTATGAACTCTCCCATGGCTTCGGCGGCTAGTTTCTTCATTTCCTCGTCCGACTCCTTGGCCACTTTGGCAAGTTCAGCCAGATTTATGTTAATGCCGAGTATCTTGGTCAAGATGTCAAGCACTGCCAAGGCAGCTTTTGGATTTGGTATTCGAGTGGTGTACGAAGGCACTTCACCTAACAAGCAGATACCTTCAAAGCCCTTCTCTTTGGCTACTCCCAAGAACAGTCCATTAAGTCCAGCAATCTGTATGTCCCCGCGGAGAATGACATCGCATCTTCTTAATACCTCGATGAGCTTCTGATTCGTGGCAGCTCCCCAGACCTTGGGTTTTTCGGTGTGGTGAATTCGGGCAATGGCTGCAGCGCAGGTGTATACCCTTTTTACTTTAAGTTTTTGGCTAACTTCTAAGACACAGCTAGCTAGCTCGTAACCTTTGAAGCTGGGTTGCTCATCACTGATAAAAAGGACTAAGTCCCGGTCGGAATCGGGGTTGTGCCAATAATAGAATTTACTTTCCGGGAATTGTGGTGCTTCTATTATGTTGCCTTTAACCATAATGCCGATGGGGTCGAAGAAATCGAAGGGCTCAATTTCCCCAATCTCCTCGGCATTTAGCTTATCCTTAAGATACTTGGCAACTATAAGTGCCACGTTCCCTATCCCGGGCCAAGCTGCAATCAGGTCACATGCCTTAGGACGTGGTTCTTTATAGAGCTTAACTGTGCTTTTCATATAGGCCATCCTGTAAGGTCTAAATATTTACCCTGTCTTTGTGGCTACCGATAAACTGGAGCAGTAGAGGCAGGGTGTCAATAAGAAACCTTCGACCCACCGTGTTTCCTGTCCTATCGCTTCAATTTGCCTTAAGACCTGATATACATTCCCGGAAACCATGGAGTCTTTTACTCTACCTACTATCTCTCCTTTTTCAACCTTGTAGCCTAATAGAACATTGCCGCTAAAGTCCCCATTTAATATGTTACCCTGTTCGGCACCTATTAAGAACTCTACAACCAGACCTTCTTGAATATCTTTTATAATGTCCCAGAAAGAGGTATCGCCCTTGTCTATAACCAGAGAACTGGGAGAAGGTGTCGGCAGGCCACCGTGGCGGCTGCCGTTGCCGGTGCTCAGTGTATTGGCCAGAGCTGCTGTCTGTAGGTCGTAGAAAAAGTGCGATACCACTCCTTGGTCAACAAGCGGCGTTTGCTGGCCGGGCATACCCTCATCATCGCAAGGATGACTAGCTACCTGGTAAGGTATAGTAGCATCATCCCACAGGGAAAATCTTTTGTCAAAAACTTGTTGTCCCTGTTTGTCCTTTAATGGTGAAGCACCGTCAAACACTATTTTGCCATTGAAGGCTGCTATCAAAGGGGCTATCAGGGTACTAGCCACGCCGTGCGGTGTGAAAATCACCGGCATCAGCCCGGCTGATATATTGACGTTTCTCTTGGCTAGCTCAAGCTGCTTTATTATCTCTTCAGCTATCGGCTTGAAATCAGAGACAGGGTGGCATGAGCTGTGGCTATCACCAACAAAGAGCATATCCTCATCTTTAACGAGGACACCTTCAATGCTCAGATTGAAAAAGCTTTTGCTGTAGCTAGCTTCGCCGCCTTCCGAATTGATGATACTGACTGAAGTGGTTCCTTTGGTTACCGATGCTTCGCACAGAATGTCTTGTGTATGTTGTCTTACCGCAGTGATAAGTTGCTCTCCGAGTTCGACCATATTCTCGATAGTCACCTTGTCTATCTGTGAATCAAACGTGTCTATCTTGGGATAGGCCTTTGAGTTGGGAAAGTTGAATTTTACTGGTGTGCCAAATTGGCAAGTCTCGGCTGCCATTTCGACCAACGTTGATGGCTCGATTAAGCCATTAGCTTGAGCGAAGCCAACTTTGCCACCTTTAAGGAGTCTTAAGGCGGTGCTGATGCTTTCTTTGCTCTGGATTTGCTTCAGTCGGTTAGCTTCGAAACGAACGGGCGTCACTTTGGAAGAGACCTGAAATACCTCAGCCTGTTCAGCTACCTTTTTGGCCCGTGACAAAATCTCTTCCATCTACCGTCCCCCTATGAGGCAGTGGCGGATTCTTATATGTGGGCTGCCGTTGGAAACTGGCAAAGGTGATTGTGCGCTTTTACCACAGCCACCCCCCTGGTTCATCTGCAGGTCGTTGCCAATGGCATCTATATTACCCAGGGTGACGAAGACATTGCCGCTGAGCACTACGGGTCGAAGCAACTCTGCTATTTTGCCGTTGTGAATCATGTAGGCTTCAGCGGCGGAGAAAGTGAACATCTCCAAGGCAGTTGTGCCTCCATACCAATCCTTAGCATAGATACCTTCTTTGATATCACTAATGATGTCTTCGAAAGACGATTTTCTCGGTTCTATATAAGTGTTGGTCATCCTGACTATCGGCGGGAAACTGTAGTTAATGGCTCGGGCATTGCCTGTAGGTTTCTCTCCCATCTTGGCTGCTGTTTCTCGGGAGTGGAGCCTGCTTTCCAGCACACCTTCTTGGATAAGGTATGTTTTGGTTGCTGGCACTCCTTCATCATCGTATTTGTAACTGCCTCGCAGACCAGGAACTACAGCGCCGTCAACGATATTGAGATGCTTTTCGCCGAATCTTCGGCCGAGAACCATAATCTCTTGCAGTCGCTTGTTTTCGTAAACATGGTCTGCCTCGGATAAGTGCCCGAAGGCTTCATGGGCGAATACGCCCGCCAAGACCGGGTCTAGGACAACAGTATATTCGCCACCTTTGGCATGGGGTGATGAGAGAAGCCTTACTGCCCGCCCGGCCATCTGCTTTACCTGCTCTTGCAGACTCTCTATGGCTGAAAAATCACCCTGGCTACCTGAGCTCAGCCCAATCTGCTGGACTTGGCCATCTTCTGCGGCTATAGCTGTCAGACGCAGGTTAATGTCTGTTTTGGTTTGCTCTATATAAGTGCCTTCGGAATTGGCAAAAGTTATTTTCCTTCGGCTATCGTGATAGCCGATGTTAGATGTTTGGATCTTAGGTGTGCTCAGAATGATATCGTTATACTCGTCAAGCAGTTGCTTTTTCGATGTCAGTGGGATGGTGGTCGTTGGGTCTCTTTTTGTTTCGGTAGTTACCATGTCAATTATCGGCTCCGTTTGGCTAAGCTTAAAGTCTTGTTTACCGACAAGCCCTGCTTGCTTTACGGCTAGTTGCACCTTGTCTCGAAGCTCGTCAGCATTGTTGAAGCTAACGAAACCCCAACCGCCTTTGACCAGCGCCCGCACATTGCCACCTACGCTCGATGTTTTGCCTATCTCCTCCAGCCTTTTACCACGGTAAACAATCCGGGTTATATGGCTTTCTTCAAGCCGAATCTCGATGTAATCGGCGTTGTGTCCTTTTAAGGCGTTGGTAAGCGCATCACGCATTTTCCCGGTTCCCCCCAAAACCTATGTATTGTAGCTTGCGACTGAGGTCAAAGGCAAGGCAAAGCGCGTTCGTGGACTTTTTCACAGTCACGTAATATACTTATTTGTGGAGGTCTTATAATGCAATCAAGTCTTATTGGAAAGGTTGAAAAAGCCAAACGCTATGCTGAAGAGCCTGACCGTGTTACCCTGTCAGAATTCGCTGCAGATTTTCGGGGCGAGCACAACAGTTATGCGGTCAGTTTTAAAAATAAGAAGTGGCATTGTACATGTCATTTCTTTTCCCAACGGGGACTTTGTAGCCATACCATGGCATTACAGCGTCTTTTCGCACAGGTACTACCCAAAGACGCAGTTACCTCTTCTGTCGTTGATACCTCTGGGTGACATCTGATGTCCCTAATTTAGGGGCATAGCCTATTGCCTCAGCTACAACGAAGAGTGAGCCGGTAACCAGGATAAGGTCTGTCTTTCCAGCTAGAGACAGAGCTTGAGATAGAGCATCGGAAACGTTTCCTGCTATCTTAGCTTCGACACCCAGTCTGGCAAACTCATCGGCCAATATCGAGATGGAGGCCGCTCTGGGGTGAGAGGAGCTGGTGATGATGATGTGGTCACCAAGGGGCTTAAGCTCTCGCGCCATCCCGGCAATGTCCTTATCACACGAAGTCCCAAAGATAATAAAGCACCTATTATAGTCAAAATATTTATTAACAGCTTCGGCCAATTTGCTCATCGAGTAGGCATTGTGAGCTCCATCAATGACCACCATCGGCTCGCGGTGCAGAATCTGAAGCCTGCCCGGCCAGCTTACCTGGCTTAGTCCCTGAGTTATTTTCTTTGGGGAAATCTTAGTTCCAAGAGACGCTAGAGCTTCTAAAGCCGTCACGGCCGTGGCTGCATTCTCTAGCTGGTAGTCGCCGAGCAGAGGAATGGTCAGGTTATAATTTCCGTTTTCACTCTGGATTGTTAGGGTCTGATGAGATAGATCCCCGCCTCTCTTGCGCCAGGTGACGTCTTTGCCCACTTGAATTAATCTTGCCTGTTGTTGGCGACAAACTTGCTCAATAACCTCAGCTGCTTCCTTAACTTGTGGGGCGCTGACCACTATGCACCCGGGCTTAATTATGCCTGCTTTCTCAGCGGCTATCTTGGCAACGGTGTCACCTAAAATCTCAGTATGGTCAAGGCTGAGAGATGTAATTATGCAGACATCGCCTTTAGCTACATTGGTGGCATCAAGCCTGCCTCCTAGGCCAACCTCCAATACTTGAAAATCAACATGGTTCTTTTTAAAGTAGGCGAAGACGACGGCTGTCAATATCTCGAAGGTAGTCAGCTCACCATAAGCAGCTTCCTCATTAACCGCCTCGACAACCGGTTCAAGCTCCGTTACCAAAGCGGCAAAGTCAGACTCGGAAATAAAAGTGCCGTTAATCCTGGCGCGCTCTCTTATGGTATGGAGATGTGGCGAGGTAAATAGCCCTGTCTTGTAACCAGCAGCGACGAGAACCTGGGAAATCATGGCTGCGGTACTCCCCTTACCCTTGGTGCCGGCTATATGCACTGTTTTTGTTCCCAGATGTGGATTTCCCAGCGGTTGCAGCAGCTTCTCCATCCGCCGCAGGTCATAATTAGCCGATGTGTAGGCGATGCCTGGGATTTTCTCGTAGTCGGTGAAACTTAAAATGTAGTTTTCGGCCTGCCGATAGTCCATTTGAATCTTAATTATATCACAGGCGGTGTTTCAGACACAATGTAGTTTGCACCTGTTTTTGCGAAGTACGTCCCTTTAGTGTATAATTAAATTTGTAGTTTCAGTTTAGGTTATTACATACTTAGATTGCTGCAGATTTGCTCGAGTGTTGGATGA
>JBBISW010000083.1:0-5497 GCA_037441105.1 Chloroflexota bacterium
GGGTGATGGTCTATGCTATGCCTTGTATCACGAGGTATGGCACAGAAATGTAGGGGGCATTGACCCAATGGAAGTATTCTATTATTCTGCGTTGCTGGCAGTAGCCGCTTTCTGGCTGGCTGGCTGCCCCTTTGCCGTGTGGATAGGGAAGTGGCTGCTGAGCAAGGACATAAGAAACTATGGAGATGGCAATCCTGGTGCCTATAATGTCTTGCGGGCTGGCGGTCGAAAGTCGTTTGTTCTCGCCATGTTTCTCGATATAGCCAAAGGCATGCCTTTTGTGGCCCTGGCGCATTACTATTTTGAGCTTCCCATGGTGGCGGTGATGGTAGTGGGCTTGTGTGCCATATTGGGACATGCTTTCTCCCCTCTCCTTGGGTTCCAAGGCGGTAAGGCTTTGGCCGTCCTTGGAGGTGTCCTGCTGGCATTGCCCCAACACGAGATGGTGATTTCGGTCCTTATCTTTTTGCTGTTAGCTTTTCTCCTGATAAAACCTGATGCCTGGCGGGTGATGTTCGGCATGACAGCCTCTTTGATTTATCTGGCAATTACCAAAGGGGCCTCATTAGAGCCACTGTTTATGTTATGTGTTATAGCAATACTTGTGGTGAAGCATTTTGATGACCTGAAAACCATGCCCAGACTCGGAGGCAAGCTTGGCAGCCGACTTCGAGACAGAAATACAGCGGACTTAGGTCGGCAATAAAGGATTGAGAGAATGTTATATCAGATAGTAATTGCTGTTTTGCTGGTTATCTTTGCGGTTAATCTCATCCTTAATTTGAGAACGCTGAAAAGACCAGACCGCAATGCCAGGATACCCGAGCCATCGCCCCTCGTCTCTGTGCTTATCCCAGCCAGAAATGAGGAGGAAAACATAAAAACCTGTCTGGAGTCTCTGCAGAAACAGGACTACCCGAATTTCGAGGTTCTGGTATTAGACGATAATTCCGTAGACAGAACGGCTGAAATTGTCAGCCAGATTGTGGCTAGGGATGACCGCATCCAACTGATAAAAGGTGAGAGCCTTCCTGAAGACTGGGCGGGCAAGCCCTTCGCCTGTCATCAACTTGCGGAGAGAGCTAGAGGCTCCTGGCTGCTGTTTATTGATGCCGATACCATGCATGCCCCGCATATGATACGCAGCGTGCTGGCTCTGGCTATTGAAGCTAAAGCTTCATTGCTATCCGGATTTCCCCGGCAGATGGCTGAATCTCTTCCTGAGAAAATAGCCATGCCGATATTGTATTTTGTCATTATGGGCTGGATACCCTTGTGGTGGCTGCAGCGCTCCAAAGAACCAAAGCCATCGCTGGCTATTGGGCAGTTGATGCTCTTTCCCGGGGAGGAATACTGGCGAATCGGCGGGCATGAGGCAGTAAGCAGTAGAATTCTGGAGGATGTTTGGCTGGGGGTTGAGACGGTTCGGCATGGTGGACGGCATATCGCCGTTGATTTATCGCCGGTGTTTTGGACTCGCATGTACCAAAATGTAGGGACAATGTGGGAAGGGTTCGTTAAGTGGATATACTCAGTGGCAGCATTATCGCCGGTAGCAATAGTTGGGCTGTTAGCAGCTGGCTTCTTTTTCTATTTGGCTCCGTTCTACTGGGTTTTGAATGGCTTTCTTTCGGCAGCGGCTCCTACTGATTGGCGATTTATCGCTGTCTTTCAGGTAGCTATGATACTGTTTATGCGCTGGCTGGTGGACGACCATTTCAGGCAGTCCCTTCTTTCGACTTTCCTGCACCCGCTTGGTTTCTCCTTCCTTTTTGCGGCTGGCCTTTACGGTGGTTGGCGGCAAGCAGTGGGTCTGGGTGTGCGTTGGAAAGAGCGACTGTATGGCGAGACATCACGTGTTAAGTGAAATCGAGACAAGCTGACGCTGCTGAACTCTGCCCGCTTAAAGTATCCTCCGAAAACCTGGTGATGTGAGATGAAAAGCCTGATACTGGCCAGCGGCTTTGGGACAAGGCTCTATCCACTGACCACCACCAAAGCGAAAGCGCTGCTGGAATACAAAGGCAAACCACTGATAAGTCACATTGTGGATAGGATTCCACAAGGTGTAGACATCTTGGTCAACAGCAATAAAAGGTTTGAAGCCGACTTTCGTCGCTGGCAGAGCACTGCAGGCAGGGCGGTAACCCTGTGCGTGGAGCCGGTTTTCACCGAGAAGCAGGCTTTTGGTGCTGTAGGCTCGCTGGATTACTGGGTAAGGACCAAAAACATAACCGATGACCTGCTGGTTTTTGCCAGCGACAACTACTTCGAGTTCGACCTGCGCCGGTTCATCGCTGCTTACAATGGCAAAAATGCTCTGGTAGCTGTCTATGACATTGGCGACAAAAGTAAAGCCAGCCGGTTTGGTGTTGTCCGACTGGATGGGCACAGAATAGCTGAATTTGAGGAGAAGCCGGCGCAACCTAAGTCGAGCCTAATTGCTACTGCCTGCTATATCTTCCCACCCCGGATATTCCCTCTTCTCTCTCAGTATTGTGCTGAAGGCAAAAAAGACAATCTGGGCAGCTTTATCTCTTACCTGGTGGATAACGACGAAGTCCGTGCTTATATCTTCACCGAGCTATGGCTCGATATCGGCAGCACCGAGGTCTACCAATCCGCTCAGCAAAGCGGTTCCTGAGTATCTACCCCCGATTTTACGCAGGTTTTACACAGAGACAAAACTGCGGTTACAACCCCTCGTTAAACCGGTAAATCACAAATCCCAATTCCCAAGCACCAAGCAAACTCAAAGCATCAAGTTCCAATCATTAAAACATCTGTTTTTAACTTACTGAACGAGTAGGGTGTATTGACAGGGTGCTTGGAGGACACTATCATTGTAATGGTCAAGCACGAGCTAATATTTCTTAAATTGTATATTCGGTAGGAGGGTACGGAAATGGCTAACAAGAATGACCAAAACAGGCTAAAGGAAACAGTCCAGGGATGGGAAAGTGACTATGAGGAGTCTATAAAACACAGGCCTGAGAGAAAAAGCAGATTTGAGAACCTCTCTTGGATAAAGGTAAATCCTCTGTACACGCCCAGCGATATCGAGGAGCTCGATTATGAAGGGGACATAGGTTTTCCTGGAAAATATCCCTACACCAGAGGCGTATATACCACAATGTACCGGGTGAGACCGTGGACGGTAAGGCAGGTAATCGGCTACGGTGGCGGTATGGAAAGCGCCGAGCGGGTGAAATTCATGGAGAAACACGGACAGACAGGCTTCAGCATTGTCTTTGACCACCCGACCAATATGGGCTTGGATTCTGATGATGAAGCTGCTGAAGGCTTCGTGGGCAGAGAAGGAACAGCTCTTGACACTCTTCAGGACATGAGAGACCTGCTTAAAGACGTGGATATGGAAAAAGGCGGCATCAACATAATTGCGGCACACCCGGCCATACTCGCCATGGTGGTTGCCGTGGCTCAGGAGAGGGGCATAGATTTGAGGAATCTTTCCGGCACCCTTCAGAACTACCCCATCATCGGGCACACCATGGGAAGCTGCTCTGACGTTTATGGAGGTGTCTCCTTCTTTTCTAAGAGGATTTGCATTGATATTGTGGAATACTGTACTCGAAATCTGCCGCGGTGGAACTCAGTTAGTATTGCGGTAAGAAATACCAGAGAGGCTGGCTGCTCTGCGGTTCAAGAGATAGCCTTCGGCATAGCTCCTGCTCTTGCCGTGATAAAGGAATGCCAAGAGAGGGGTATAAGTGTTGATGAGGTAGCTCCCAGGATTTCCTTTTTCCTCAACTCCCACAGGGATTTCTTCGAGGAGATAGCCAAATTTCGAGCTATGAGGCGGCTCTGGGCCAGGATTTTGAGAGAGGAGTTGGGTGCTAAAGACCCCGGGTCATGGCAGATGAGGTTCCATTGCCAGACATCGGGTGATGCCATGACATATCAACAGCCACTGGTGAATATCATCAGGGGCACTCTCTATGGGCTGGCGGCGGTTCTGGGCGGTTGCCAGTCATTGCACATAAACTCCGCCGATGAAGGCTTTGCTATACCCATAGAAGAGACGGCAAAGCTATCTCTGAGGACACATCAGGTTATTTTGGAAGAGTCGGGGGCGGCGGATACTATAGACCCGCTCGCCGGCTCTTATTACGTGGAGTGGCTGACGAATAAGCTTGAAAATGAGGCGAGAGACATCCTGAATAAAATCAATTCAATGGGAGATTGGTGGGACCCCAAAGTCCGCGGATGGGTTAGTCGGGAGATAGCTGATGCTTCATACAGGTTTCAAAAACAGGTGGAGAGTGGCGAACGTGTGGTAATCGGCGTAAATAAATACGTGGAGGAAATAAAATACCCCTTCCCGATATGGAGGGAGGAAAAGGGATTCAGAGAGAGGCAACTGGAGAGATTGAACAGGGTGAAGAGAGAGCGAGATGTGAAGAGGTGGGAGGAGACGGCAAATAACCTCAGATATGCCTGCAAGAACGGGGTGAATATACTACCGCCCACCATAGATGCGGTGAAAGCTTATATGAGTATAGGCGAGATCACCAGAATTTATCGGGAATCTTAGTTGACAGGCTATTTAACTGCGAAAGTGAGTTTCACATGACAGATGAAAAGATAAGGGTTCTTTTGGCCAAGCCACCTCTCGATTTGCATAGTCGAGGGATTCTGGTTGTGGCTACAGCATTACGAGACGCGGGTATGGAGGTAATATACCTGGAGGCATCGCCGAAGGTTGGCCTGAGGGAGATAGTTCAGTCGGCGATGCAGGAAGATGTGGACATAATAGGGATGAGCATCCTCTCCGGTTCTCCGGGGATTATTCTGTCGAAGCTATTGAAGGTAAGGGACGAGATGGGGCTGAATCATGTTCCTGTTATCGCCGGTGGCATCTTCCCTGAGGAGGAGCTCGAGGAGCTTAAGGGCAAAGGTGTAGCTGGGATATTCAGGCCCGGGACACCAACCGATGCAATAGCAAAAGCTGTTCGGGAGTTAGCCGCCGGCAAGAGTGTTAAACACCAAAAACATGAAAAGAATTACTCAAATTAGCCACCAGAGAGTGCTTACTAATGTAGCGCGTCCCGCTTTGCGGGATAGCCTCGCCGGACTCGACCCTAAAGGGTCGAGGCTACATGTAGATTGGTGATTGGCGACCGTGAAGGCTCGCACTTACGTAACAGGATTATCGCTAGACAGCCACTAGCTATCGTCAATAAGGTAATTAAACTGCAGGCTATGTGCTATAATTATAGCTTTCGGAAAAGCCTGAATATTATGGAGTTCCTACTGGGAGGAGTCTATTTTGGAAGCAGTATTAAGTAATAAGGTGTTGCTCATTCCGGCTGCTGCCTGGTGTCTGGCTCAGGTGCTAAAGGTTATTGTTGGCTCGGCGAGAGATAGACGCCTGAATTTATCTTACCTGACTACTATGGGCGGTATGCCTAGCTCACACTCGGCGCTGGTCTGTGCTCTGGCTACAACTGTAGCTCTGGTTAACGGCGTAGGCTCG
>JBBISW010000083.1:5597-8253 GCA_037441105.1 Chloroflexota bacterium
CCCCCGAGAGTACAGTTAAAGCCGTTCGGGAATTAGCCGCCGGCAAGAGTGTTAAACACCAAAAACATGAAAAGAATTACTCAAATTAGCCACCACCGAGTGTTTACTAATGTAGCAGCGTCCCCCGATTCATCGGGGATAGCCTCACCAGCCTGGCTCCTTTAAGGCCGAGCCCTCCCATTGCACAACAGGCAAAAGTTCAATTCACAGCCTGTCCTAGACAAATGACTTTCTGCCTCTGACAAATGGCCATTGCTGAGCCATCAAGAACTCCTATCGGTACGTACTTCGATTGGTCTTAATGGCAGCTTGCCTCATTATTTCTCTTAACCATTCCAGAACTTCAGCGTCTTCCTCCCAGAATCGGCCCAAGTGTTCCCAGTAATAATAAGCCTCATCAGCACCGCCCACGGTAACCATATCCGGTCTTGCTGTCTTAGGCAAACGGTGCTTGGTCTTTAAGAGTTCTTTCCCTACAAGGGGCAAATGCTCGACAGCTTCCTGAAGTGCTACAGTCGCTTCTTGCCGCCGCCCTAGTTTGAAAAGAGCCAAGGCTCGCCCATAAAGGGTCTCAGGCATTATGTCGTTAGGATACTGCTTAGCAATCTTAAGAGCATCTTCAAATCTGCCTAGTTTGAACAACGCCCCTTGAGCCGTGGCCCGAACTCCTTGATTATCGTTGGGGTTTAAGGAGAGCAACTCTTGAAACAGCCTCAAGGCCTCCTCTATTTCACCATCATTGTATCTGGTTAAGGCTAATCCATGAAGGCATCGCAGAAATGGTCTGTTCTCTAGCCATCCCCATTCCAGGCGATCTCTCCTTAGCTCGAAATCTTGAGGAAATGCCTTATGGCCAATGCGGACGGCTTGGTCCCAGAGATCACGAGCCTCGCCGATAAGACCTCGTTCGGATAGAACTAGTGCCAAATGATGAATCGCATCTAGGTGATCCGGCATTTGAGCAAGCACTGCGCGGAAAATCCTCTCAGCTTTGTCTAGATTGCCCTCCTCATATGACTCACACCCTGAGTCGAATTGATCCATTAAGTCGTCATATATATCGGGATAGACAAACTCCCACTCGTGCCGAGCCACTCGAGACAACTTTAGCATGAATTCTTCACCTCATCCTAATTTTACTGGCAGTCACCGCATACTTGGCAACCTGGTAGGTTAGGATAGCAAGTTGTTCAGTTTTATTCAACACTCGCCTCCTCGGACACACATTTGTAATGCCACAATAGCAGAGATTAGTCCTATTTAGATTAACATTCTGGGCATTGTTACCACATAAGCAACCATGACTGATGCTTATGTAACTCCAGCCACTACGTTAATGTGAGATGAGTCAATCCATAAAGCTATGCCGCCGTTTTCTACCCAACCTTCGCTCAAATTCAGCTAAAGCGCGCTCAAGCTCAGCATATCGCATGTCTGAAGCGTACTTACCAGCCAGGGCCAGTAATGCCTTGTCCAGAGCTTCTACGACGTCGTCGGCGTATTCATAATCCTCAATCTGCATTTCAATAGCGTTCAAGATGCCATTAAACTTTCTCGCCCTGATTAGAGGCAAACCAAAAGAGTCAATTACTTCTCGGACTTTTTCTAAGGCCTTTACGCCGGCTTTGTTGTAGGTTACCTTTTGACGCTCCATTTAGCTTTCTATATTATCATGATTCTATGGTATCATGGTAGATGCAACGAATTTGTATGGCTTGCTACGAGTCCAGCAACTCAGGAACAGAGAGAATATGAGCCGGGATGAATTCAAGACCTTATCCGGATACACGAGGTTCCATCTTCTGTCTGGAGTTCACAGGCTAACCGTATCTGGCATTGTCTATCTGGCGCTGGTTAACTAAACAACCCCGACGCCAAATCTTCGCAGGAACAGGGCTAGGAATCAATATGAAGCATCAGAGAAAAGCATTACGAGAATACCAGCAAGCATTGATCGATGACTACTACGACTTGTGGATGCACCAAATCTTGGATCCTCTCTACGAGGCATTCCAGCAATGGAAACGAGGTGATTTAGAACACAGCAGGTTGACGGAACTAATTCACAAAGTTCACAGAGAGAACCAGAAGGTGTACAGCTTCTTCACGCAGAGCCGCGATTCAATTATCGGTTGTATTAAGATGGACCACGACTGGTTTGCCACCTAGAGAACGAATCACCCACCTCCTCCTGGGATAGAACTGTAAGCAATGTCAAAGAGTAACAATCTGGACAATTGTTGCTTAAATATCAAAACAGCCAAAGTTGCCATAACTGGCTAACTTGCCTAGCGTAGTTAGAATTTATTAGACTGGTAGTTGGTTTGAAAGAGGGCAATACATGCCATTAAAAGCTTTAGAGCGCATCTTTCTTGATAGCTTCCTAAACAGCATTGGCTGGAGTTATTCAAATATTGAAGAAAGAGAATCACCAGATTTCATTGTTAAATCAGAGAGTCGGTCATTTGGAGTAGAGGTAACTCAAATATTCAAAGATAGCTCTCAAAGAGGGTCAAAATTAAAGAAGGACGAGTCGCATCGAGAAAAATTCTTAATTGAACTTGCTAAAAAGTATTATCACGACGGAGGTCGTCCAATTGCTTTAAAAGCGATGATATTCAATATACTAAATCAAAGTATGACACAAGAATTAGTT
>JBBISW010000084.1:0-4904 GCA_037441105.1 Chloroflexota bacterium
TTCAGAATACACATAGCTTAAAAACTGTATAGTATGTCTTGGACACCGCACACTTATTAGCTTGAGCTTCGAGCAAGGTTGTGCTAAAATTGATATAGAGGATGCAACAATGGGTGGTGGAGCCAGGTTTGCACTAATAGTCCTGTTATCAATCATTACACTTCTTATCCCAGCTTCGCTTTCAGAGATTGCCACTGCCACTGACAAGGAAAGCAGCGTCCATTGGCTTTATCCCTGCGGACAGTACGGACCGGGAGAGGTAGAGTACGGGGGCATAAGATTACAGTTTTCGGGGCATCTTACCACCACTGTTGGAACCTGCCAACAACTGGCTGCCAATGTAATACAGTGCCAAATTTCGGAAGGAGTGCAGAATGTTATCGAACTGGTAGCGACAAGAACTCCTGCCGGGGCAGTCAACATAAGAACTGATTCCAGACCATCAGGCTGGCCAGCCTTGAAACCTGCCGATCCGGCGAGCGGCTGGGGCACGGTAACTGCGAGATACACTTTTACTGTCCCAACCGGTTCTGCCGGGCGACGCTTTGAGCTTGTATTCCAAGCCTGGACGGTCGGTATCCCCACTCCTCTTAATCTTAAGTTTATTATAGATGCCACTGCCCCTAGTCCGCCTCCTACCTATCCCACGCCTCCTCCTACCTATCCTACTCCCCCTACTGTTCCGACTGCGCCTAAAGTTCCACGGATTGAGGCCAGCCCGGCCAACCTCGACTTCGGCGAGATTGCTGCTGGCACTGTAGCCGAGCGTGAGTTGACGATAAAGAATGCTGGTGAGACTGATCTGTGGATTGGTGCTGTTATTTTCAAAGGTGGTGCCAAGTCTCCCTTCGACCTCTGCGGCAAAACTTGGACCGCTTATCCTTTGTCACCAGGCAAAACCATCAGCCTTACTATCTGTTTTGCACTAAAGGCTACTGGAGTTTTCAAGGACCAGGTCATTATTCAAAGCAATGATCCAGCCAAGCTCATCGTTACCATCCCGGTCGAAGGCAAAGTAGCCAAAAAGAAGAGCACTATTTCTTGCGATGTTACAGTTAGAGCCAAACCAGGCGGAAAGGTCAGTCACCATGAAGCAGGCAGAGAAACCGAGGTGCTGGTTACCGTCACCTTACTACCAGCGCGTTCCGCGGACTATACAGTAAAAATTACCGACCCCAGCGGACGGGAACTCGGACCGTTCAGTTGCCGAACTGATGCCAATGGGAAGGATAAGAAAGTCATTCCGGTCTGGGCGGGGGGTGTCACTGGTGACATTGCCGGCGTTTGGAAGGTCGCAGTCAGTTGGAAAGGGGATGGGGAATATGAGGGAGCGTCAAGCCAATGTGAGTTTACCCTGGGCAAGTTAGGCTCGTATGAAGGGACTGAAGCCGGTCCCACTACGACGGATCCAGTCAGGCCAACTAGCAGGATTGAAATCACTTACAATGGTTTTTGTAGCGATAACTGCACCAAGATTGTGTTCATTCAAGTTGTCACCAGAACAGCTATGTTTACCGACAATACAACACAGACACTTAAACCTACAGATATGAATCCTCTTTGGGTAAGTTCTGACAACGATACTGTTACTGTAATGGGCAAACGATATACCGTGGATTATCTCCGCAATGAAAATGACCCGTATTATAATGGGGATGACCGAATGGCAACCCGTCCTGACCTTACCCGCAATCTGGATGGCGGCGCTCAGGGAAAACACGATGCAGATATGGCACGTGCCTTGATGTCCGACGAACCATATACTAATGCTTTTGACCGAATCAAGGGCATATATGGCAAAGAGGTAAAGACGATAGAGCGTGAATTTGAAACCTTCGCCTTCTGTGTTGACGGCAAGGACAAAGGCAAGTTCTACCAGGGTATAAGGTGGAGGTATGAGCGGGAGAACGGCGAAGCTGGGAATGGAAGAAGTACCATCGTTGGGGTAGTTTTCGAACCATCCCCGGGATTTAAGGAGGCTTTAGACAAGTGGTGCAAAAACCACGGGTTCACTTTACCAAAATAGTAAGTGAAGAAGCAGAATGCGACACATGAGACTGACAACTTTACTATTTTTTGCATCACTAGCTCTAACCTGTGGGTTAGGCGCCAATTGTGCGCCCCAGGAGGCAGAAATGGCATTCAAGGAATTCCAGGCTTTCAATGTGGAGCAGGTTCGAACGCTGCAAATGAAGTTGACCTACGTTGGAGAACAGGATAAGCCTGTTCCAACTGTTGCCTTTACTTCTCATTTCAACGTTCTTGACATGGGAAAATTCAAACCCTACCGTCGCCCCGGGTTCCACTACGGTAATGATGACCTTCCGAACCTGTGGGCATTTACCTGCTCCCCAGAAGAACTGCAAAAGATAATCAAGGCTGTGGGAGAGATACGGGTGGTCAGACGTGGTGAAGTCATTGGTGAATTCATATCCTTTATGATGCATAACACCACCCCAGATGGTGACAGGGTGCATGAAGCTATCCTAGATGCCGATACCAGCAAGCTCCTTTTTGAAAAGATTAAGGCAGCCTTGGACCCAGCAAATAAAGAAGGAATCGGAACCATTGACCAGCTCACCCGAGTCCTGTTCTGATTAGATTTTAGCTAAACCTTCCACCCCTCTCATTTTGAGCCCTTCGTCTGTCATTTTGAGGGAGCACTTCGTTTATGTCATCCTGAAGGAGCAAGGCGACTGAAGAATCTCAACTCAGTGTAAACTCCGCGACCGAAGAATCTCACGCCAGTTGCAAGGTCCTGTCCTGAGCGATAGCGAAGGATCAGCCTCGCCAGGAAACCAGTTCCAAGGCGACCTTAAAAGGTCGCAGCTATATTAGTTTTGGCAACCATTGAATGTCGCACTACAATATGCATACGTCTTGGATTAGCCATGTGTGAAGTGCTATACTCAAAGACGGCAAATTTCTTATCATTCAGGAACATACTTTGGGAGGTAATCATGATAGACAACAAGTTAGTAGATAACATTAGGGCTTATGGTACTTGCAAGGATACGGGTGAAGAAAGGCGAAAGATTCTCGCTGATGACATAGGGTTCAGGGTAGGAGAAAAGGCGGAATATGCCCTCATTGTTGGTTGTTTTCAGCCTGAAGGGATGCCTCATGTCCTTCGAGCCCTGAAGAAGCTGCTCGACCGATTCAAGGTGGACTGTACGCTGCTTCAAAAGGAGTATTGCTGCGGCTGGATGCCTCTGGGGCAGCCTGCGGTGATGGCCAAGAACGAAGAGAACATCGCCAGGACGAAGGAGATGTCCCGGGAGTTCATTTTGGAGAACTTCAAACAGGCTGAGTCGTTGGGGGCGAAGTCAATTGTTTTGTTCTGCAGCGCCTGCGAGCCTAACTATACCAACTGTCTGGGGGATACTAAGCTGGAAGTCATCTCCTATAGTGAGCTCCTCGACCACTATTTCACCGGTGGCAAGCTGAATTTGGAAGTGGATTATTATGCCGGGTGTTACAGATTTCGGCGGCGGATAACCAGCGAGCCAGTGGATGTTTCACCGGCAGTGCGAGTACTTAACAAGATACAGGGACTCAAGGTGAACCACCTGGACACTAACCTGTGCTGCTACATACCGCCGCACATGGAACAACTCATCGGTAGCCTGGCGACTAAGACCCTGGTCAACATCTGTTCAGGTTGCTATCACAATCTCAGAGGTAAATTACAAGAAAAGCCCGATATTCAGGTAAAGATGTTGCCTGAAGTGGTGTGGGAGTCAGTCCGAGGTAAGTAAGTCGCCGCGGCAGTAGCCCTCTTCTTTGTCAGGCTTCCCCAGCGAAAGGAGGTAAAGGTATGAAGCATGATAAGCAACAGGCAGATGTCAAAATATCTGCAGCGCAAGTAGCAAGGTTAATTGACCTGGTAAACTATCAAGAAGGCTCTGTGGTCAGCAGGGAAATAATAAGCAAGCCGACGGGAACGGTAACCTTGTTCGCCTTTGATGCAGGACAAGGCTTGAGCGAGCATACAGCGCCGTTTGATGCTTTGGTTTATCTTCTTGATGGTGAAGCAGAAATTGTCATCTCAGGCAAAACCTTTCACTTGAAGGAAGGCGAAATGGTGATAATGCCAGCCAATCAACCTCATGCCCTGAAAGCAATAAAGAAATTCAAGATGATTTTGACGATGATAAGATAGCAAAATGGATAAAACGGAGATAGTTTTCACCAGTTGCAGCCACGATTGTGGTGGGCGATGTTTGCTCAAGGTGCATGTGCAGGATGGCAAAATCGTCAGGATAGAGACTGATGACGGTGAGGAGCCTCAGCTTAGAGCCTGCCTCAGAGGAAGAGCCTATCGGCAGCGGGTCTATTCACCCGACCGACTGAGATTTCCGTTGAAGAGAGTAGGCCCGCGAGGTGAAGGCCAGTTCGAAAAGATTTCCTGGGATGAAGCTCTGGATACCGTGGCTAGAGAGCTAATCAGGGTCAGGGATAGTTATGGCAACGCTAGCATCTTACTTCTCGGTGGCTCAGGAAGCCAGGCAGCATTGCATAGTGCTGGAGCAGTAGAGCGTCTGTTGGCTAAATTCGGCGGCTATACTCGGACCTGGGGTATCCCTTCTTTTGAGGGGGCACTGTTCGCCTCCATGGCAACCTATGGCACTATGATGACGGGCAATGCGAGGGAAGACCTGCTCAATTCTCGACTGATTATCATGTGGGGCTGGAATCCCGCTGTCACCGTCTGGGATACCAACACAGCTTTCATTTTAGCAAAGGCCAAAGAGAAAGGTATAAAGATAGTTTCTATTGACCCGTGTCTCACCGAGTCTACAGCGGTGTTCGCTGCCGAGTGGATTCCCATCAGGCCGGGCACTGATACGGCTATGCTTGTTGCTATGGCCTACGTGATAATCAAACGCGGGCTCCAAGACCAG
>JBBISW010000084.1:5004-8054 GCA_037441105.1 Chloroflexota bacterium
GGCTATGCTGGTGGTTTCATGCGAGCTTTCCATAGTCGGCAGATGGGTATGCCCAGAGGAGCACGCAATCCTGTGGAGGAGGGAGCACCGCCGCGGCCAAATAGCCTATATAAATTGCGCGGTGCTGCCAAACCCACTAGCGCCCGTATCCACAGCGTAAAGGTGTATGATGCTATACTCAGGGGTAAGGCTGGCGGCTATCCCTGTGACCCAAAGCTAGCTTATATTGTAGCCTCGAATTTTCTTTGCTCCCATCCCAACACCAATAGGGGTATAGAAGCTTTTAAGAGCCTCGAGTTCATCGTTGTCCATGAGCAACGGATGACACCTACTGCGAAGTTTGCTGATATCCTGCTGCCGGTGAACACCTTTATGGAGCGGGAGGATATAATCTCACCGTGGCTTGGTTCGCCTTACTATCTTTATATGGACAAGGCCATAGACTTAATGTACGAGTCCAAATCTGACCGTGATATCTGTGCTGAGCTGGCACCACGGCTTGGTATCACCGACTACAGAGATGGTCGTGCTGATGAAGAATGGCTGAAGATAATCGCCGAGCGTACTGGTGACATTCCCGATTTTGAAGATTTCAAGAAGAAGGGGGTGGTTAAGCTCAAGGTGGATAAGCCGTTTGTGGCGTTCAAAGAACAAATCGAAGACCCAGCTAGCCATCCCTTTCCTACTCTTTCCGGTAAGATTGAAATCTACTGTGAGCATCTGGCAGAGATGGATAATCCTTCAATTCCGCCTGTTGCTAAATACCTGCAGGTGCCTGAAGGCTATGATGACGCCTTGTCTAAGAAGTACCCCCTGCAACTTCTGACCACCCATCATAAGCCGGCAACCCATACCACGATGGAGAAAATACCGTGGCTTGCTGAGGTAGAGCCAAGACGCGTTTGGATTAACACCACGGATGCTGAAGTGCGTGGTATCTCTGATGGCGATGAGGTGCTGATTTTCAATGACCGAGGTAAGGTGTTGATGCGAGCTAATGTCACCGAGAGGATTATGCCAGGTGTGGTCAATATCGGCCATGGCGGTTGGGTCGACCTAGACGAATGGGGGATAGACCGTGGTGGCTGTTCCAACATCTTGACATCCAGCGAGCATTCTCCTGGCGGAGCTTGGTCTACAAATAATGTTTTGGTTGAAATAAGAAAGGCATAGCTATCTATATGCAGTTAGGGTTTTATATTGACCAGTCGAGATGCACGGGTTGTTACACTTGTACTGTAGCTTGTAAGGACTGGCATGACATTCCAGCAGGGACAATTAACTGGCGTTGGGTGGTGACGGTGGAGAATGGGCAATACCCGAAGGTGTTTGTTGCCTTCTTTTCTCTCTCCTGCTTGCATTGCGCTGAGCCTAGCTGTGTGTCAGTTTGCCCGGTGGATGCCATCAGCAAACGGCGGGAGGATGGCATTGTGGTAGTAGACCAGGAAGCATGCTTGGGCAAAGAGGCATGTGGTTTATGCAAGGAGGCTTGTCCCTACGGCGCGCCGCAATTCAGTGCCGATGATGGAGCCAAAATGCAGATGTGCCACCTGTGTGTGGATAGGTGGCAGGAAGGCAAGAAGCCTATTTGCGTCGAAGCCTGCCCGATGCGGGCATTGGATGCCGGCCCGCTTGATGAGCTAGAGGCCAAATATGGGGCACTGAAACAGGTACCCGGATTTCTCTATGCTGAAAAGAACAGTCCATCAGTGGTGTTGAAAGCAAGAGAGTCTGAGTTATTAGGGTAGTCGTCATTGAGCCCCATTTTATTTCGCCTTGATAGTCCTTTTCCTTGTCAATCTTGCTCCTTCTTTTTCAATGTAGTTGCGACCCTTTAGGGTCGCACGGCAAGGCTAAAGCCTCGCCACTACACCGTAACGTGGGCCTTCCTTCGGCACTATTGACAAAGCACCGAGGTAGGACTATATTAAGTGTGTAACACGAGGAAATAAGCGTCAAAAACGACTTGATTTGGGTTGGCCAAGATGGTGGTGAGACAAGGGCACTGGAATCGCTGACTTGTATCGATTGCTGGTGTCCGTTCCATTTTATGCTTTTGGCAACTGACACCATCGCCATAAACGCATTTAATCGCTGAAATCACACACAGAGGTGTATGGGAATGGCGCAAGGGGAGATAAAAGACCACATCGAGGCGCTGAAGTATGAGGGTGGTGCTGTGCGACAGGCTGCCTTTGATGTCTTGGTTAAGATTGGTGCGCCTGCTGTGCCCGCCCTGATTGAGTCGCTCAGGGACGAAGATAGCGATGTGCGGCAAGTAGCTGCCTGGGCATTGGTCAAGATCGGTGAACCTGCCGTGCCTGCACTTATCAATGTGCTCAAGGATGCGAATGAACGTGGTGATGTCCGTCAGATAGCCACCTGGATACTGACCAGAATGGGTGGGTCTGCTGTGCCTGCTCTCATTGAGGCCCTTAAGGGCCAGCATGAAGGCGCGTATCAAACAGCTACCATCACCGGTGCTGAACCAGAGGAGGCTGTCATGCCATCGGTGGGGGTGGCAGGGCTGCCTAAGCAAAAGCTACAGGTGGAAGACCTCTTCAAGAAAGCAGAATCAAAGAGCAAGTTACCTCGACCCCACCGCATGGCTATAGTCCCCTTCGGTATCACCGAGTTAAAGGTCGTCCCGGCTAAAGCTCAGCCGGGAGAAGCTGTAACCATTTCCTTCAAGGTGACCAATAACAGCGATGTTGACAGCTATTATCCTGTCACTCTGAGGATAAACGGTTTTGTGATAGGTGCTGAAGTGGTGAGCCTGCCTCGAAGAACCACCGTGCCGATGAGTTTTACCGTATTCGGAACTTTGCCTGGAGATTATAGGGTGGAAGTCAACGAATCGGCCGGTAAATTTGTCGTCGTTGGGAAGGGGCTTAGAGTTTCGGAGACTGGAGGCAAATCAGGGGGAGTAGCAGTGGAGACGGGTCTCAGGCATAAGGAAGTTCCAGAAGAAGGTGTTGCTCTGGCATCGGGGGCACAGACTGCTGTTGACAGAGTGGCAGATTACATTGAATCCGGGCTCGACAAGATAG
>JBBISW010000085.1:0-7994 GCA_037441105.1 Chloroflexota bacterium
TCAAAGAAGCTGGCCTGGTTAAAAATGCCGAGGTACTCAAATACCTCAATCGCCTCGCCGACCTGATATTCACCCTGGCACGATACGAAGCAAACCCCAAACCCAAAATGTAGTGCGACCTTTTAAGGTCGCCTGAGGCGGGGCTTTGGGGCGAGGCTAAAGCCTCGCACTACATGTTTTTGTGGAGTCCGAACGAGCGTAAATTTGACATTCAACTATCCAATCTGGTAAATTAAATTCCGTTTTTGAAAATGGCACAGACTTACGCTATCGTTGAAACCGGCGGCAAGCAATATAAAGTCGCCCCAGGGCAGAGGATAGATATCGACCGCCTCTCGGTTGCCGAGGGCGAGGATGTCGAGCTTTCCAAGGTGCTGCTTATCGCCGATGGGAAAGATACCATCGTCGGCACGCCAACCGTCGAGGGGGCTAAAGTAGTGGCCACCTGCCTTGGTGAAAGAAAAGGCGATAAAGTAATCGTTTTCAAGTATAAGCCAAAGGTGCGGTATCGCAGAAAGACAGGGCACCGGCAGCTTTATGCTACACTGGAAATCAAGCAGATTATGAAGCCGGGCGAGGCGGTGGCAGTAAAGAAACCTCGAAAGAAAAAGGTTGCAACTGGAGGTCACTAATGGCACACAAGAAGGGCGGCGGTAGCACACGCTGCGGGCGTGATAGCAAGGCGAAGCGGCTGGGTGTGAAAAGGTACGATGGTCAACAGGTTAATGCCGGCACTATCCTGGTGAGGCAGCGCGGAACGCGCGTTTACCCGGGCAATAACGTCGGCATAGGCAAAGACCATACCCTTTTCGCTCTCATTAACGGCACAGTCAAGTACGAACCCGCAGCCAAGAACAAGAGAAAAGTCAGCATTTATGCTGAGTGAAGAAAAAATGAAAGCCAAGATCCATCCCGAATACCATACTGATGCTAAAGTAGTTTGCTCCTGCGGCAATACTTTCACTACCGGCTCTACCAGGAAGGTGTTGAGAGTGGAGCTATGTAGCAAGTGCCATCCATTCTTCACCGGCGAACAGAAGATAGTGGATACCGCCGGCAGGGTAGAGCGCTTCAAACGCAAATATAAACTTACCGAGTGAACCTCGCCTACAGGTGAAAGTGCGGACAGGTCTAAAGACCTGTTCCATCTTACCATTGTCATTCTGAGTCCCGATAGATCGGGACGAAGAATCTCCTCGAAGCGCTTTCTCCGGAGCCCATCCAAAGCCCGAGAGCCTTCGGTCGCGGAGTTCATCCTGAGGCAGATCCTTCGTCGCTTCGCTCCTCAGGATGACAGGGGCGAAGGGCTCCCTCAGAGTGACATTCATTAAAGAAGAAAGTCGAGATGACCAAAATACAAAATTCATAACGGTTCAATTCTGGCAAAGAGCTGACCGTTTTGGATTTTGAGATTTGAATTTTGGGCATTGTTTGTTATTTCGATATTCGAATTTGGGATTTGGTAATATGGGAAAAGGGGATAAAATGGCGACTGCGGAACCTTTCCATTACGGTGGACAAGCGGTAATCGAAGGCGTGATGATGCGGGGACGGGAGAATGTGGCTATCGCTGTCCGCCGCCCCGATGGTGAAATAGAAGTAACCACCCAGTCCCTTGCCAATTTATACAAAGGCCGCCTGAGAAACACCCCCTTCGTCAGGGGCATAATCATCCTCATCGAGACCTTGGTGCTCGGCATTCAAGCCCTGCTTCACTCCGCCCAGGTTGCCGCAGCCGAAGAAGAAAAGGACATATCCCCGGCGGCACTATGGGGGAGCGTGGCTATCGCCGTTGCCTTCGCCATAGCCCTTTTCTTCATTGCTCCGTTACTGCTCACCCGCTACCTTATCGACCCGTACATCGCCTCAGCCTTAGTCAGCAACCTGATCGAAGGTGCTTTCCGCATCGCCATCTTCATCGCCTATCTGAAGCTGATAAGCCTGATGCCCGATGTAAAGAGGGTCTTCGCTTACCACGGTGCCGAACACAAAGCGGTCAATGCCTACGAAGCTAGGATGCCTTTAGAGTTAAGCTACGTCAAAACCTATTCTACTTCCCACGCCCGTTGTGGCACCAGCTTCCTGCTGGCAGTATTGATTATCGCTATATTCGTCTTCGCCCTGCTCGGTCGCCCACCGCTGTTGTTGAGTATCCTGTCCCGCATCGTTCTTATCCCGGTCATCGCTGCCATCGGCTATGAATTCGTCCGCTTTGGCGCAACCCACAACCGAAATCCCGTGGTACGCAGTCTTCTCGTCCCAGGTCTTCTATTGCAATCCATGACCACAGGAGAGCCGAACGACAGCCAACTGGAGACGGCCATGTCAGCGCTGAAAAAGGTCATCGAAGCTGACGGTGGTGTTGCCCAACAATGTAGCTGCGACCCTTCAGGGTCGCCAATTATCCCACCAATGTAGTGCGACCTTTTAAGGTCGCCTGTGGCGGGGTTTGGGGCGAGGCTATCCCGCAAAGCGGGACGCACTACATGTTTTGCATGAAGTCTATTCTAAATCTTGTTTGTCAAGCTCCTGAAAGAAGCAGCTCCAGTTACCGGTGTGACACACCGGGCCGGCTGGCTTGGCTCGAATCAGGATGGCATCGCTATCGCAGTCTTTGGCCAGAGACTGCACCTTCAGAATGCTGCCCGAGGTGGCCCCTTTATGCCACAATTCCTGCCGGCTGCGACTGTAGAGCCAGACCTCACCATTGTCCAGAGTCCGCCTCAGGGCTTCCCTATCGGCATAACCCAACATCAGCACTTCACCACTGTCCGCATCCTGAATTATAACCGGTATTAAACCTTTATCATCGAACTTTAACATGTTGCACCACCTTATTTGTCTTATCCCCACATGTAGTCGCGACCCTTTAGGATCGCCTGGCGGGGTCCGGGCGAGGCTAAAGCCTCTCCTTCTGTCATTGCGAGGCGTCCCGAGTGAAGCGAGGGAACAGCCGTGGCAATCCCGGCGGGGGTAGAGAAATACTGAGATTGCTTCGCTTCACTCGCAATGACATTTTTTTCACACTAAACCTCGAAAAGCTCTCTGGGGCTGATATTAAGGACTTCCGCCCCATGTTCAGTAATCAGCACCGTGTCTTCCAGCTTCACCACCCCGCTTCCGGGATGCATCATATGTACATCTAAAGCCAGAACATAGCCGGCATGAATGGTAGAATGATTGCCCTCGTTCACTATCGGTGGCTCATTAATCTCCAGACCTATCCCATGAGCCACGAAGTTCGAACTCTTCCCATTGCCCAGACCTTGGAAATAGTCAGCCACTCCCAGTTCCTGCGCTCGTTGCCGTGCCAATCTGTAGATTTCGCTGCACTTCATCCCTCCAGCCAAATGAGAAATAACGTAATCGCAAATGTCTCTCAAGCTGTAAAACAGGGAGCGTATCTCAGGGTTCGCCTTGCCGATGACATAAGTTCGAGATTGGTCGGCATGGTAACCATGGTAGAGTACCGGTATGTCAACTACAACCGGCTCGCCTTTTTTAATCCTCCCTAAAGAAGCACCCACCGGTACAGAAGGGCTTAGCCCCGTGCCAGTGAGCGAATAGACGAGGCCGCTGACCTTGTACAGGTTGGCACCGGAGCCAACCGGTCCCCGGCCTATTGAGAAGTCAGGCCGCCGAATAAAGGTGAGACCTTCATGCCCCGCCCGACGGTGAGCATCTTCTACCGCAGCGGACAATTCCAGCTCCGTCATGCCTTCTTTAAGGACTTCGAGAGCCCGCTTATGACCAGCGTCTATTACGCCACAAGCTTCATGGATGACTGAAATCTCCCCTGGCTCCTTCCTCTTCCTTTGCTCCAGGATGAGCGACGATACATTCACGATGTCAAAATTCGGCAGTAACTCCCGCCATCTCAAATAAGTCTCAGCTGATATGGCATCCAATTCCAGACCCACTGAGCCCTTTATTACCTTCCACTTCTTCAACTTACCAGAAACCGCCTCCAATCGGCTTTCATTGCTTAACCTATCTCTATCCAGCCAGGTTTCGTTGATAACGAAATCATAACCTCGTCGCACAAACAGGTGAAAGTCCTTGGGAGTTACCAGCAGGACACAAGGCTGAACAGTGCCGGCATAATACAGCAGGTCACGCGAATATAGGATGACAGCGGCATCTATGCCCCCATCCGCCATTCTGTCCTGAAGTTCCTTTATTCTTTCAATTGACACGGTTTTCTAACCACCGTCCAAACTTCACACCTATGTAGCCGCACCATTTAGGATCGCCTATCACCAACCCACGTGTAGCCTCGACCCTTCAGGGTCGAGTTCCCGAGGCTTTAGCCTCGGGGCTACATATTGTCTCCATTTCCTCAAATTAATTGACGCTGAAACATCACAGTCCGAGAGCCAGGGCCTCCTTCAAGTTTATATCGCCGGTGTAAAGCGCCCTGCCCACGATAGCCCCCTCCACACCCAGTCCTTTGAGTTTTCTCAAATGGTCCAACGCCGAAATGCCACCGGCGGCAATGATGGGTAAATTTACACCCTTGACCATTTCAGCTATCGCCTCAAAACCAGGTTTGGTTAAAGTGCCATCCCGCTTTATATCAGTATAAATAACACGCCTTACCCCCAGAGCTGCCATCCTTCGACCTAACTCCAAAGCCGCAACTTCGGTGCCTTTCTTCCAGCCGTGAATAGCCACATGACCGTCCTGAGCATCAATGCCAACGACTATAGCCTCGCCGTACTTCTGGCATAACTGCCGAACCAGCTCTGGATTCTCCACTGCCACTGTTCCCAGAATGACCCGACTTACCCCAATAGCCAGCAGATTAGCCACCGTAGCTTCATCCCTGATACCACCACCGAGCTGCACAGGTATGCCTATTTGTTTTACTATAGCTTCAACAATCGCCATATTACGCGGCTCACCACCGGCAGCTCCGTCCAAGTCAACCAGATGAAGTCTCCTTGCCCCTTGAGACTGCCATTCCAGAGCCACAGCCACCGGGTCTTCAGAGAAAACCGTCTCCCGGCGGTAATCACCCTGATACAGCCGGACGCATTTGCCACCTTTGATATCAACAGCCGGTATTATTTCCATATCACACCTGCAGTTCAACTACGAGATTGCCACGGCTGTTCCCTCGCTTCACTCGGGACGCCTCGCAATGACAAATGAACGCCCTATTTTAACTTCCATGGATTTACTATACAATATTAAAGGTTTGACCCTTTACTTTCAAACAAAGGAGGCATAAACAATAATGGACTTTGAGCTTACCGAAGAGCAGAAAATGTTCAAAGATGCTATACACAACTTCGCCCAAAAGGAAATCGCCCCGTTGGTGGAAGAAGCCGAGAAAACATCAACCTTCCCCATCCAGCTATTTCCCAAGATGGGTGCGCTTGGCTATCTATGTGTCAGATACCCCGCTGAATACGGTGGTGCTGGCATTGGGAAGATAGGCGACTGTATTGCCATCGAAGAGGTAGCCTATCACAGCGTCGGCATAGCTGCTGGCATCATGGTGCAAAGCGGAATCGGCACCTCGGCTATTTATGCTCGCGGCAGAGAAGACCAGAGGCAAGAATACCTGGTACCAGCCATTAAAGGGCAAAAAATCGCCGCCTTCGGGCTTACCGAGCCGAACGCTGGTTCCGACGCTGCAGCCATAGAGACGACCGCCACCAAGAAGAGCGGCAAATATATCCTCAATGGCACCAAGACCTTCATCACCAACGGAAACATCTGCGACTTTGTCGTGGCTGCCGCCTACACTGACAAAAGCAAAGGCTCTCGAGGTGGAGTCAGCCTGTTTATCGTGGAAAAGGGCACTCCCGGATTCAACCGCTCCAAGCTCCACAAGTTTTGCGCTCGTTCCAGCGAAATAGCTGAACTGGCTTTCGAAGACTGCGCTGTATCTGAAGAAAACCTCATCGGTGAAGAAGGCAAGGGCTTTCCCTATTTGATGGAGTCGCTAACCGGCGGCAGGATCTCACACGCTTCCCGCAGCTTAGGCCTGGCTAGAGCGGCTTATGATGCTTCCCTCAAATACGCACAGGAAAGAGTTCAATTTGGACAGCCCATCGCCAAATTTCAGGCGAACGCCTTCAAGCTGGCACGAATGGCTATGGATATAGAGGCAGCCCGCTGGTTAATTTACTATGCCGCCTGGCTTTATGACCAGAACAAGTCGCATGTTAAAGAAGCAGCTATGGCCAAGCTCTTCGCCAGTGAAGTGGCAACACGCGTAACCATGGAAGCCATGCAAATCCACGGCGGCTATGGGTTAACGGAAGAGTCCGTAGTCCAACGCTACTTCCGCGATTCCCGGATGTCGCCCATAACCGAAGGTACTTCAGAAATCCAGCAGCTCGTCATCTCCCGAGAAATCGGCATCCGATAAAAAAGAGAACAGTCCTCCCTTTTGTTGCCGCAAAGGTGACAAAACGGGCTATCGTTGTGCGTGGATCTGGATATCGTCACCCGTCTTTGCTACGAAGTATTGAGTTCATGAGACCCAATAAACCGCGTAGCTCGGGCTTACCATAGGATTATCCCCGAGAAGTGTTGTCATGCTAGCATGTATGGTGACAATATGTTGGAATAGATTGTTTATCAACGTAGTGCGAGGCTTTAGCCTCGCTAATATAAAACATGTAGCCTCGACCCTAAAGGGTCGAGGCTACATTAGAAATGGATTTTAATAAACAATCTCTGGGAAACTATTTGACCCAGAAGGAAAAGCGGCCTGATATTATCTCACCACCTCAGAAGGTAACCTATTATCTCACAACAGTCTCTGCTTTTAGGGCCCCCTTGCATTCAGGACAGTATCGGCTAACTGAATCGAAAATGTACTCTTTTCCACATTTAATACATTTCAGAATCTTCACTTCCTTCCGCTCAGGCTCTTGTTTTTTCTCCATCGTTAACCCTCTCTTTAGTTTGTGATATTCAGCGCCCTCGCTTTTTCAAAATCGGGTGCCCAACCATTAAGTATAGACAAACAGCGGTGCGCAAGGATTCTTCGGCATTCTGCTGCCCCTCCTATTTTGTTGTCTTCGGACATATGGTCCGATATGGGGAGCTTCGCAGGTGAGGCGGTAGCAAAGTGGTCTGCATCGCACCTGCCCAAGAAGGATCCCACCTAACGTCGCTTGGGCAAACTGATTGGGAATTCCACCTGACTCTCGCAGATGCTGCAGAAAGTTGTCCAAATACCACAACCTCCCCAGTAAAACAAAGCGTCGCTTCGCAGCTATTGGTGCTAGACGCGAATTGACAGGCAGGTTACCGTCCTTGTTATACCCGATATAGGGTGTATCCTGTTGGTAAGTAAGCCCCCAATGGCATTGAAGTCATCGTGCTCTACAACAGCGATAATATCGTATGGGCCAGTTACAAGGTCAACCGATTTTATCTCCTTCGCCCCCTGCTTTCGTAGAGCCGCAACTACGTCTTTGGTCTTACCAACCTCTGTCTCAATAAGCACAAAAGCCCTGGCTGTCATGGTCTCACCTCCCTCTAGCCCAGATTTAAGCCCTTTCTTTCATTCCTGAGGCTTCACTGATTGGTCAGCTACACAACAAATGGCCAGCTGAAAAATAGAAAGGACACTGGCAATCACGAAACAGCAATTCCAGTGCCCTTCATTCTCCATCTCCTCTAACCCACGCATGCCATGTCCGGCGTTTACTTCGTATGTTGTGCCTCTAATATAGTCTTGCGCCCGGGGCTTTGTCAATGCGATAAATGAATCACGAAGCACTGAGGGTACAGGACGTACTGACGATTGCTAATTCAATTGAACATTCTGGACTAATGTATGCTGTGCCCGATTGTTAAAGTTTGATAACATCATTGGTGTTTGCGAAGTTGGCGTAAGCCAGTTTGAGGGGGACTGAAGGGTGAAACAGAACACAGTGTTACCTAAAGTCCAATAATTTACTACATATCATAATGGTTTGCTACAAACAAACATTAAAAGAGGGTATTCGCCCTCTCCGAGGATAAAA
>JBBISW010000086.1:0-7949 GCA_037441105.1 Chloroflexota bacterium
AAGCTTATCAGGGAGGGAAGTTTAAGCTACCCTGGGCAGGTAACCTGGCTGTGAAGAATATTTAAGCTGCTTAATATAGCTGCAGCCTCTTTGTTAACGTGATTTATCAAGGGCATACCTCAATTCTTTTACGAAATTGACAACTGATGTGAAGTCATCGTCAATTTCCATAAGCTGGACTACCCGGCTGCCTACAATGACCCCATCAGCTATTTTAGCTAGCTGATTTGCCTGCTCTGGAGTAGATATGCCGAATCCTATACAGAGGGGCTGAGTAGCTAGCTTCCGGACCTTGGCGACAAACTTGTCCAAGCCTAGGGGGAGTTTATCCCTAGCGCCAGTAACGCCGGTTACGGAAATTAGGTATATAAACCCCCGAGATTTCTCAGCTACCAGCCCAATGCGCTCCTCACTGCTGGTCGGAGCCAGAAGGTAAATGAGGTCGAGGCCATGCCTTTGCGTGATAGTCTCTAGCTCTGAGCCCTCGTCTGGTGGTAAGTCAGGGATAATTAGGCCATCAATACTAGACCTGGCACAGGCACTGCAGAATTCTTCGAGGCCATAGCTGAACACTTGATTGAAATAGGTCATAAACACCAGTGGTATATTAACCTTCTGGCTCAAATCCCTGGCCACTTCAAGACAGAGCTTAGGCGTAACTCCATTTTGCAGGGCACGAAAGCTCGCCTTTTGTATGGTGATACCATCAGCCAAGGGGTCAGAGAAAGGTATCCCCAGCTCCACTATATCGCAGCCACTGCTGGCAAGAAGGGGAACGACCTTCAAAGTGGCTTCGACGCTAGGATAACCTATGGTCACGTAGGATATGAGAGCTCTGTGACCTGATTGGTTGAACACAGAAGCGATGCGAGTCATTGTTCAAGTCCCAGTGCTTCAACTACGATATCCATGTCTTTATCGCCACGTCCAGACAGGTTGACCACGATAATTTGCTCCTTGTTTAATGAACTTGCCATCCTAGCTGTATAGAATACAGCGTGAGCCGGTTCGAGGGCTGGGGTAATGCCCTCGGTACTGCACAGCAATTGGAAGCCCTCAAGCGCCTCATCATCGCTCACCGCAACATAGGTAGCACGCCTGATGTCCTTGAGGTAGCTATGTTCAGGGCCAACACCGGGGTAATCCAGCCCGGCTGAGACGCTGTGTGTTTCATGAATCTGCCCATTGCTGTCCTGAAGTAAATAGGACTTCGCTCCGTGGAGTATTCCTATTTTTCCTGCAACCAGTGAGGCGGCATGCTCCCCGGTCTTAAGTCCCCTCCCGGCTGCCTCAACTCCGATAAGCTTAACATCCTTGTCGTTCAAAAAGGGGTGGAAAATACCGATGGCATTACTCCCCCCACCGACGCAGGCAATTATATAGTCGGGCAGGCGGTCATATGCGGACAGAATCTGCTCTCTGGTTTCTTTGCCGATTACCGACTGGAAATCGCGCACTATTAGTGGATAGGGGTGTGGGCCAACTACAGAACCAAGCAGATAATGAGTATCACCAACATTGGTTACCCAATCTCTTATAGCCTCGTTGATAGCATCCTTCAGTGTTCGGCTACCTATGGAAACAGGCCTAACTTCAGCCCCCATTAGTTTCATCCGGAAGACATTAAGTGATTGGCGGCGAATGTCTTCCTCACCCATGTAGATTATGCACTCCAGCCCGAGCATAGCACATACGGCAGCAGTAGCAACCCCATGCTGCCCAGCCCCGGTCTCGGCAATGATTCTATGTTTCCCCATCTGTCTGGCGAGAAGGCCCTGCCCCAGAGCATTGTTGATTTTATGAGCGCCAGTATGAGCCAGGTCTTCTCTCTTGAGAAAAATCTGAGCACCACCGCAGTGCCTGCTTAGTCTTTCTGCTAGATAGAGCGGTGTTGGCCTTCCTGAGTAGTCATGAGACAGCGAGTCGAACTCAGCCCAGAAGGAGGCATCAGTCTTGGCTTCCTCGTAGGCTGCCGCCAACTTGTCTAGCGCTGGCACGAGAGTCTCAGGGACAAAACGTCCTCCGTAGGCTCCGAAGTATCCTCTATTATCGGGTGGCACCTCTATCTCCTTCTTAATAGGGTTTTGAATTACTCTTATATTGACCTTGCCAGGCTTACTTGGTCAGAACTTTTATTTCTTTCATTAATTCTGCAAACTGTTCTGGATACAGGGATTGCATACCATCGGATAAGGCGTGCAAAGGGTCATTGTGCACTTCAACCATGATACCATCGGCACCTATTGCTATAGCTCCTCTTGACAGGGGAATAACATATTCTCTTCGGCCGGCAGCATGGCTGGGGTCAACTACAACTGGCAAGTGACTAACCTCTTTAATTGATAGTATAGCACTTAAATCCAGCGTATTTCTGGTATTATCGGAAAAAGTTCGAATTCCGCGTTCGCACAGAATAATCTGGGTATTCCCCTCAGCCATGATGTATTCGGCCGACATCAGTAATTCTTCAATCGTAGCCGCGAAACCTCGTTTCAACAGGATTGGCTTTGTAGCGTGTCCTGCTTGGCGGAGCAGGGAATAGTTTTGCATATTCCTAGTCCCCAGTTGAATAATGTCGGCGTATTGCTCGATGAGTTCAATGTTGGTGTGGTCTATAGCCTCGGTTATAATCAGTAAACCTGTCTCTTCACGCACCTTCTTGAGTATTTTTAATCCCTCTTCCCCTAATCCTTGAAAGCTATATGGTGAGGTCCTGGGTTTAAAGGCGCCACCACGGAAGACTTGCGCTCCATATTGTTTCACAAGGCTAGCTATGGTAAGTGCCTGCTTTTCACTTTCTATGGCGCACGGTCCAGCCATAATTACTGGTTTCTCCCCACCAATCATAACGTTACCAATGGTTATGATTGTAGGCTGCGGCTGTGTTTCTCTACTTACAAGTTTGTAGGGTTTTGTCACGCGGATAGTCTCTTTCACACCATCCAGAGCAAGTAGGCGCGAATCTTCAACTTGTCCCTGGTTCCCTATTATGCAGACAGCAGTGCGCTGGATACCCGGTATGGGAATACCACGGTAGCCCAAGGCTTCAATTTCGCGAGTAACCGCTTTCACTTGTTCTTCTGTTGCATCCTTTTTCATAATAACGAGCATATGATTATTCCCCCTGCGTATAGTTTCTACAATTCATCCGATGTTGCCCTTACTACTCGAATGAATGCAGTGATTTTTGTTACATCTTTTTGACCACTAGTCTCAACGCCAGTGGAGACATCAACTCCCCATGGGCAAACTTCTTTGATTAATTGGCTGACATTGCCTGAAGTCAGCCCCCCAGCGATAATAACTGAAAACCTGGCCGATACCTCCTTTGCTAGCTTCCAGTCAAAAGTTTGTCCTGTCCCACCGTAAGTGTCTCCCACCTTTGAATCGACAAGGCAAACAAAATCCTGTCGGGGCAGTAGACGATATCCCATAGCTATTTCAGAAATGATTTCCTCGGCCGTCTTGGTGCTTGAGACATGGACAGTTTTGATAATTGGTCGCTCAATTTGTTGACAGTAGTGCCATGTTTCGTCCCCACTGAGCTGCACCCAGTCCAGATTACAGTAATCGGCAATTCTATTCACTTCCTCAGCTGCTGAATTGACAAAAACACCGACTATGTCTGGGTGAGGTCTTAGATGATGTATTGCTTTAACTATTTGTAATGCTTTTTTGGCAGAGAGCCGACGTTGACTGTGGGCGAAGACTAGCCCTAAGAAATCCGCACCCGCTTTAGCTGCTGCCAAAGCGTGTTGTATCTCGGATAGCCCGCAAATCTTAATCTTGGTCACAATAACTCTCTCATCTTAGCTGCAATGTCAGGTGCCGACATCAGAGATTCGCCGACGATGATTGCATTAATACCCAATTGCCTTAACCTTTCGATGTCTTTGCGTTCTTTTATGCCGCTTTCGCTGACTACTATTCGGTCTGGCGGGATAAGCGGTCGTAGCCGTTCAGTGTTAGCAATGTCCACATTAAAGTTGGTTAGGTCACGGTTATTAATGCCGATAATCTTAGCCTCGCTCTTTAAAGCGATTTCAACATCAGCTTCATTATGTATCTCAACCAGACAGCTCATGTGTAGCTCATGGCTTAGCTGTAGTAATTCCTGCAGCTTTGTTGGCTTTAAAATAGCTACTATGAGCAACAGACTATCAGCACCGTAAGCTCGGGATTCATAAATCTGGTAGGGGTCGATGATGAAATCCTTTCTCAGCAGAGGCAGCTTCTTGTGCAGTGCATTTTTAATGTCTGCTAAGTGATTAAGGCTGCCCTGGAAGTATCTGGCTTCAGTTAATACTGATATCGCTGAAGCACCATTGTCAGCATATATTTGGGCTATCTCCACGGGGTCGAAGTCAGGGCGAATGATGCCCTTGGATGGGGATGCTTTCTTGACCTCGGCAATTAGCCGAATTCTCTCTCCGCAAAGAACTGAAGCGAAGTCGAGTGGTGGAGGTTGCTGCAGTGACATTCTTCGCAATTCTGTCATAGGGAGGCTGCGCTCCTTAAACTTGAGTTCTTGTAAATTGTGTGACACTATCTCATTAAGAATCATTTTCCTCTAGCCTAAGCTTTGACTGAGCTCAATTAGCTGGTCTAGTTTTGCCGAGGCATCGCCATTGTCAATTACTTCTTTAGCTATGGCTGCTCCTTGTCGGAACGTTTTTGCTTTATCTCCAACCACTAGTGCGGCGGCTGCGTTCATCAACACTACGTCTCGCTGTGGCCCTAAAGCACCGGCGAGAATGTTACGCAAAAGGTCAGCATTTGCTTTAATGTCACCACCCTTTATGCTGTCCGAGCTAGCCCTGGATAGGCCGAAATCCTCGGGACTGATGACATAGCGTTTGATACGGCCATTTTTGAGTTCACAAACATGAGTCTTGCCCGTGATTGTTATTTCATCCAAGCCATCCTCACCGTGGACTAGTAAGGCGTGCTGGCAACCTAGACCCTGAAGCACCAATGCCAGCCTCTCTATCAGCGACTTATCACCTACCCCCAGCACTTGAGCCTTGGCCCCGGCCGGGTTAGTAAGTGGACCGAGTATGTTAAACACAGTGCGAATTCCAATCTCGCGTCGGGGGGCCGCAGCACATTTCATAGCGGGATGGAATAATGGAGCAAACATAAAACCAATCCCTATTTCCTTTAAACATCTCTGCACTTGCTCAGCATCAAGGTCAATTTTGACACCTAAAGCTTCTAGGACATCAGCACTGCCACACTGGCTACTCATGGCACGATTGCCATGCTTGGCTATTTTAAGCCCGGCTCCTGCAGCAACAAAGGCAGCTGCTGTTGAGATGTTGAAGGTATGCAAACCATCGCCGCCAGTTCCACAAGTGTCCACAACCAGCCCCTCGGTGCTCACAGGAATAGCCTTAGCCCTCATAGTCCTGGCTAAGCCGATGATTTCGTCCACTGTCTCCCCTTTAAGTCTTAGTGCAGTAACAAAGGCACCAAACTGGGCTGGGGTAGTTTCGCCCTCCATTATCTCCTCCATGACCTGTGCTGCCTCATCCGTAGCCAGTGAACATCCAGATACTAAGGCTGCGATAGCTTCTTTAATCATGGCTTTTTCCACCTCCCATTAGAAAATTTCTTAAAACATCCTTCCCTGCTGGGGTCATAAATGATTCGGGATGAAACTGGACACCTTCTACCGGATATTGACGATGACGTAAACCCATAATCGTGCCATCATCTGTCCATGCCGTTATTTCAAGACAGTCTGGGAGTCCGTCACGCTGCACCACCAAGGAGTGATAGCGAATAGCAGAGAAAGGGCTAGGTAGTCCAGCAAGTGCTCCGTGGTTGCTGTGATATATAAGGGATGACTTGCCGTGCATAATCTCCTTGGCTTGCCCAATAGATGCACCATAGCTATAGCCGATGCACTGATGCCCCAGGCAGACGCCGAGTATAGGCAACTTGGAATCGAAATACCGGATAACATCATTGGAGATGCCAGCCCGCAGCGGTGTGGAAGGCCCAGGCGAGATGACTATCCGTTGAGGCCTCATTTCTTCAATTTCTTCAAGGGTTATCTTGTTATTGCGTATCACCACCACCTTTTCCCCCAGTTCACTCAGGTATTGAAAAAGGTTATAGGTGAAGCTGTCATAGTTATCAATCAATAGCAGCATGGTTCCTCTCAGCTTGTTCAATAGCTTTAAGTAACGCTTGAGCCTTGTTCATGGTTTCCTGATACTCGCGTTCCGGTATGCTGTCGTAGACAACCCCGCATCCAGCCTGGACATAGGCAGTTCCCTTTGTAGCTACCATGGTTCTTATGGCTATGGCCATATCCATGTTGCCTGAGAATGAGAAGTAGCCTACGGCTCCGGCGTAAGGCCCTCTTTTCTCAGGTTCAAGTTCGGCGATTATTTCCATCGCCCTGATTTTCGGAGCCCCGGACACAGTACCTGCAGGAAAGCAAGCTTGTAGAGCATCGAATGCATCTAGGTCGTGCCTTAGCTTGCCTTGTACATGAGTGACCAGGTGCATCACGTGGGAGTAGCGTTCTACATCCATCAGGTCGCTAACCTCGACCGTACCTGGCTCGCTCACATGCCCAATATCATTGCGCCCCAGGTCAACCAGCATAATGTGCTCAGCGCGTTCCTTTTCATCATTGCGTAGCTCCTGCTCCAGCATAATATCTTCATCTAAGCCTTTCCCTCTTGGTCTGGTGCCAGCAAGTGGACGGGTCATTACCATACCATCCTCTACCCTCACCAGGACCTCAGGGGAAGCCCCGATAATGCAAAAGTCGGTGAAATTGAGAAAGAACATATATGGAGAGGGGTTCAGTGTGCGCAGTGCTCTATAGATTTCAAAGGGAGCAGCGCTGGTAGATTGAGCTAAACGCTGAGATAGCACCACCTGAATAGCTTCCCCGGATGTGATACACTGCTTTATCTTTTCTACACTGGCTTCAAACTCATCTTTAGAAAAGTTTGAGGAAAGGTTGGAGTTGACTTTGGAGAGGGTAAGAGCCGTTTTGTTTTGACTTGGTTCAAGCGCATGGCTCAATCTATCTATGAGGTTATCAATCTTTCCCACGGCGTTTTGATAGGATTGCTCTATGTCGCTATCAAGATGAACATGGCTCAAGACTTTAATCTTATGGGTTGCGTGGTCAAAGACAAGCATGGTATCCACGAACATAAACAAGGATTCAGGGAGTCCCAGGGGGTCATTGGCAGGAGATGGTAATTCATCAAAACGGGTTGCCGTCTCGTAGCTAAGATAACCTACGGCACCGCCGCAAAATCTGGGAAGGTCAATAGATGGTACTATTTTGTAGTTCTTTAGCTCTTCAGCAATAAACGGAAGAGGGTTTATCTTATCCTCTGCCTTGGTTGCTAGTACACGGTACGGCTCTGTACCTATGAAGCTGTAGCGAGCTAGCCGTTCGCCACCTTCGACACTTTCCAGTAGGAAAGAATAGCCGCCGCGGCTAATCTTCAAGAATGCCGAGACTGGCGTTTCTAAGTCGGCAACGATTTCACGGTAAACAGGTACCACATTGCCATCCTTCTTACGGTTTTTAATTTCTTCCAGTGTAGGATAATACATATAAACCTCGTACACTCCGCAATAAAAAACCCTTCGCCCCTAGGGGCGAAGGGTTGTCTTTCGCGGTGCCACCCTAATTGATTGCTTATATACTTAAGCAACCATCTCTGTCAGGTACGGCCTCAGCATTCTGAAGCGATACCCTGAGCTCTGATAACGGTGCTCCTTCCGTCAAAGCCTACTCGAGAAAATCCCTTTTGGTTTGCAGCTCCCGAGTCCATTCAGCCTCTGCGCTAGCACCGGCTCACACCTTCCCCGGCTCTCTGAGCTTCGCTGGAAGCCTACTAGTCTCATTCCCAGCCTTTGCAGTATTCGATTGTGTTTAATATAACAGACTGCTCTTTCTTTTGTCAAGC
>JBBISW010000087.1:0-7917 GCA_037441105.1 Chloroflexota bacterium
GCCTGAATTGTTCAATGCAGGACTGAGTGGCGGTCCAGCATTCCTGGTTGCTCTTTGACTATTCTGCGTGCGTTGCTGGCTTGACAGTTGAAGTAGCAGTTATTAAGATTGGGCAAAGTGATGGCGGAGAAAGGAGTTAGAAAATGAAACACAAGGAAGGTGAATTCAAAGGGCACAAAGGACTTAATCTCTATTACCAGTGCTGGCTGCCAGATGGGGCTCCCAAGGCGGTATTGCTGGTTGTCCACGGCCTGGCTGAGCACAGCGGGCGCTATAAGAACCTGGTCAATTACTTCGTGCCCAAAGGCTATGCTGCCTATGCCCTTGACCATCACGGGCATGGCAAGTCAGAGGGCATACGCTCCTATGTTGACCAATTTACCAATTACCTCACCGACCTGAAGACCTTTTTCAACATGGTGCGTAAAGAACATAAAGACGCCAAGATTTTCCTCATCGGCCATAGCATGGGAGCAACCATTGCCACCGCCTATGCCGCCGAGCACCAGCAGGAGCTGGCCGGGCTCATACTTTCAGGAGCAAGCCTTACGGCAAGCCCCAGCGTATCGCCGGCGCTTCTGGCTATGGCCGGGGTGGTGGCAGCGCTGGCGCCGAAAATGGGCGTCACTGCCCTTGACGCTTCTGCCATCAGCCGAGACAAGGCTGTTGTCGATGCCTATGTGAATGACCCGCTCGTTTTCTGTGGCAAGGTACCTTCCCGGATGGGTGCGGAACTGGTCAAGATTTGGAAGAAACTGCCCGGGCAGATGCCGGAGATAAAGCTGCCTATGCTGATTATGCATGGAAGCGCTGACCAGTTGGCCGCCCCAGAAGGCAGCAAGCTGTTATATGAGCGGGTAAGCTCAAAGGACAAGACGCTGAAGCTCTATGATGGCTTCTACCACGAGATCTTCAATGAGCCGGAGCACAAGCAAGTGATGGCTGACGTAGAAGCCTGGCTGGCCAAACATCTCTGACTTAAGCCAGGTCTGGTTTGGCTCTCCAAAAGATGAGGGAGCTTATTATTACAGCTATTGCAATCACCAACAGTATGGTGAAAATGTATTCAGGCACCTCGATTCCGGTAACGTTGAATACGGCGGTTGCCGAAATAGACCTCGTGCGGATCCAACTCTCTGTTGGGTCATAGTATCTTCTCATCATGTATTCCAATGCGGTCAAGGGGCAAGACTTTAATATTCCTGCCCACTGGTTCACTGCCACGCCTAGTGCCAACACAACGACGCCACAGTAAAAGAACTGCCAATTACGGCGTTTCTTAAAGAAACCTATGGCTAAAAGTACAGCGGAAACACCAAAGAAGCATATAATAAGAAGGTGTAGAACCATCACTGCTTCAGCAAGAATTTTCCAGAACATCATGCTCCAGCCCGACCTGTCCAAGTATATCTAATGTTAGAGTCGGCATCAACATGACACCTATTCATCTTGCTCAAAGCGGAGTTTATGTGGAACAAGGCCTGGTCAATGGTTGTCTGCATGCCATTCTGTGTGATATGCTAGGCACGATATTTAACCCTTCGTTGACAGACTGTCTAAAAACCTCACCCCCTGTATCCCCCTCTCCTTTCCAAGGAGAGGGGGAAGGGTTAATTTCGAAGGGGCGAAGCCCCTTCGGGCTACCCTTTTTGGACAACCTGTTGAGGATTCTTTATGCCTGGTAAGAGCTATATTCTGGTCATTGACCAGGGAACCACGGGAAGCGCTGCTCTACTCTTTGATGAGGAAGGACAAATAGTCTCCAGCGCCGACCGCGAGATATGTCAGATTTATCCTCAGCCCGGCTGGGTGGAGCACGACCCACAGGAGATTTTCCGCACTTCTCTGGCCGTGACTCAGGAGGCGCTACAGAAGGCCGGGGTGACTACCTCTCAGCTGAGAGGTATGGGCATCACCAACCAGCGTGAGACCACTGTGGTCTGGGACCGCCGCACTGGCGAGCCGGTGAGCAATGCCGTGGTCTGGCAGTGCCGGCGCACCGCCTCTTTGTGCGAGGAGCTTAAGGAAAAGGGCATGTGCCAGCCTATCCAGGAGAAAACCGGGTTGGTCGTGGACGCCTACTTCTCTGCTACCAAGCTCCGCTGGATTCTGGATAATATACTCGATGGCCAACAGCGTGCCCAGCAGGGTGACCTTCTATTCGGGACCATAGATAGCTGGCTCGTCTGGAACCTCACCGGTGGCGCTGTCCATATCACCGATTACAGCAATGCCTCCCGCACCATGTTGTTCAATATCCACAGCCTTCAGTGGGACAAGGAACTCCTTGCTGCCCTGGATATACCTGAAGCTATTCTTCCCCAGGCCATGCCTTCCAGTCAGGTTTATGGTGAGACGGCTGCTGGGCTTCTTGGAGATTCGCGCGTGCCTCTGAGCGGCGTAGCCGGTGACCAGCAGGCAGCCCTCTTTGGCCAAGCCTGCTACGATGCCGGCATGGCTAAAAACACCTATGGGACTGGCTCTTTCATCCTCCTCAATACCGGCGGCAAACCCGTGCTCTCGCAGAGAGGACTGGTGACAACTGTAGCCTGGGGGCTGGGCGGCAAGGTCGCTTACGCTATGGAGGGCAGCATCTTTATCACCGGCGCTGCTGTGCAGTGGTTACGGGATGGGCTGGGACTGATAACAAGCGCCGCTGAGAGCGAGACACTCGCCCGCTCTGTGCCCGATAACGGTGGCGTTTACTTCGTTCCCGCCTTCGTCGGGTTAGGTGCTCCCTACTGGGACATGTATGCTCGGGGCACCATAATCGGCCTTACTCGCGGCGCTACCAGGGGACACCTGGCAAGGGCTACCCTCGAAGCCATAGCCTATCAAGTTCGAGATGTGGTGGAGGTTATGGGTGCCGAAGCCGGCCTTCGAGTGCCTTTACTTCGAGTTGATGGAGGCGGCACTGCCAATTCCTTCCTGATGCAGTTCCAGGCGGATATCCTGGGTGTGCCTATTCAACGGGCAGCAGTAGCTGAGACCACAGCTCTGGGAGTGGCCTACCTGGCGGGCCTAGCAGTGGGCCTGTGGCAGGACACCGCTGAACTGGCTCGACTGTGGCATGCTGTTGAGACCTATGAACCGAAGATGTCCACTGACCAGCGAGAAGTCCTCTACGCAGGTTGGAAGCGTGCTGTAGAACGTGCCCGTGGCTGGGTCGAAAGTTGAGACAGGATATAGATTGTTTACAAATGTAGCGGCGAGGCTTTAGCCCACCTGTTTTTATTTAAGCGTGTAGCCCTGAGGAATGTCATTGCGAGCCCTTCAGGGGAAGGGCGAAGCAACCTAGCCTCGTCCCGAAAATCGGGAGACCCTGAAGGGTCGAGGCTACTACAATTGTCATTCTGAGCGGAGCCGAAGAATCTCCGCTCGAATATGTAGTTATAGCGATATTTTATCAATGACCATAAGGGACGCAGCTACATTGGGAACAGATTCTTAATAAACACTCTCAGGATTGGAGAAGAGTATGAAGAGAGATTTCAATGCCATTGCCAGGGGGAAATTCGACCTGATTGTAATCGGCGGGGGTATTATCGGCACAGGTATTGCCCGGGATGCAGCCCTGCGCGGCATCAAAACATTGCTTCTGGAGAAGGAAGACTTCGCCTACGGTACCACCTCCCGCTCCTCTCGCCTGATTCATGGCGGTTTGCGATACCTGCGAATGTTCGAGTTTCACCTGGTGCAGCAGGACTTACGTGAAAGAGAAGTTTTACTGAAGATTGCACCCCACCTGGTGCATCCCTTCCCCTTCATCATTCCTATAACCAGCCCTTTTTACCGCGTGGCTCTAGGGGTCGGTGTATCGCTGTACGACCTCATGTCTTTCCACAAGTCCGTACCTTCCCGCCAGTACCTGTCTCGACGTGAGACATTGGATATGGAACCAGAGCTTGCCGAGCTGCCCGGTTTGATGGGCTCTTATCTCTACTATGATTGCCAGGCACCCTTCACAGAGCGGCTGTGCATAGAAAATGTGCTCTCCGCTGTGGAGCGAGGCGCTTCCATCGTTAACCATGCTCATGTTATTGGCTTCTTGAGAGATGGTAATGACGTGTGTGGTGTGGAGGTACAGGATGCTCTTTCCGGGGAGGTCTATAAGGTGAGAGCACGGTTGGTGGTCAACGCCGCCGGCCACTGGTTGGACTGTGTCAGAGATTTGCTCCGTGGCGGTCCAGCCAGGACAGTTCGGCGGACTAAGGGCATACACTTGCTCACTCCCAGGCTGACAAAAAAGGCTTTAGTTCTCTTTTCTCCCTCGGATGGCCGTCTCTTCTTCGTCATGCCCTGGCTGGACTACACTCTGATTGGAACTACCGACACCGACTATTCTGGAGACCTTGATGCTGTTTATGCTGACGAAAAAGATGTCACTTATCTATTGCAAGGAGCCTGCCAGGTCTTTCCCAAATTGCGCGGCGAGGATATTTTCTACACCACCGCCGGTTTGCGTTCCCTGGCTTACAGCGGTGGTGAAAAGCCTTCTGACGTCACACGAGAGCACAGGGTGCTTGACCACAAGTTCAGGGATGGGATAGAAGGCTTGGTCTCAGTGCTGGGAGGTAAGATAACTGCCTACCGCGCCGTGGCCAAGGACGTGGTGAACGTGGTTTGCCGCAAGCTTCGATTGAAAGTGCCGTGCACTACGGCGGAAATTCCGCTGCCCGGAGCACCGGCTGTGCCGCAGGAAGCAGTGGCGAAGGCAGCTAAAGAAAACGGTCTCCCTGTGGAGACGGTGACTCACCTTGCCGACCTTTATGGTTCCCGCTTTTTGCAAGTCTTGAAGTTGGTGCGACGTGACAAACGAGGTGGGCAGTCTATCTGTCCCCATTGCCCGGATATATTGGCGCAGGTAGAGCACAGTGTGAAGGAGGAAGGTGCTCTTACCGTGAGCGACTTTCTGCTCCGCCGTAGCACTGTGGGCTTAAGTTCCTGCCAGGGGCTGGATGCTGTGGAGGCAGCAGCGCAGGAGATGGGGCGTCTTCTGGGGTGGAGCACAACTGAACAGCGGCAGCAGATTGAAGTCTACCGTGCCCAGGCAGCTCTAGGCCAGCGCTTCAGGGCAGGGGATGAGGGACTGGAAAGACAGACCACCAAGATTTGAAATTGTTGAGCAATTCCTCTCTGTCATTGTGAGCCTTTCGCCTCCTGTCATTCTGAGCGCAGCGAAGAATCTCCATAGACTCTTCAGAATCTTGCCCTGAGCCGAGATTCTTCGGTCGCTTCCCCTTTGCCTTCGGCTCAGGGCTTCGACTACCTCCCTAAGGGCGACAAAGGCGAAGGGCTCCCTCAGAATGACAATGGGGGGACTCAGAGACACGATGACAGGGAAGATTGGGGCAACAAGTTAAGGTTTGACACTCAGAGCCGACTGTGCTAACTTTTAAATCGGGGCAGCGTAGCTCAGCGGCAGAGCAGGGGACTCATAAGCCCTTGGTCGCTGGTTCAAATCCAGCCGCTGCCACTGTAAAGCTGGGCGACCAGAGGCCTTCTCCAAAGGTCAAAGCTGGGGCAAAGCTGGGTGCAACCAGAAGACTACGGAAAATAAATCACAGGGCCGACCGCAATGAAAGGTGAAGGAAAAAAACAGGGGAATCAAAGTCCAAGATCTGGTGGAGGGATTTTTATTTTCCCTCCAGGCTGAAGGACGTGCACATGCCACGTACGAATACTACTACGGGAAGCTGAAATGCCTACTAACCTACGCCGAAAACGAAAACTGGCCCCAGCAAGTCGAAGTCATAGACAGCAAGTACATCAGGCAATTTCTATCTTGGGTCGGCTCCAGGAGCTTTGAATATGTCGGCGGCAATGGTAGCCGCAGAGCTATCAAGGCAAAACCGTCTACAGCGTGGCGGTATTATCGTGCTCTTAGGCGGCTTTTCAACTGGGGTATCGAAGAGGGCTTGCTTCTGACGAGCCCCTTGAGAGGGATCCACTTCAAGACTCCACCCCCACCTCCTATTGAACCTTATGGCGCGGACGAACTCAAGAGGCTTCTCTCCATCTGTGAACTTGATATCAAGACTGGGGCGTGTTTCACTGGCCTTCGCAACAAGGCATTGCTGTTGCTTTTTATAGACTCGGCGGCGCGCTTAAGCGAAATGGCACAGTTAAGGCTTGCAGATTTGAATCTGGAACAGAGGTGCATTCGCGTCATTGGCAAAGGAAACAAAGTAGGGATATGTCCGTTTTCGGCCAAGACTGCTAAAGCCATATGGCTCTATCTGCTAGAAAGAAAACATCGAGCTAAAAGTGACGCTCTCTGGGTAACCGAAGAGGGTAAAGCATTTTTGGCAAGCGGGATCAGTTCTTGTTTCTTCCGTCTCAAGATGCGTGCTGGAGTCAATAGCTATGGCAGGCTTCATCGCCTTCGCCACACTGCCGCGCTGCAATATCTGCGTGGAGCCAAAGACTCGTTTCTGCTCCAGCTATTCTTGAGGCATGAAGACCTGACGATGAGCCGGAGGTACACGCAAGGGCTGAAGCAGGAAGAGGCTATTCAGGCGTATAGAAACGGCGCTAGCCCCGTGGAAGGCTTGGGGCTTGGTTAAATAAATCACTCAGGTGGTGTGAGATGGTCAAAAGCTCGCCGTATGAATGTCCAGATTGCCTGGACGGGATGCTGTTCCCGCGCGCAGAGTGCCCGCAGTGTGGCTCTCGCTTCCGCAGAAAAGGGCGGTTAAGCAGGGAGGAGCGCAAAGGGTGGGAGAGAGAAGCGAGAGCCCGAATTTCTTCTGGCGAGTTTCAGGGGATGGTAGTGCTTGCGCGAAAAAGCCTTTTGCTCCCTGAGGGCGGATGGCCGGAAGCAGAAATGAATGCCCGTCTTTGGGCTGTTCACATCGCTGCCTGGTGCAACTATTGCTGGTCCCTGGAGACGTTTCAGAGACACATGTTGCCTATAACGGAAGAGAAGGCACGGGCAGAATATCTCCGTCCGGCACTCGGGAAACTCGCCGAAGTAGTGGCCCAGTATACTATGCCAACCCCACCTCGGGCCCAACAAATCGATTGGCTTCTGTGTGCCAAGCTTATAGCAGCCCGCCTGTGCTCTTTTCTGGATATTGATAACGTACAGGACATGTTCCTCTACATCTTGTGTCCCGAATCCAGAAAACCGGAATCGTGGCGACTGAGGCGGATCAGACAAGGTCAGGACTCATTCCGCCGTCAGTTTGGATACTTCATCCAGGCACTTCTACCCTTCAGTGAAGATAGAGTATCAAGGCGCCCGCTGAAAGGCTATATTGATTCGGCCGCCCGGGCGACTCTTGAACTCCTGCAAAACAGAGCCACCTGGGAAGAGTGCCGTAAAGCTTATGCCCGCGCCTTCCCATTCTATATGCCCGAGTCCACAGAAGCCCTACGGGTGAGAGCCGGACGCGCAGCCCAGAAAATCCCTTATGCTGACGTGTTACAGGTTGCCCGCTCCTTTTTCGCTCACCGATAAATTCGCCTAGCCAGCCAATAAATCCTCATTGTTGTTCCTTCCCAAGCCCGGTCGGCTTGCTCTAAGCGGTCGTCCGGGTTTTTGTTTCTTTATCGCTTCCTGTCGTCTTCGTGCCGTCCCTCACGTTTTTTTGCCACTGAGGTTTTACCACATAAGCGAACAGTTTCGCCTAAAAGTGTTCGGCTATACTCTTACTAGAGCAAGGGATTGCCTCACGAAGCGATAACCTAGAGGATGAGATGAGCAACGAAGAGGATATTTCAGTGAAGGTTGCTGGTAGAAGAGGTGGTACAACCACTCGGGACCGGTACGGCAGAGATTTCTACCGGCGCATCGGCAAACTAGGTGGCGAACGCACGCGTGAATTGTATGCGGGAGCGTTACGAGAGCTTGGCAAAAAGGTGGCCGTCCCCGGCGGCCTAGCCTGGATGAATACATGGGGGAAGAAGCTAATA
>JBBISW010000088.1:0-7503 GCA_037441105.1 Chloroflexota bacterium
CTGGATAGCGGTTACAGGCGCAGGATACAGCCGCCGGCTCAGTTGATAGAGCGCAGCGGCATAAAGAAGGGCATGCATGTTTTGGACCTCGGCTGCGGCAGCGGAGCGTTTACCCCTTTCATTGCCCAGGCAGTCGGTGAAAAGGGCAAGGTCTATGCTCTGGATATCCAGTCGGATATGTTGAAGCAGCTTGAAAATAAGCTATCCAGACCTGAGAACAAGGATATTAAGAACATCAAGCTGATTGAGGGCAATGCCTATGAGCTGCCGTTTGAGGACAATTCTCTTGATTTGGTGAATATGGTGACGGTCCTTCAGGAGATACCAGATAGAGGCAGGGCTTTGCATGAGGTAAAGAGGGTTTTGAAACCGGGCGGGTTCCTTGCGATATCGGAGTTGTTTCCCGACCCCGATTATCCCTGGAAGTCGACCACGGTGAAGCTGGGCAGAGAAGCCGGTTTCGTAGCGGATAAGGTATCAGGGAACTTTTTTAATTACACGGTGCGGTTTAAGAAGCTGTGAGACTGTCATGTCTTTTAGTGGCGGCTCACCCTTCGACAGGCTCAGGGTGAGCGGAAAAGAAATAGCGCATGGTGAACAAGGGAAGTGCCCGGTAGTTACCTGAGTACCCGCTCATGGTGAGCCTGTCGAACCATGGCGGAGTTAAATACAACAAATGAGTTTTTGGGTTTACATGCTTGAATGTGCAGATGGAAGCTATTATGTCGGCCATACAGACAATTTAGAAAAACGTGTGCTTGAACACGAACAAAACACCTTTAAATGCTATACTTCTAAGCGGCTTCCTGTTAAATTAGTATTTTGCAGTGAATTTTCAACTCGTGATGAGGCATTTGCCAGGGAGCGACAAATAAAAGGCTGGTCGCGCCGTAAGAAGCAGGTTTTGATTAGAGGAGATTGGAGTGAACTGGTTAAATATTCCAGGGGAAAGACTCACCCTTCGACAGGCTCAGGGTGAGCGGAGACGGAATTAGCTCGGGGGGCAGCGGGATAAAAGCCCGGGATGAGTGAGGGGAGAAGGACGGCGATTCTTTGCTGCGTTCAAAATGACAAGCAGGGAAGGCTCAGGAGGACATGAGGCTAAGGGGTCAGAGTGACATGAAGTGAATGGGTTGCAATGACGGTAAGTTACAGCGATGTGGAAGTTTGTGGGCTGTGACAAACTGGTCAAGCCATAGAGGTGAAAAATGATGGGTAATAAATTTGGGACTGCTATCAATTGCATTGATGGCGGGACACAGATACCGGTAATCGAATATTTGAAAAGTGTATATGGTGTTGACTATGTTGACCTAGTTACTGAGCCAGGCCCAAATAAAATATTAGCGGAAAATGAGGACGTGGGTATTATTGAATCCATTAAAAGAAGGGTTAAGATTTCTGTCGAGCGTCATGATTCAAAACTCGTTGCCGTGGTAGGACATCATGACTGCGCTGGAAATCCCGCCGATAAAGATACACAGATAGCTCACATTCTTTCTGCAGTTGAAGTAGTCAGGCATTGGGGTTTGAATGTACAAGTTGTGGGACTATGGGTGGATGAAAGCTGGCAGGTTCGACTGGTCCAGTAGAACATTCAATTCATATTGGTGGCATCGAAAAGTCATTCCTAGGCATGTTAGAATAAGGATGGTGGATATAGCGGCGAACGTTCGAGAGGTGCAGAGGCGCATTGCCCAGGCTTGTGAGCAGAGTCACAGGTTGCCTAGCGAGATAACGCTGGTGGCGGTTACCAAGGGTTTTGAGGCACCAGCAATGAGGGCGGCTTTCGACTGCGGCATAAGGGATTTCGGCGAGAACCGAGTCCAGGAGGCAGAGGACAAGATAGGGCAGCTTGCAGGCCTTAAGCCGGATGTCATCTGGCACATGGTGGGACATCTCCAGAGCAATAAGGCTAAAAGGGCGGTAGATTTATTTGACATAATCCACAGCGTTGATTCCATAAAGCTGGCTGAGATCTTAAGTCGGCGGGTAGAAAAATCCCTGCCTGTTTTGCTTGAGGTCAATGTTTCCGGCGAAGCGACAAAGGGCGGTTTCTCTGTGGGCGAGACTGCGATGGCAGTGGAGGAGATAAGGCGGTTGTCTAATTTGAAAGTAATGGGGCTGATGACCATCGCCCCGTTAGTGGCTGACCTTGAAGAAGTCCGTCCTGTGTTCCGAAAACTGCGAGAGCTTCGAGATTTTTTGGGACTGGAGCATCTGTCCATGGGGATGACCGACGATTTTGAGGTGGCGGTTGAGGAAGGAGCGACCATGCTCAGGATAGGTCGAGCTATTTTCGGCGAGAGGAGGTAGTTATGCGTATTGGTTTTATCGGTGGTGGAATTATGGGTGAAGCGATGATTAAGAGCCTGTTAGCTAAAGGGGTGGCTAAACCGATTGATATCGTTGTCAGCGATGTCAGCCAGTCGCGGCGGAATGTCCTGAAGGAGAGATACGGAGTTAAGGCTTCGGCTGATAACCGCGAGGCGGTGGATGATGCCCAAGTGGTTGTTCTGGCGGTGAAGCCACAGGAGTTGGGCAAGGTTCTGGGCGAATTGAAGGGGCTATCAGCTCAGCAACTGGTACTGTCCATAGTGGCTGGTGCTAATTTGGATAAGTTAGGCCAGGAGCTGGGCCATTCCAGCCTGGTTCGGGCGATGCCTAATATGCCGGCACAAATCGGTGAAGGGATGACGGTATGGACAGCCACCGCTGAGGTGAATCAGAAGCAGAAAGAGATGGCACAGTCTATCCTTGCTGCTCTGGGCGATGAAATCCATGTCAGCAGCGAGAAATACATAGATATGGCGACGGCGTTAAGCGGCAGTGGTCCGGCGTATGTTTTCCTCGTTATCGAGGCGCTGGTTGATGCCGGTGTGCATATAGGCTTTCCGCGTGATATGGCGGAAAAACTGGTAGTACAGACGGTGCTGGGTTCGGCACGAGCTGTAGAGGTGACGGGTAAGCATCCCGCTGAGCTAAGGAACATGGTAACATCGCCAGGAGGGACTACCACCGAGGGGCTGCTGCAGTTGGAGACGGGTGGTCTGCGTTCTCTGCTCCTTAAGGCGGTCATTGCTGCCTATAACAAGGCTAAAGATTTGGGTGCCAAGTGAGGACGGCCTTTTTTCTGTCATTGCGAGCGAAGCGAAGCAATCCCAACGTGCTTTTCACCCCCCGAGATTCTTCGGTCGCTCCGCTTTCTCAGAATGATAGGGAAGAGGGGTCGAGATTGCCACGTCCCGATGCAATCGGGACTCGCAATGATGAAAAAAAATTCCGGGATTGCTTCGTCGTCCTTCCGCGAAGGACTCCTCGCAATGACAGCAGACATTCTCAGTTTGACCTTGAATGGGACGACAAGGACGTAGTGCCCGAGGTGGTCAATCCGGACGTGAATTTCCTGCTTCAGAGGATGAATGAGGTTGTCCTGGAGAAAGTGGCTCCGATGCAGGGGGAGATGATAGTGGATATTGGGTGTGGTAGGGGTATTGATGGGGTTGAGCTGGCTAAAAGAGGAGCGGTGGTTATCGGACTTGAGCCTTCGAATATAATGATAGAGCATGCCAAGAATCATATCGCTCAAAACGGAGCGAGTATGGCTGTAATTCAGGGTGTTGGTGAGCATCTGCCGTTCCAGGCTCAGTCTGTGGACAAGATTGTGTGTAAAGGAGCTCTGGACCACTTTCCTGACCCGGCGATGGTCATAAGGCAGATTGCTATGGTGCTTAAACCCCGAGGGAAGGCGATAATAGCCATAGCTAATTTTGAGAGCCTCGGCTTTAAGTTGGGTAGGATAGTGTGGAGGTTCAGAAAAAAGCTTGGTTTCAAGTCGCCAGAGGGGAGGATGCCGTGGGAGATGCCAGAAGACCATACATATAAATTCGACTATGCGTTTCTCAGACGTCTGGTGGGTGACTGGCTTGAGGTGGAGCAGGCTTCGGGGATTTCACTGCTTTTTGGCCTTCCCTGGTGGGGTGTGTTCCTAGCCAAGTGTCCCAGGGGTATGTCGCTTGGCGTATTAAATACGCTAGATGAGTTAGCCCGGCATCTACCTTCGCTCAGCGATGTTGTGGTGTTGAGATGTAAGCCGAAGTAGGGGAATCGCTGTCATCTAAATCAATCGCCGTAATCATATTATGTGTGGGCCTTGCGGGCGTAAACGACTATGCTTTTGGCGAAAAACTTGTTGAGCAAGTCATCAAGCAAACGGACAGGTTTGCTGTTGTGGTATATATCCCATACCAGGAATTTGTGGTAGAGCGACGGGATTAGAGCCTTTTCATTATTTACCCCGAAGAGGGAGCGGGATATCCAGTAGAATGAATGTAGGGCATGTTTATGGCGGATGGCGTAGATGTGCAAATTGTTCTGCTGTAGCTTGGAGATGAGTTCGCCGGCTTTGTATATCCTGATGTGGCCTCCGGGCTTACCGTGATAATCTCCGGACAGTTTCCAGCAGATAGTTTCAGGCAGGTAGGAAGGCACGCTGACGGCAAGCGTGCCGTCGTCCTTTAAAACTCTCGCCAGCTCTCTAATGCCGTGGAGGTCATCGGGAACATGTTCCAGTACCTCGGAACAGATGACTTTATCGAAGGAAGCATCTTTAAAGGGGAGGCTCAATATATCCCCCTTAAGTAGAAGCCATTTCCCCCTGGTTTCGCCCTGTTTATCCAGAAGATAAAGGGCGTAGTGTGCCTTTTTCAGATTTGGCTCATCTATATCCAAGGCACAAACCAGGCAGTCATTTCGTTTGCATGCTTCCCAACTATGCCTGCCTTCGCCGCAACCGACATCCAGAATCCGCTCACCATCGTTAATTTCTATGAGGTTATAGTCGATGGTGAGCATTCATGGTATCCTTGGTTATATTTCTACTCTTGGGAGCCTGTTCTGCGTTGTGAATGTCCCACTGACAGCCCCGCGTTAGTTGAGAGCATTTAACTATTCTCTAGCAGTCATTGCGAGCGAAGCAATCTCAACGTGCTCCTCACTCCCCGAGATTCTTTGGTCGCTCCGCTTCCTCAGAATGACAGGGAAAAGGACCGAGATTGCCACGGCACTTCGTGCCTCGCAATGACGAGAGGGCATATTGCTGCTTTAAATCTTCAGTCTAATTTATACGTTTACTCCCTGATTAGGTAGCTTCTGGGGTTTTGCCGGGATTGAACTTCTTCCATTTTTCCAGTAGCTGTTCCCGGCTCTCTTTATGAGCAGCGTCAGGAACGCAGCAATCCACAGGGCATACTTCAACGCACTTGGGCGACTCAAACCAGCCAACGCATTCGGTGCACTTGACGGGGTCGATTACGTATATTGGATCCGCTTCTTTGATGGCTTCGTTCTTGCATTCTGGCTCGCAGGCGCCGCAGTTAATGCATTCATCAGTGATTTTGTATGCCATTTTTTAGTTTAACCTCCTTAAGTTTTTATTGTGTTAGCTCAATGCTAGTAATCTTATCATGTTTTTGTGGCAGTACTCACTTTCGTGAGGACTGGCTAAGCTCCGGGGCGAACTTCTTCCTCAAGGCATCGGCAACGTGGTCTGGCACCATATTCTCAAGGCAGCCTCCTAGCTGAGCTACTTCTTTGAGCAGGCTAGAGCTAAGGAACTGGTATTCTAAGCTCGCCATAAAGCAAACCAGTTCAATGTCAGGTGCTAGCTTCTTGTTCATCATCGCCATCTCGAACTCTCGTTCGAAGTCAGAGCTCATCCTCAGCCCCCGCACCATAACTTTGGTTCCTGCATTCTTGGCAAAATCGACAGTAAGGCCGGAATACGGCTGGACTTTTACGTTTTTTAGATGAGCAACTGCTTGCTGGGCCAGCTGTACTCTTTCTGCGGTAGTGAAAAGGAGCCGTTTCTCGGGTCTGTCATAGATACCGATGATTAACTTATCGAATATTGATGAAGCCCGCTTTATGATATCAATGTGTCCGTGAGTTATGGGGTCGAAGCTGCCGGGGTAGAAAGCGGTAGTCAAGGTTTAACCTCCTTCTCTTGTCCAGAAAAACATTCGATTTTTCCGGGGGCGCGTTTTTCGTATATTGAAATACAGGTGTCGCCGTATCTTCTTTCTTTAACTAAGGATAGTCCGTCATAGCTCTGTTGCAATGGAAGGCGGGAAGCATGAGAGATTACAACTAAAGAATTGTCATCGATGACTCTTGAATTAGCTAGCTGAGTTACCATGATGTTTATGGAGGTGTCGGAGTAAGGCGGGTCGACAAATATGACGTCGTATTTGTTATCAAGAAAGGTGAGAGCTTTAGCCACACTGCAGCAGTATACATGAGCCTTCTGTGAAAATCCAGCCTTCTCCAGGTTCTGTTTGATGGCAGTGCAGCATTTAGGTTCCTGGTCGACAAAATCAACCCACTCTGCGTCGCGGCTTAAAGCTTCGATACCCAGGGCACCGCTGCCAGCATACAAGTCCAGCCCGCGGGACCAATGACCGACGAGGGAGGCCAGAATGGAAAAAATAGCCTCTCTCACCCTGTCTGTTGTCGGGCGAACTAACTGAGTCTTGGGTACTTTTAGCTGTTGTCCCCTGGCTATGCCACCGGTAATACGCATTATTTTGAACTTTACCAGCATTATTATACATTGACTGATTCTATAGTCAAGCTTGCGTTTAGCGATTCTATCTGTCATGAATTAGCAAAGAGTTCAGAGACCCTTCTGTTGTCGCTCAAGGTGACAGGCGGGTACAATAGTCAAGCTTTGCCCCTTCGTTTGTAAGTGTGCTATACTTGTGGACGACATTTTCGGGCTAGGGGGGACCGAGTACTTGCTAGCAGATTTCGGCTACATCGGGATACTCCTTATCATAGCTGTTCTGTTCACAGTTACTACGCTGCTGCTACCTTTAACTCTTGCCCTTTTCGGTATTGTTCCCAGGAAAAGTAATCCGGCTAAGACTTCCACTTATGAGTGTGGCATGGAAACCATTGGCAAGACCTGGGTTCAGTTTAACTTCCGCTATTACTTTTTCGCTATTCTCTTTGTGGCCCTTGATGTATTGACTGTTTTCTTGTACCCCTGGGCGGTAAATCTCAAAGTGCTGGGCTTGTTTGGCCTGGTTGCCGTAGCCGTTTTCTTCGTAATCCTTATGGTAGGATATATCTATGCCTGGTTTAAAGGAGCCCTGGAATGGAAATAGAGAAATACGAGATTCCGTCTCCGCATGAAATCGATGTGGCTGAAGGCTTGAGGATTAGCTCGCTGATAGAGGCTTCCCAACAGCCGATACCAGACCCCGATAGCTGGCTTGAGGCGGAGCTCAGGCGCAATGTTGTGGTGACGACGGTAGATTATGTGCTGGACTGGGCGCGGTCGCGGTCGATATTTCCGCTTATGTTTGGGTTAGCCTGTTGTGCTTTTGAGATGATTGGCTCCGCAACTTCGAGATTTGATATTGCTCGCTTCGGCATGGACATTTTTCGCTGGTCACCTCGCCAGGCTGATTTAATGATTGTTGCCGGGACACTAACCTGGAA
>JBBISW010000089.1:0-5549 GCA_037441105.1 Chloroflexota bacterium
AGACACCTGATATTAACCGAGCCTACATCATCGGCAGAGACATAAACGGCAACCCGGTCTACGGCACAGCCATTAATAGCACCGAGCTTGCTCTGGTGGGAGAGAGGCTAGACTTTAAGCTAGACCTATCCATCCCCACCGAGGCTTTAGCCTCATCGGTAGCGTCAGCCGTCTTACAGAAGATGAGACTCACCACAAAGAGGGGGTTCATACTAATCCCCCCCAACTGCGGTCAGGAGCTATGGGACGTAGTTCAAATCACCGATGCTGGAGCTAACCAGGCGGAGATTAAGTTCCGGGTGGTAGGCATCCGCTTCGAGTACAACCCCAAGCAAGCCAGATATGAACACAAACTCATTCTCGGAGCCCCCTGATTTGAGGTATCTTTTACACCTGTCTAGCTTAAGGAGATGAGGCCGCGTTTCAGGGCGGTGACCACTGCCTCGGTACGGGCGTTGGCGTCGAGCTTACGCAGGATGGAGGTTATATGGTTCTTGATGGTCTGCTCGCTGATATAGAGGGTATCAGCGATCTGCTTATTGAGGTATCCCTTAGCCATGTAGGAGAGGATTTCCGTCTCTCTGGGTGTTAGAGGGGAAACGAACGATTCGACGCCTTTTCCCCAGGAGAGGTCTTGAAACTGCTGCAGCACTTTGTCAGCCACCTTGGGCTGGGCGAGAAAGGTGTCGTTTATGGGATGTTCGCCGGCGGCGGCCCTGCGGATTGTGGTCACCAGCTCTTCTGATGAGACGTCACGTTTCAGATAGCCGGCCACTCGAGATTTAATCGCCTGAAATAGCTCGTCATCGTTGGGTTGGGGGGAGAGGAGTATCACTGCCACGCTGGGTAGTTGCTGCTTTACTGTTTTAGCCAGGTCTGGGCCGTCGCCGCTGGATAGATTGATATCTAACAGTACGACATCGGGAAACAGATTGTTTATGGCTGACATAAGCTCGTCGCCGGTGCCAACTTCGCCACAGATATCAATATCCGCTATCTGAGTGAGGGAGGAGCGTATCCCCTGGCGGAATATGGGCTGCTGGTCAGCTATCAGTATCCTTGTTTTCTGGCGTTTGTCAGCCACAAACCACCTTTTCAATATTTTAAATTCAGTGTAGCAAGCCGATAAGTCAATGTCAATTCACCGCTACATACGGGGAAGTTCCAAACAACATCAAAATTCAAATTCTCATCCTGAGCCCCCTTTTGTTATCCTGAGCCATTTTCCCCTGTCATCCTGAGCCCCGATTCATCCCGATTTTATCGGGAAGGATCTCACCTTCTGCTTTAGGACTCAGTCAGATTCTTCTCCCGATAAGTCCCGATTTTATCGGGATGAATCGGGATCAGAATGACATTTTTGTTTCAGGTTTTGGTCATTGGGATTTGTGGTGGGGGTAGTAGTGCGAGGCTGTAGTGCGTCCCCCGATTTATCGGGGGATAGCCTCGCCCAATGGCCTCGCCAAGGCGACCGACGACCACCGACGAGCCACGGGCGACGGGCGACCCTTTAGGGTCGCACTACATTGGTGGCTATCCTTCATAGCGTCAAAGGTGGCGTAGTACTAATTTCCCAGGTACTAAGTCGCTAGCTCAAACCAGTACCTCTGTGTCTGATGGGGGAAGGTCTTCATAGCCTAGACTGCAATCACTGTGAAGACAACGAAAAGGACACAAAAAGTAATCATCCTCCTGCTGGTGGTTCTGGGTTTGCTTCAGTTCCTCGGCCCCTCCTCAGTCCTGGCTGCGGATAACCAGGAAGGTGGCCAAACCAGCAGTGCCGCAACCCCTATTACCAATGACAGCTATGTTGACAAGCAATGGGCGATTCAGAGAATTCAAGGCTTGGCGGTTGGCTCAGGCAATACCGATGGGGTTCTCGTCGCTGTCCTCGATACCGGCATTGACCAGCAGCACGAAGACCTGGCCGGGAGAATAGTCGGCAGCATCAATTTCTCGGATAGTCAGACAGTCTCTGACCGTCTCGGTCATGGTACTCATGTTGCTGGTATTATTGCGGCTACTGCGGGGAATGGAATTGGTATCGCTGGGGTTGCTCCCAGCGCTCGCTTGTTGAATGTGAAGATAGCCGATGATAAGGGCATGGTTTGGGCATCGACAGTAGCCAAAGGTATTATCTGGGCGGTAGACAACGGAGCCAAAATCATAAACATGAGTCTGGCAATACCGGCGGCAACACCAGCCCTGGAAGAAGCAGTGAATTATGCCTGGAGCAAGGGAGTGGTGATTATCGCCGCCGCAGGTAATACTGGAAGCTCAGTACCGACGTATCCCGCCTCTTGCCCCAATGTCATCGCCGTGGCGGCTACGGATATCAATGGCTCCCTGTGGGAGAGGTCAAATCACGGTGACTGGGTGAGCGCTTACGCTCCGGGTGCGGAAATATACTCGGCATTGCCCGGGAACAGCTACGGTTACAAGAGCGGCACGTCTATGGCAACTGCCTATGTCACTGCCATGGCTGCCCTGACTTATTCTACAACCACCGATATTAACGGTGATGGCTTTGTCAATGATGAGGTCACCGCAGTATTAAAGGCAGTTTTTGGGGCTGCAAACTAAAGCTCGATTCGGTTATTTTGTCTTCATTACATCTCCTGAGTTCTCACCCAAATCCCCCAATGCGACCCTAAATCCCGACTGGTCGGGATAAAGGGTCGCACTACATTGGTGGCTGAGAATCACACCTGTAGTGCGAGGCTTCAGCCTCGCCCAAACCTCGCCCAAAACCACCATTGGTTTATTTAAACGTGTAGCCCCGTCCCGAGTATCGGGATAGCCTCGTCCCGAAAATCGGGCGACCTTAAAGGGTCGAGGCTACAGGAGGTGGCAAGGGTAGCAGATGCGTGGGAGGGATTATTGGCAGGCGCCCACCTTTGCTTGACGCGACGGCGGTTAATTTCATAGAATGATGTCCGGCTTTCGATGGCTCGGCAGACAAGGAGTTTTTCGTAATGGAACTAGTTGATGAGATGCTACGCGGAGATGTGTTGTCTCTGGCAAGGTTGATTACCAGGGTGGAGCGGGATGGAGCTGATGTCCCGCAGATAATGAAGTCGATTTATCCTCATTTGGGCAAGGCTTACTGCATAGGTATAACCGGGCCGCCGGGTGCAGGTAAGAGTACCGTGGTCGACCGATTGACGGCGGTGATAAGGCAGCAAGGTTTGACAGTAGGCATAATCGCTGCCGACCCTACCAGCCCATTTACTGGTGGTGCTGTGCTCGGAGATAGGATAAGAATGCAGCAGCATTATCTAGATGAGGGGGTTTTTATTCGAAGCATGGCAACACGTGGCAGTCACGGGGGTTTGCCGCGGACTACCGGTGGTGTAATTAAGTTGCTAAATGCTTTCGGTAAGGACTTCATCCTGGTGGAGACGGTGGGGGTGGGGCAGACCGAGCTGGATATTATGCAAAATGTAGACACCACGGTGGTGGTCTTGGTTCCTGAAGCAGGTGATACCATTCAGACGATGAAGGCAGGCTTGTTTGAGATTGCAGACATTTTTGTGGTCAATAAGGCTGACCGCCCCGGAGCTGATAATCTGGTCGCAGAACTAGGGATGATGGTTCATCTTCGTTCTGAAGAAACTTGGTGGCAGGTGCCGGTGATAGCCACTGAAGCTATCAACAATGTCGGTATCGAGGAGCTTTACGGGCAGATCGAAAAACATCGTCAGACATTGGAAGAAACCGGTAAGTTGACGCAACGGCGACAGGAGCAGCGACGGCGGGAATTCGTGGAGACAGTGGAGCGTAGAGTTACCGATGAGCTGTTCAGGCTGATTGAGCATGATGAGGAGTTGGGCCGGTATATGGCAATGGTCGAAGCCGGTGAAACTGACCCATATTCGGCGGCCGATGAAGTCCTCCGGCCGGGGACTTTGATGGCTAGCTGGTCACGGCAACTGGCTAAGAGGCGACCCACGGGTTAGGGCAGGGTAGAAGTGGCTAAAAAGCATAGCGAATCTCGGGCAAAATCTGCGTTTTCCCACCATTATAAGTCCCAGGACAATCCCACCAGGTCAATGCGTTCGCGAAGCCCCCAGAAGTATGACGTTATTATCGTTGGTGGTGGTCCGGCGGGCATCTTTGCTGCCCTGGAGCTTTGCCAGGCAAGTAACGCCAGAGTCCTCCTTTTGGAGAAAGGGAAGGATATTGATGCCCGCAAGTGTCCTCTTCAGGAAACAGGCAGGGGCTGCGCATCTTGCTCGCCGTGCCATCTGGTCAGTGGTCTGGGCGGTGCTGGAGCCTTCAGTGACGGCAAGTTGACCTTGTCTCCGGAGGTGGGTGGCCGACTGGGTGACCTATTGGGAAGCGACCGGGTGCAGGGGCTTATTGATTATGTGGACAGCCTCTATTTGAAGTTTGGTGCTAGAGATAGTATTTACGGTGTTGGCGAGGAGGTAGATGAGTTGAGGCGTCGGGCGATTCTGGCGGAATTAAGGCTGATTCCGGTGAAGTTGCGTCACATTGGCACGGAGCGGTCACGCCAGGTGCTTAAGGCTATGCGGGATTTTATTATCCAGGAGGTGGAGGTGAGGTTGGGAAGGATGGCGACATCTATCGCGGTGGACAATGGAGTGGTGGCTGGGGTGGAGACCAATGGAGGCGAACGGCTGGAGTGCCGTTATTTGATTCTGGCGCCGGGTAGAGAAGGTGCGGATTGGCTGACCAAGGAAGCCGGGCGACTCAAACTCAACTTGAAATCTAATCCGATTGATGTTGGTGTCAGGGTGGAGGTGCCGGCACCGGTACTTGAAGAGCTGACCTCGGTGTTGTATGAATCGAAGCTCGAGTTTTTCTCCAAAAGCTTTGGTGACCGAATAAGGACGTTTTGTATGTGTCCTGGCGGTGAGGTAATTATGGAAGCTACCGGCGGTGCCGACCCGGTGATTACAGTCAATGGCAATAGCTATGCGGAGCGTAAAACCGGGAACACCAATTTCGCCATTCTGGTCAGCACCACATTTACCGAGCCGTTTCGTGAGCCCATTGCTTACGGAAAATATCTGGCGCGTCTGGCTAACCTTCTCAGCGGTGGGGTGCTGGTGCAGCGTTTTGGCGACCTGATGGAGGGGCACCGCTCGACCCCAGAGCGCATCCGACATAGCATTGTTGAGCCCACTTTAAAGGCAGCAACACCGGGAGATTTGAGTTTTGCCCTGCCGTTTCGACATCTTAAGGGCATAGTCGAGATGCTTCAGGCGATGGATAAACTGGCTCCCGGGGTGGCATCTCGACATACCTTGCTTTATGGGGTTGAGGTTAAATTCTATTCCAGCCAGCTAGGGCTGAGCCCATGCCTGGAGACGGAAATCGGCAATATGTTCGCTGCTGGTGACGGTGCTGGTGTCAGCCGGGGACTGGTTCAGGCTTCGGCATGTGGCGTGGTGGTCGCCAGGGAGATACTGAGAAGGCTGGGTAAATAGAGATTGCTTCAGGGCTTTGCCCCGCCTGAAAGCCCCGCCCGGGCGACCCTAAATCCCGACTGGTCGGGATAAAGGGTCGCACTACATGGGTGG
>JBBISW010000089.1:5649-7178 GCA_037441105.1 Chloroflexota bacterium
CCGGGCGACCCTAAATCCCGACTGGTCGGGATAAAGGGTCGCACTACATGGGTGGCAGAAAAGAATGCAACGTAGTGCGGGGCTTTAGCCCCGCCTGAAAGCCCCGCCCGGGCGACCCTAAATCCCGACTGGTCGGGATAAAGGGTCGCACTACATGGGTGGGTTAAGGGTCGAGGCTAAATTAGTGAGAATCTCACATGTTCTTTGGCATCGATTTAACTTCCACGGAGGCTAAGCCGAGTGCCTGCCTTTGCTTGAATGATAAGCTCGAAGTTGTTTACCACGGCTTTTTGAAGGCAGACGAGGATATCCTTGCAAAGGCAAATCTGCTGTCACCGCCGGTAACTGCGCTCGATGCGCCATTGAGCTTGCCCTTGGGCTTGTGTTGCCTGGAAGAGAGCTGTGATTGTCAGCCGACATCATCGTGGAAGGGGCGATGGTGTGAGCAGGAGCTGGCACGCAGGGCAGTCCCGTGTTACTTCACTACCAAGAAATCGCTTATTAAGCGGATGGTCTATCGAGGCATGGCACTCAAGGGTAAGGTCGCTCGGCAAGATTGTGAGGTCATTGAGGTCTATCCCTATGCCAGCAAGGTACGCTTGTTTGGCAAGCCGGTTCTGTCAAAGAATACAGCGTTTGGTCTGGACTGGCTGAGGAAAAAGCTGGGTTTTCTGTTAACAAACGTAAATCCGTGCTTAGAGAAGTGGAGCCATGATATGTGTGATGCGGCTATTGCAGCCTATACTGGCTTTCTTTATGCCCAAGGCAAAACTGAGGCCCTGGGCGATGTTCAAGAAGGTTTAATTTATATCCCTACAAATAGCTGCGGTCGTAGAGAAGACGGTTAATCAATATACTTCTCACATTGGTAGCTGTCTTAAGGTCGGCGCTGAGGCCAGCGGTAAGCCGGCGTACCATTATGGCGACAAATATTGCCGCGAGGGCCAGAGTCATCTCTAGCGGTTGTCTCAAGCACCATGAGCCCAGCGGCGCTGCGAGAAAGCCGGCGAACATACCCAGGGGCATGCTGTTACTTGCCGGGCCGCCGAACTTGAAGCGGTCGCTGAGTGTTTGACCGGGAGACATAAATCGGGGGATTGTCCTTATGCCGATGCCGACGAGGATAGGTATAGCAAATATGATGAAGACCAGGTAAGCGAGAGGGGATTCGGTTGCGGTGAGTTCCATGGTTAGTGCAATAACTACCCCTATTCCAGGTGTGTTGCCTTTCTCACCATTGAACTTTCGGAATACAGGCCACATCTGGCCGGCGACCGCGGCGACTCCAGATGCGGCGATGGCAGCCAGGTGAAGGTGAAAGGCGAAGCCAACGACAATAGGGATAACTCCTTTCAAAATATCAACCAGTACTCCAGACAAACCGTCGAGGCGGCCTACTTTACGCCACAGTGCCATGTGCAAATCGTCTTCCTGGGATAGGTCTATACCTCGGGCGCGGCCGATGAGAAGCATGTAAGGCAGCGAGCCAAGAAGATAAGCACCTATCACTAAAGCGATGTCAGCTAGCA
>JBBISW010000090.1:0-7159 GCA_037441105.1 Chloroflexota bacterium
CTGCTTTTCATACCGCTGATACTCGCCACAGTGTATTTCGGGACGCTACTCTGGTTCACAGATTCCAACGTCAACCTGCGCTTAGATTTCGAAAAGCTGAGCGGCGAGCCACTGCACTTTGGGGAAGATTTCCTCTGGGGCAGTGCCACAGCGGCCCATCAGGTCGAAGGCAACTGCACAAACAACAACTGGTTTCAATTCGAATCTGCTGTTGATGAAAAAGGCAAGCCTCGGATCTTGAACCACCAACAAGCCGGCATTGCGTGTGACCACTGGCATCGCTATAAGGAAGATATTCAGCTTATGAAGGCACTCTCGCTGAATGCCTATCGCTTCTCAGTCGAATGGAGCAAGATTGAGCCGAAGCAAGGAGTGTTTGATGAGGCAGCACTCGACCACTACGAGCAGGTCGTGGACGAATTACTGGTAAATGGCATTGAGCCGATGGTTACATTGCATCACTTCACCAACCCTATATGGTTTGAGGAACAGGGGGCGTTCCTTCAGGAGAATTCCCCTGACATCTTTGCGAATTTTGTAGAGCACGTTGTCCAGCGTCTCGGACCCAAGGTAAAACTGTGGTGCACAATCAACGAACCGTCAATCTACGCTGTCCAGGGTTACTTCACAGCGGAGTTTCCTCCAGCCGAAAAAGACGCCCAAAAGGCAGCAATAGTCTTTCGGAACTTATTGCGTGCCCATACGGCAGCTTATACCGTCATTAAGGAGGTCGGGCCACAAGCTCAGGTTGGGCTCGTTGTGTACATGGGCACCTTTGACCCCCCCAATAGGTGGAACTTGCTTGATGTTGTAGTAGCCCACTTGCTCAACAAGAATCTGACTGAATCGCATTTCCCGTACTTGGTGGAGGGTCGTTTCGATTTCTCAATGCCTGGTCTGGCCAGCGAATCATACACAAGCGGAGTGAAAGAAACGTTCGATTTCGTCGGCCTGAATTATTACACGCACTTCTCGCGCCGGTTCAACCCGTTCAGCGAAGAGCAGTTTGTTGAAATCACACGCGCGCCTCCAGAGAAGTTGACAGACATGGGATATCCGATTTACCCCGAAGGTTTATACCGTGCGCTCAAGCTGATAACTGGCTACACCTCCAAACCCATCTATATAACAGAGAACGGCATCGCTGATGACAGCGACACGAAGAGGGCCAAGTTCATCGAAGACCATTTACTGGTCGTGAACAAGGCGATTGCTGACGGAATGAACATCAGGGGCTATTTCTACTGGTCGTTGATGGATAACTTCGAGTGGGCTCATGGGTTCGAGAAGCGATTCGGGCTTTATCACGTTGACTACAGCACTCAAGAGCGGACACTACGCGAAGGGAGTCGTAAATATCTGGAAGTAATTCAGAAGAGTAAAGAGTGATACAAGGAGTTACGTCTACTGTTCAAGGAAGACAACCAAGCAATCTGGTAGCCGGGTAGGAGACTACTTTACTAAAGCCAGTTCAAGAAGAGAAGCGGCATGCCCCAATAATTGAAAAAAAGGCTACTTCCTCATCAATGAGGTGGCAAAAAAACAAGCTTTTACCCTTTAGAACACCCGCTTTGCTATAATCTGATAGTCGAAGCAAAGAGATATGTGGCTTGGCATCGCATCTGTACTCATTGGCTATCTCCTGGGCTCCATCCCCTCAGCCTACATAGTGACCAAGCTCAGAAAAGGCGTAGATATCCGGGAGGTTGATGCCACTGGCAACGTAGGGGCTGCCAGTGTCTTCCGGCAGGTTGGCTTGTGGGAGGGAGCTGTGGTCTCGGCAGCGGACATAGCCAAAGGTACGGCTGCTATACTCATCGCCCAGCTTCTGGGTGTCTCCGAACCCTGGGTACTGGCAACAGGCTTTGCTGCTGTGCTTGGTCACAGCTACCCTGTCTACATCGGCTTCAGGGGCGGTCAAGGCATAGCTACTCTCATCGGTATTTTCGCTGTCCTAGCACCTTTGGCAACAGCCGTCATCTTAGTACTGATGGGCATCGTCTTACTTCTCATACGCCGTATCTTCCTGATGGTCTGCATCGTTGGCCCACTTCTACCCTTGTCCGTCTGGATATTCCACGGCTCAGCCCTGCTTATACTTTACTCACTAGCAATTGTTTTGTTTCTTGTAATCAGGAACCGGCGTGGTTTCCAGCAGTTCAAAGAAATAAAACTGGTGAAGCCGAAGATTCGCAATCCCTTCAACAGGAAACAGGCTAACAGCAAATAGATGTTTAGTGCCAGGCTTTAGCACACGGTTAACATCTTAATGTAGCCCCGTCCCGCTTTGCGGGATAGCCTCGGCAACTCGACCCTGAAGGGTCGCCGCTACACTAGAGTAAACAGGTCACAACATCACCATTCTTGTGCTATAATTGGCGAATGCAACAAAGACTACCTGAGAACAAGCCAAGACCTTTATAGGAGGTTCAACGGACTATGGTTACGGAAGAAAAAAAGAAGGTGATAAGCCGGCTGAAGTCAATGTATCCGCTTCGAGCTAAAGTCAATGAGACCTATCTGAAAAGCGCTGAAGCAATTAAGGCGGGCAAGCCTGCTGTCTGGGCTATGCTCAACTTCTACTATGGCGACCCTATCCTCAAGGCTATGGACGTGGAAGTAGTGTATCCCGAGAATTACGGCGCTGTCCTCGCCGCTACGGGAGTTGCCCAGCGATACTTAGACCAGTCTGACGCCGATGGTTTCCCTACCCACCTCTGCGGCTACAGTCGGGCCAGCCTCGGCTATACCTCGAGGATGATGAAAGACCTGAAAGGCGAAATACCTCCAGAAGCTCCTTTCGGCGGTATGCCCAAGCCCATATTCCTGATGGCCTCAGCCGCTATTTGCGACGCCAGATATAAGTGGTTCCAAGCATTGGGCCGTTATATGGATGTCCCGGTCTGGTCGTTTGAAGCACCATCACCAGGAAATAAGGAGTTTTTCATCGAAGGCAGTTACCAGAGAATGGTTGATTTGGGAGTGAAGCATCTCAAAGATTTCGTCACCTTCGTGGAACGCATGCTGGGCAAGAAGATGGATTGGGATAAGCTGGATGAAACGGTCAACCTCATGATAGAGATTAACCGGGTATGGTACGAAACCAACGAACTGCGCAAGGTAAGTCCATGCCCTATGCACAGCCGCGATTTCTGGAGCGCTATGCCAGCCGCCCTGTTCCTGGCCGGCGACCTCAAGGATTCGCTGCAGCTCTACCAAAATGCCTATCAAGAGGTGAAAGAGAGGGTGAATAACCGCATAGGAGCCATACCCGAGGAGAAATACCGACTGGTATTCGCTGAGCTTCCACCCTGGCATAGCCTGGGGCTTTTCGACAAGCTGGCTGAAAGAGGCTGGAACTTCGTCGTCGAGAGCTTTGGCTACCGTCCGCCGATACCCCTCGACCTGAGTAAAGTCAGTGACCCGCTGGAACGAATCACCAAATTTAGCCTCCAGTTTTTTGCCGGCTATTATAACGATGCCAAGAAGCAAAATGTGCTCGGTGGCGCCTTTGCCTATCCTTATCTTAAATACGCCAGAGAATGGAGGTGCGATGGGGCACTCCTCCACCCACTTATTAGTTGCCGCAGTGCCTCCACACACCTGCCTTACGTTTCTAACATGCTTATGGAGCAATTAAAGGTGCCTTCATTAAGCGTAGAGGGAGACATCGTAGACCTCCGACTGTTCGACCCGGAAGATGCCCTAGCCAGGGCAGAACCATTCGAAGAGACCATGGAACACTACAGGAAAATGAGGAGGCAGGAAGGGTTTAACTGGTGAAGATTTTGTATTCCCTCTCCCTTGACGGGAGAGGGTCAGAGCTTGCCCTGAGTGAAACGAAGGGGTGAGACGCAAACAATTTCAATTTAAGAGGTGTCAGTAATGCCAGATAAAAGCAGAGGGCTTAAAAGAGCCAAGGAAATCTACCAGAATCGGTCGCGGAGAGTCCAGGAACTCAAGGCAGCAGGCAAGAAGATAATAGGCTATCCCTGCGTCTATGTTCCGTTAGAAATGCTTACCGCCCTTGACCTGGTTCCATACCGGACATGTGGAGATATCAAGGAGCCGGTCACTGAGGCAGATAGAGCTTTGCCCACTTCGTTCTGCCCCATAATGCGTACCTGCCTTGATTGTGCCTTGAAGGGCAAGAATGACTTCCTTGACGGAATGGTGACCGTACATTCCAGCGACCCCCAGGAGAAAACAGCGCGTGTCTGGGAATCCTATGTGGACCATCCTTATTTCCACTTCATAGATATGCCCGGCACCGTCCGCCCCGAGGCTATGGAATACTTCAAGAGCCAGTTAAACGATTTCAAGAAGACGCTAGAGTCTTTCACCGGAAAGAAACTGTCCGCAGATAAACTTAAGGCAGCCATTGAGTCTCATAACAAGCAGCGAGCTCTGGTGAAGGAATTATATGAGCTTACCAAGCCAACTCCACCCCTTATCTCAGGGATAGAAATCGTTCAGGTTGTAAAAGCCCTCATAAGCCTCCCCGTAACCGAGGGGAACGAGTTATTAACCCAGGTTATAAGTGAGGTCAAAAGCCGCAACGATGGCCCAAAAAGGAAACCGGCGCGGCTGCTCATCTGGAGCAGCACTCTGGACGATTCCGATATCATGGAGATATTCGAGGCTGGAGCTAACGTGGTGATGGACGAGACCTGCGGCGGCATCAGACCCTATAGAGGCAGCATAAAGGTCACCTCTGACCCGCTACAGGGGCTGGCTGACTACTATCTGAATGAGATCACCTGCGCCCGCACCTTCAGGCAAGCCAGCATCGGCGAGACCAAGAAAAACTATGCCAATGACCTGCAAAGCCGATTCGGCTATCTGAAAGACATCATCAAGAAGTGGAATATCAACGGAGCCGTTCTGCTCCTCGTCAGGTATTGTGACCCTTTCGCCTTCGAAATGCCTTCGCTCAAAGATTACCTGGACGGCCTCAGCATTCCCAGCACCTACATAGAATATGATTACACGCGGGGAGCTCTGGCACCTTTAAGAACAAGAGTTGAAGCCTTCCTTGAGACAATCAGCTAATCACGTCTCTCCAGAGGTCAATTTGTACTTCGCCGGCGTAGATATAGGTTCCACCATGACCAAAATCGTCCTCCTGGACACAGATGACAGGGTTTTATCTGCCATTAAAGGTCCCACCGGTCCCGAGCACCGCCAGCTCGCCAACGAGGTTATGAAGACAGCATTGGAGCAAACTGGCCTGCAACTCGATGATATCTCCTACGTCGTCGCCACAGGCTACGGCCGGTTCAACGTCCCTTTTGCTGACCGTCAGATTACAGAGCTGAGCTGCCACGCCAGGGGCGTCTCCAGCTTATTCCCCAATATCAGGACAGCCATAGACATTGGCGGTCAGGATGCCAAGTGCCTGAAAATCAACAACGGCAAGTTAATCGACTTCGTTATGAACGACAAATGCGCTGCTGGAACCGGCAGGTTCCTCGAGGTCATCGCTGCCACGCTAGGCATCAGGCTGGATGATTTGGGAGATATCTCTCTGAAGTCCACCAAGAGGATTCAGATTAGCAACTTCTGCACCATCTTCGCCCAGCAGGAGGTGGTATCACGCCTATCCGAAGGGGAGAAATTAGAAGACATCATAGCCGGGCTTCACGATGCTTTAGCCAGCAGAGTGGCAGCATTAGCGCGAAGGTTGAAGATAGAACCAGATGTGGTGCTCACCGGCGGTGTGGCTAAAAACGCCGGCATGGTCAAGGCGATGAAAGAGAATCTAGGTTGTGAGCTTCTCGTCCCCGAAGACCCGCTCATAACCGGAGCTATGGGCGCCGCCATACTAGCGAAGGAACACGCATTAGAGGCGATAGCTAAAGGTGAGCCTGTCCCGACAAAGCCACGCCGCCTGGAAAAAGCCACCCTTTTCCACTAAGAAAGTGATTATGGCTTGGTTCATAAGCGTGTTTAGCAACATTCTTTTCCAATGTAGTCGCGACCCTTTAGGGTCGCATGGGTGGGGTTTGGGCAGATTCCGTAGGATAGACCTTCAGGTCTGCCCGTTTCGGACACCTACATTCCAGCTTTATCCAAAATTTCAACTTCGAATTTGGAGAATTAGAATTTTGAATTTGTTTGCAATTTGGAAATTGGGATTTGGGATTTAACAATGTTAATAACCTGGTTTATGGGCATAGACATCGGCTCAGCATACAGCAAAGGAGTCCTGGTTAGAGATTCCGAACTTGCTGCCTCCTATGTGATTCTATCTGGAGCGAATTACCGAGTGGCAGCCGAGACGATAAGGCAGGAGTTCCTGAAGCAGGTTAACCTGTCTCAGGATGATATAACAGATATTGTGGCCACAGGCTCCGGTGCCGCCAATGTCCATTTCGCCAGCCGCAAAGTAAGCGACATCATCTGCACCGCCAGAGGCATAAACAGCATTTTCCCTCGGGTTAAGACAGCGATTGATGTGGCTGGGCAATCCACCAAGGTGATACGAATAGACACCCAGGGGATGGTGACCAATTTTGTCGTCAGCGAAAAATGTGCTGCTGGCAGCGGCAGGTTTATTGAAGTTATCTCCAACGTGCTGCGGATAGATTTGAATGACTTTGGCCAACTCTCCCTTAAATCACAGAATCCCATCACCTTCAACACCGGCTGTGCCGTTTTCGGTGAAACAGAGGCCATTACCAGGATAGCTGAAGGCATCTCCAAAGAGGACATCGCCGCCGGGGTCAACAAAGCCCTAGCCAGCAAAATCTCTTCGCTGGTAAAGAGGGTGAAGCTGGCAGAACCATGCGCTATCTGCGGCGGTGGTGCCCTCAACATCGGCCTCATCAAAGCGGTAGAACAGGAGCTGAACATCCAGCTACTGGTGCCGCCACAGCCCCAAATCATCGCCGCCCTCGGCGCCGCCATAATGGCAAAGGCTTTAGAACGAGCCTAATGGTGATTTCCTCTCCTCGACGGCAGAGGCCTGTCCTGACCCTGAGCACAGGGAGGGGAAGGAACAAGGTGAGGATGAAAACTTCTACAATTCCATGGGCACTGTTTCCTTCTCGACTTCAGGAAACAGGCTGTCAATATCCTGCTGGATTTCCATCGTCTTTTTCAAGGCGGTGATGACCCTGCAATAGTGCCTGACGTCATCAGGAGACAAAGTCCTGCC
>JBBISW010000091.1:0-6990 GCA_037441105.1 Chloroflexota bacterium
ACTGCCACAGGGGAATAGTCGTTACCCCTTACATAGCGGCCTTCCTCCGGAGGATATCCGTCTGCAGGCTTGACTTTAAGCATTGCGCACTGACTTTCATTTAGTTCCGAGTATAGTGTTGAAGATATTTTCCAGCTCTTCAGCGTTGTTAAATTCCACATTTATCATCCGGGTAATTCCGTCACGGTCTATGAAAAAGGTTGTAGGGAAGGCATACACTTTATAAACATCGCTCACTGCTCCTTCCAAATCGAGAAGTATAGGAACAGTTACCCCCACACCTATAACATAGCTCTGAATTACAGACGCCTTTCCCTCGAAGTGGATAGCAAAGATTGCCACCTTTTCTGGTGGTATCTTGGCAAAAGCTTGCTGGATTATGGGCAATTTTTCCCTGCAGGCCGAGCACGTCCATATCCAGAAGTCCAGCATTACCACTTTCCCTCGATAATCGCTAAGCGTTACAGATTTGCCATCGAGAGAATTAAGTGTGAAATCAGGTGCCTGTTTTCCTAGCTGGGCACTCATAACAAGGATGGGCGAGATTGCTTGGTTTCCGCTGGCATCTGTTGACTTAACCTGGTAATAGTAAATAGCGTCGGCTTCGAGCGAGGCTAAATTGATGCTGTGGCTGATAGTTAGTTTGTCGTTCGATGCTGTAAGTCGGTTCCTGGAGCCTGACTCCCAGTATTCCACTTCGCTTGTGGCTGGCCTGTTAGTCAGCCAGGTTATAGTAGCGCTGGATTCAGTCACGTAAGAGACACTGACATCAGAGATTATGAACGGCTTTGGTGCCAGTGTGGTGAATGAGTGTTCTTTTGATAATGCCAGTTTATCATCAGAGAGAATACCAAAGTAGTAGGTGGTATCAGGGGCAAGCCCAGCAACAAGCAGCCTATGAGCAGTAACCGGGCTTTTGTTAATCACAGTGATGATGAAAATACGACCTTGTGTATATACCTCGACGCTGCTGCTGACCATTTTATCTGTCGTCCAGGAGATGACGGCGCTCGTCTCGGATATTTCAGAAACAGATATGTCAGAGACAACCGGAATCTCCCTTGTTATATCATTCTTAGGGACAACGGTGTTGATAGATGCTGTGATGACACCGTATGTAATCAGACCAAGAAGGCAGATGCCCATAATGGAAGCAATGCGCGGATGCTGTCTGGCTTTCTGTCCAATCAGCTTTAGACAGGTTAGAGCTTTCGAGCCGAGATTCTGTAAGCGGTCGCTGAGGTCGAGTATTTTTGACTTTAACGTTGTCGCATCGAGCTTCTGTCGCTCACCCAGATTTGCCAGCCACGGCCGGCTGGTGAAGAACTTCCCAGGGTGGAAGATTATTATCAGTATGGCAAAAGCGAAGAGGGCAAGGTCATAAATGAGAGCCTGGACTGGTGTGAGAGAGCCGAAATACTCTTCCCAGATGCCGAAGCAACTGGCACAAGTAGCATATCCCCCCTGTGTAATCGCCCACAGGTTTGTGCCCAAAAATGCAGAGAGAAGCGGAAGACAGAGAACAGCCATAAGCCGGGGCAAGAAGCCGATGAGCAAACAAACTCCTAAAATGAATTCTGTCCAGGGGACGATATGGGGTATAAAAATATCAAGCAGAAAAGAGAGGGTTGCCGGGGTTATGAAGACGTGGGGAAGGAAGTTGCTGATGAAGTCCAGAACCTGGGCCGGTACCTCTTCCGCGCCAATTATTTTGCCTGTGCCCGATGCCAGAAATGTCAGCCCGATAAGGATGCCAGCGACCAGGCTTATTCTATCCCTGGTTTTCCCGGCGCTTTTTACTTTTTTCCCTGCCATAATATCTACAACCTTAAAGTTTACCTCATTTTACTATCTTTAGAACAATCAGGACTGTATCCAAAGCACCACATAATATATGCCCACTCCTATAAAAGTCAAGGAGACTATTATGCGGATTATCCGTTCAACGCGGGTAATGGCATTGAGCCAAGTGGCAACTCCAGCTACACTTAGAGACAGAAGCGTGCCGAATATCAGGACTGGCAGCCCGGTGCCAATAGCGAATACTGCGGGTAATGCCACACCACCGGTGGACTTGAGAGCTACAGGTATCAAGGCGCCAAAGAACAGCACAGCGCTATAAGGGCAGAAGGCCAGGGCGAAAATAACACCTAGCAGAAATCCGCCTATCATGCCCCAGTCGGCTACTTTGCCTCCGAGTGAAGCTAATCTGCCGCCTCCTGTGCCAAAAGAAAGCCTGTCGATGAACAGCATAAGCAATCCTACTGCGATCAAAAGTGGCCCCAAGACCTTTTCACCGATGTCTTGAATTGTTGAGGAGATCCGGGGGATTTCGAAGCCAACCGTGATGATAAGTATGCCAAGTACAGAATAGGAAACTATGCGCCCCAGGGTGTAGAGTGTGCCGGTTATTACCGCGTACTTGCGGTCTGTTACTCTGCGGCTGATGTAGGCTACAGCGGCAATGTTAGTCGCCATGGGGCAGGGGGCGATGGCAGTTATTAGCCCCAGGAGCAGTGCTGTGAGCACCGGGATATTAGAACTGCTCAAAATACTGCCTAAATCCATTAGCTCTCACCCTTAAGGCTTTTCTCGATGACACTCTTGACTTGTTGGTCAAAGCCCTGTTTGTTACTTCTACAGCCCCACGACCAAATCTTCTGTATGTCTCGGATATGGTCAGTGCCATCACTTGTAGTGTTTACGAACAATTGCGGACCAACGGCACCGTATTTTTTAGCGATGTCAGCATTTTTGGCATCCCCAAGATTGCATACCTGGAAAGTCAGTTCACCGCTATTTAACTCTTTCTGAAAACATGTGCTTATGACATAGCGAATACGTTCTTCGAAACAAAGGCAGGTAGGGCAGCGTTGAGGTCGATGAAAACAGACAACATCTACCCTGTCAGGTGTGTTTGAAGGCTCATTTGGTGGGGTTGTTGTTTGAGGTGGCTCTGAAGGCTCGGCTGGTGGGGTTGGCATAGCAGCCGGGCTCCCACAAGCACAAAGCAATCCAATTGCTACAATTGAAACTATAGCGAAATGCATCCTAGTTTTAGGTGATGTGTCCATGTTTTCTGATATATCCTTAATACTTTAAATTTGCCTATGGTTTAACGGGGATTAGCAGTCTCAGGGTTTCTTTTCCTTTTCCTCCTTGGCCAGGGCATTTATTATCAGTTGTGTAACCTCTCCCTTTGCAGGCACCTTACCGCTGCTAACCACCTGCTCGTTAATCACCAGCCCTGGGGTCATCAAGACATTGTAAGCTACAAACTTCTTGATGTCTTTGACCTCCTCTACGGTGGCGTCAATGCCAAGTTCCTTCACCACCTCTCTAGCGGTCTTTTCCAACTGATGGCACCTGGCACATCCAGGCCCCAAGATTTTTATGTTCATCTTTTGACCTCCTTGACGTTTCTGTATTCGCTTTCATGATAAGCTGTTTGGAGTTCTTCATTTAATGAAATCTTTGCTGGCATCATTTTAATATGAAACCAGCTATCCATCCCACCAGTGTACCCAGAAATATAATCGTCGGTATGTATACCAGAGCCTTTTTTGTTCCGAACACTCTGGCAATTGCCAGCCAGCTGGGCAGGCTGATTCCTGGTCCGGTGAGCAATAGCGCCAGTGCTGGCCCTTTACCCATGCCTAGATTCATTAAGGTATCAACAAAAGGCGCCTCTGTCATAGTGGCGAAGTAGGTGATAGCTCCGATCAGGGTAGCCAGGAATGACTGGCGCAAGCCAGCACCGCCCAGCCAGGTCTCAATCCATTCCCGAGGCAACAGAGCACCGATGACGCCCACGATGAAAACCCCGGCTAGTAGCAAGGGGAAGATTATACGCACAAACCACCATGTCTCTTTGAGCCACGCTTTGAGCTTATCAACATCGATGGTTTTCCAGGCATAGACTGCCACCACTACCAACCCTACTGCCCAGACAACCACCTTTTGCCAGTATGGCCCTTTGCCACTATGTAATTGGGTGCCAGCAACCACGCTACCAGCAATAGAAGTAGAACTATCGCCTTTTTAGTCATCAACTGGCCACCACTGATTTTAATGATAGAAACTCGATTTTTCTCTTCGTGGTAAAAGGCATAGGCCATGGCAAAACCGACGGCAAAGGCTGTGAGTAAGGCACTTGCCAGCCTGGCTATAACCATCTGCGAGCCCAGAATTGACCCGGTGTAAACCAAAGCCAGGATATTAGCTGCTGGGGCAACCCAGAGCAGTATGAAGGCAGCACCGATGCCAGCGCCACCGTAGTAAATGCTGCTGGACACCGGGATGACTGTGCAGGAACAGACTGAGACAAAGAAGCTGCCTCCTGCGGCAATGCCAAAGGAGGATAGCTTTCGAGCTGCAGCGCCAAGATAACCAATGATAGTCTCCCGTGACACGAAAGTTACTATCCCGCCAGCTAACAGAAAAGCAGGAATAAGGCAGGTTAGCACGTGCAGGGCAATATAATCTTTAAGGGCATTAAGCCCACCAAATAGGATATCAATAATCATAGCAACTCTCTTTGAAAATGCCTCTACTAGCCGACCGGAACCTCAGCGAATACCTCAGTTACCAGCGTTACCACTGGTTTCATGCGTAGTATCACATATGATAGAGCGACTTCGCGGTTTAAGGCGACTTTAAGCTTCAATTTGCCGGTTATTCTCAATCTGATGACATCCTGTTTGCCCGAAGCCATCAGTTTCCAGGTGCTGTAATTCCCGGAAAGCTTGAAAATCGCGTCTTGGTGCTCTCCAGGAGCCACAGGCATCAGGTTTCTGAGAACGCCATCGCAGAAATCTACCCAGATGTACATCCGTATATCTCTTATCTCATCCGCAGATAGCTTTGAGGCCTTATTCAACACTTCATCTATATTCAACCCTCTAACAGGAGCATCTGGCGAAATACCCAGGCTTTCGAGAATCCTGCCTGTGGGGGTGTCCTTATACTTTTTTCGTGCCTCCGGAGGCATTATATCCATCAAGCTCATAAGACCTGCCACGACTTCTTTCCTGTTCAACTCTCTTATGAGTTCCTCGTCGCCCTCGACTGTGCACAGAAAATCACCGTGCCAGCCTTTTGCTGCTCTGCTGTTTGGGTTTTTCTTCGCCGCCTGTAACACTGCCTCAACCCATTCCTTCGATGGAAATACCACCATTTTCTGGGCTCCGCTCCTTACTTGAATTCTTAAATCGGCATATACGCATATAACGCGACAAAAAGAAAAGACTTAGTTGGATGTGCCTAGTGCGCAACCAGGGCCTATTCTCTGGGCGTTCCTCAGCCTTTGCCTGTCCTGCAGAGCTGTTTCATTGCCCTCGAGTGCTTTTCTAACGGCTTCGACCAGGTCTGCATAGTGTTCTTTCAAGCCTTCTTTATCTATAGAGTACAGTGCCCAAAGTCCTTGACGCCTGAGCTTGAGGAAACCGGCATCGTACAAGGCGCTGAGGTTTCGGGAAGCGCGTGGTTCGGATATGTTAAGAACCTGCATTACCTCGCAGACGCAGCACTCCCGCTCCAGCAGCAGGTTTAGAATCCTTAGCCTGGTCTCATCAGAAAGGGCTTTGAAGGCTTTAACCAGCTCTCGCATCTTCAAATTCCATTACTATATGTGCATCTACGCATATAATGTCAGAGTAAGATTGTAATGTCAAGAACATAGAGACGACCCCTCGGAAGTCGCCTTCGCGGTGGGGTTGGGCTGTGGGTGAGGCTTTAGCCTGGCAACTACTTTTTCTATTCGAGGAAATCCTAAATTCGAATTTCGAAACTAAAGTTGTCATTCTGAGCGTAGCGAAGAATCTCGGCGGGGCTCTTTCTGGAATCCAAATTGGGTTGAGATTCTTCGGTCGCGGAGTTTATCCTGAGCTAGATCCTTCGTCGCTTCGCTCCTCAGGATGACAGGGCGAAGGACTCCCTCAAAATGGCATAAAGGGGAATGCCCGAAACGCCGGGAGTTTCGGATTTTGCGAATTTGTATTTAGATATTATTTTGAATTTGTAGTTTGTTATTTATTTGGGATTTACGTAGCTGAGGGTATAGGTTCTGGCTCGTAAATCCTCTCCTCGGCTAACTGCTCCTCGGTAAGGGCAACATCGGCTTCGATATCTCTGCCCTCAACGCCTTTAGCCAGGATTTCCTTGTAATATTCATGCTGTATGATTAGATTCATGATTTCGTTAGACCCCGTCCAGATCATGGCCAGCCTGGCCTCTCTTAGCGCCCGTTCCACGGGATAAACATTGGTATAGCCTATGCCGCCAAGGATCTGCATAGCATCGTTCACCACTTCCCAATACGTTTGGGTGGCCAGTTTCTTCACCTCGGAGACCAGTCTCCTTTGATAACCTGAGGTGCCTATGCCATCATCTATTGTTTTGGCTACAGCGTAGGATAAGGCGCTGACGGCATCTAGCTTGGTTATGCAATCGGCTATCTTGAAGCTAACTCCCTCAAAGTTTCTTATAGTCTGGCCAAAAGCTTTCCTTTTGTTGGCATACCTGGCAGCTATTTCCAGAATAGCTCGGGAGCCGCCCACGCCGCCAGAAAGAAGCCTTTCTGGCACCATCAACTTGTAAAATATCTTCGCTCCCTCATTCTCCTTCCCGAGCAAATTCTCCTCTGGTACAGGCACATCTCGAAAAACCAATCTTCCTGTGCCCGTGCCCCGGGTTCCCATTAAACCGTAGACATGCCGCACCTCTACGCCAAAGTCCCTTTCCACGATGAAAGCACTGAGCGAGTCACGGCCAGCGCCGGGGTTGGTGACAGCGAATACCAGGAAGAAATCGGCACCTTCGGAGCCGACGACAAATCGTTTTTGCCCGGTAAGGTAATAGTGGTCCCCCCTCTTTCGAGCCACAGTGGTAGCGCCGAAGAAGTCAGAGCCTCCCCTGGGCTCGGTGAGCGCCTCGCCAGCCCATTGCGTACCAGCTAAAAGAGGCTTAAGGTATTTTTCTTTTTGTGCCTCG
>JBBISW010000092.1:0-6833 GCA_037441105.1 Chloroflexota bacterium
GCGAAGGGCTCGCAATGACAGTTGAAGGAGGCTCGCAATGACAGGAGGGATTGCATGCAATGCTGGGAAAGGACCTCGTTTATCAAAGCCCCATGTGCTCGGCTATTATCTCTCTCTGGATTTGGGAGGTGCCGCCGCCTATAGTAGATGGGCGGGCTTCCAGAAAATAACGCAGCATGTCTGAATCGCCAACAAGTCCATAGCCCCCCATTATCTGGATGCCATTGGCAGTGACTCTCTGGAACACCTCGGAGGCGTAAAGCTTTGCCATTGATGCTTCTTTGGCACAGGGCATGCTATTCTTAATCAGGAAAGCACAGCGATAGACAAGGAGGCGGGCAGCGTCAACTTCCATCTGCATATCCACCAGCATGTGCTTTATGACCTGGAATTTGGCTATCGGGCGCCCGAACTGTACCCTCTGCCTGGCATAGTTCATGGCATCTTCGACGGCAGTTTGAGATGTTCCAATGTAGCCGGCGGCGCCGTTTATTCTCTCTGTCTCCAGTTGGGATATCACAACCTCCCAGCCCCGGTTCACCTCGCCTACCACCATGTCCTTAGGCACCTTAACTTCGTCGTAGTAGGCCTCGTTCAGGCTGACAATGCGGCGGGCAGGAAAATCAAGCCTTTTTATGGTTACGCCCGGAGTTTCATTGTGTACCATGAAAACGGTGATGCCTTTGTGGCGGGGAGCCTGTTTATCGGTGCGAGCTGCCACGGTCAGGTAGTTATCTTTAAGGTCAGCTCCGGAATTGAATATCTTCTGGCCGTTCAACACAAAATGGTCACCGCGAGCTACAGCACTTGTGGTCAGAGAAGCGAGGTCAGAGCCGGCATCCGGTTCAGTGAATGAAGGCGAAAACCTTACCTCTCCCTTTGCCACTTTAGGAAGGAACCGCTGCCTTTGCGCTTCTGTGCCGAAGCGAATCAGCCTTTCCACGCCCCAGTTCACGCTGGAAAAACCTAAGGAAAGTTCGAAAGTATAGCGAGCCAGGGCTTCGTTAAGCAGGGCAACGAAAATGGCATCTAATCCCATCCCGCCGTAGGCAGGGGGAACAGCTATCCCCAGCCAACCCAAGCCTGCCATCTTGTGGTAAATCTGGTAGGGGAAAGCTCCGTCTCGATGCCACAGTCGGACCTTCTCCCGGGGAGCCTCCTTTTCCACAAACTCATCGACTGCTTTTTTGAAAAGCTGATGGTCTTCGTTTAGAAAGAACACGCTTACCTCCGTGAACAAAAATGAGGTTTGTAAATGGAAGGAAACACTTCCGTGGACAAACTCTTATAAGCAATGACAACCGGCGAAGTCTGATACACTCTATCATAGGCCAGTTCCGAAGGTCAATGCCGCTCTTTGAGCTTCTGAGTCTTCGCCTATGCTGTTGAAACCGACCAAGGTGGATGCTACACTTCGTCCGAGGCAACTGGTTGGGCTAAAGCGTGAAGCGATGAGAGCTATTGTCGGAACATTGGTATTTACCGTTCTTATCCCTGGCTCTGTGACGGTTTTGGTGCCCTATCTGCTGCTGACATCTGGTCTGGGATTGACCTGTGAGATTGGGAATTTCAGGTTCATCGGGATTGTGCTACTCGTGTTTGGCATTGTGTTCTATGGCTGGACGGCGTGGGACTTCGCTTTTGTCGGCAGAGGCACTCCGGCGCCTATAGACCCGCCCAAGGTGCTGGTGTCGAGGCGGTTGTATCGCATAGTCAGGAATCCGATGTATATCGGAGTTGTGTCCATACTGGTCGGCGAGGCGATTTTGTTTATGTCAGTGATTCTTTTGGCTTACGCTCTCGCTATATGGTCGCTGTTCCACCTTTTTGTCGTGTATTACGAGGAGCCGAACTTGCGCCAGAGATTCGGTGCAGCATATGTGGAATATTGTAAGGTCGTACCCAGGTGGATTCCGAGGATAAGGCGTGTTGGAGAAAGTGGATAAAGAGTTTTGACTATTTTTGTGTTATGATAAGACTGGAGGTAGTTAAATGAAGGCGGTTGAATCAAAGGCCGAGGTTTATTTGATGGCTCTTCAATCCCTTTCTAAAGCGGAAAGAGAAGAAGTGATTGCCCGTTTGTTGGATGACGCAAAGCTACGAGAGGATATACTCGACTTGATAACTATCCGACAGCGCCAGGGCGAGTCGTCACGACCATTTAGAGAGTATCTGGCAGAGAAGAAGAAGCGAGCAGGCAAGGCGTGAAGTATGAAGTCCGAATTCTCCACCCTGCTGAGAAGGAAATGGATAAATTGCCTGCAGCAATCCATGCACATATCAGCGAGGGAATACTTTCTCTTGAGGACAATCCCAGGCCCAGGGGCACAAAGAAACTTAGTGGTCGGGAGGAATACCGTCTGCGAGTTGGCAATTACAGGATTCTATACACCGTGAGTGACAAGGATAGGGTGGTCACTATCTTCGCGATAGGTCACCGGCGAGAGGTATACGGCTGAACGTTACTAGTGTGTTAGGCGAGAGGCGTAGGATGTGTTGAGGCTCTGTCTCAACTGATGGCGTTCTCGATGAGTTCAATGCGGGTGGCTTTGCCTTTCTGGTCGAGTTCGACGGCGACGAAGTCTATGCGCCATAAGTCGGGCAGATTCTGATGACTGTTGAGATAGGTGAGGGCTGAGGCGATGAGTTTTTCTTTTTTGGCGGAGGTCACCGATTCTTCAGGGCTGCCGAAGCCGGCGCTGGTCTTGGTGCGGACTTCTACGAAGATGAGGTAGTCCTTTTTCCGGGCGATGATATCGATTTCACCTTCACGGCAGCGGAAATTGGTCTCGCGGATGCGGTAGCCATTCTTTTTGAGGAAGTCTCTGGCCAGCTTTTCGCCGGTGTCGCCGAGCTGTTTGCGTTTCATTTTGGTTGTGCCGCTAGACTACCTTCGGTGGGCTGATGTTTGGGTTGCAGTTTTATTTCTATCCGGGCGTCAAGTGCATTGGCCACCTTTTTAACCGTCGATAGAGATGGAAGCGAACTACCGCTCTCCAGTCGTGCTATGCTCTCCTGTTTAGTGTTCAATAGCCTTGCCAATTGTTCTTGAGTTAGCCCTCTCGCTAGCCGTAATCGAATTAAGGCAGTGGCTAATTGATACTCAGGCTCAAGTGCCTCGTATTCTTTCTTGAACTCAGGGTCTCTCAGGAGTCGCTTTTTGTGTTCCTTCCAATTCATATATCTTGCCTCCCTCTGGATAAATAATCATCCATCCTGTTTTTAGCTATCTCCATGTCACTTTTGGGTATTACGCCGGACTTCTTAGTAAGTCCGTGCAGCAGCACAAAAGTCCGACCGGTCGCCAGGAAATAAATAATGCGATATCGGTTTCTGCCATATCGTATCCTTAACTCCCATAGCTGCTTTTCCAGACGTCTGGCATAGGGCATTCCCAGTTCAGCACCAAATTCTTCAAGTAAATCTAACGTCCGAGCTACTTTGGCTCTTGATTTAGCATCCAACGAGTCGATGAAATCCGCTACCGAGAACCTACCTTTTTCTGTCTGGTAGTATTCAACGTTCCACACTAGCTACTAATTATAACAAGATTGTTATAATTTATCAACTGTAGTGAAAAGCTCGGTCGGCCAGGGATGTTAATACAGGCAATAGACTTGCTGGCTATCAATCAGTGGGTTGCCTCTCTTACCGGGACAAAAGCCCCCACACTTTAGTGGCTATTCACTGTCTGGCTTCTCGTGGATGCGAAGGTGACCTGGTTCTACAATCCAGAACTGCCCGCATGGGTTATGGGAACGCAGTGAAATGGTGAGTTGGTGAATGAGGTCTAATAGACCTTTTACTGTTGGATGAGGGTGGTGAAGTACTACTAGCCTGGCATATCTTTCTGGTGGGTAGGCGAAAACATTAGCGAAATCCAGGTCATAAGGTGAGCAAACATCGTCCTTCACGGCTTGCGGCTGCTGCAAGAACATCGTCTGAAGCACCAGTAAGGACTTCCTCTTGAGCGGTGAGAACATCGTGGTCTGCCTGTGATAGGATTTCTTTAGCTCGTGGATCGATGTTTTCATCCAGCTTGAGCTTCATCAGGCGTTTCCTACCTCTACTGGCAGCACCTTTTCACGTGTCATCTCGGCAGCATAGGCTAACGCTGCTTGGACGTCTTCTTGTTTGAGCCCTGGATATGCCTTTAGGATATCTGCGACAGAATCGCCATTAGCCAGGCAGCTTACAATAGTCCATACCATAATCCGTGTTCCCTTGATACACGGCTTACCGTGACAAATATTCGAGTCTATGGAGATGCGCTCCTTCCAATCCTCCATATGGCAAACCTCCTATGAGTGATTATAGCATAAAAAGTTAAACCAGATGAGGCTAGGTATCCCTTTTGAGGAAGTCTCGGGCGAGCTTTTCTCCGATGATGCCGAGTTCCTTGCGCTTCATGGTAGCCTTGCTGCCTCTCTTACCGGAGCGAAATAGCGGCGGTGGATGGGTGAAGGCCCGTGCTGGCGCAAACAGGTGAGATGCTGTTTGGTGCCGTAGCCTTTGTGTTTGGCGAAGCCGTAGCCGGAGTGAAGCTGGTCAAGCTCTATCATGATGCGGTCACGGGTGACCTTGGCCACAATCGAGGCGCAGGCGATGGAGAGGCATAATTTGTCGCCTCTGATTATCGGTTTTTGGGAAATTTTAAGCTGTGGCAAGGTCAGGAAGTCTATAAGCAGAAAGTCAGGCAGACAGGTCAGTTGCTCCACAGCCTGGCACATTGCGAGCCTGGTGGCTTTGAGAATGCCCACCGAATCGATGATTTGATGGTCTATGACACCAACACCGATGGAGACGGCTTCTTGTGTAATCAGGCTGAAAAGTGACTGGCGTTTAGCTGATGGGATTTCTTTGCTGTCTCGAACTGATTTCAGCCACGGGAAATCTGGAGATTGAGGCAGGATTACAGCGGCAGCGACTACCGGGCCGGCTAAGGCTCCACGTCCGACTTCATCCACGCCAGCGATGAGGCGATAGCCCCGGGAGTTAAGCCCGTTTTCTTCGATAAGGCTTGGCGGGTCTGATATGGGTTTATTACTTTTAGCTCTCAATGGTGCCACCGCCTAGAACTTCGTTATCCTGGTAGAAAACCACAGCTTGCCCTGGGGTGACGGCAGGCTGTGGCTGCTCGAACCTTACTTCGGCTGTGTCCTGTCCTGGGTAGAGGATGGCAGTTGCTGCTGGTGACCGGTAGCGTATTTTGATAGCCACCGTCAATGGCTCAGTGGCTGCCTTTTCTGAAACCCAGTTGACTGCTGTGGCAGTAAGCCTGGAGCTATAGAGCTCTCCTTTGCTGCCGACTATGAGCCTGTTCTTGTCTGGTTCTATCCTGATTACGTAGAGAGGCTCAGCGGCGGTAAGCTCAAGGCCATGCCTTTGCCCCACGGTGTAAAAGGCGGTGCCTCGGTGTCTGCCCAGCACTTTGCCATGGCTGTTGACGATTTCACCTGGTGTCGCGGCGAAGTACCGGCTTAAGAAAGTGCCGTAGTCTGTGGCGATGAAGCAGATGTCCTGACTGCTCGGCTTGCCAGCGGTAGGTAAGCCCTTTTGCCTGGCTAGCTCTTGGACTTCGGACTTGAAATGATTGCCCAGCGGGAAGAGCACGCGGCTGAGTTTTTCCTGCCCCAGTGTGTACAACATGTAAGACTGGTCTTTATTCTGGTCAACGCCTTTGAGCAGGTGGTAGGCATTGTCATAGTACTCGACTCTGGCGTAGTGGCCAGTGGCTAAGTAGTCGGCGCCCAGAGATAGAGCATGGTTGAGGAGAACGCCGAATTTTATGTGTCGGTTGCAGGCGATGCAGGGGTTGGGGGTTCGACCTTGTGTATATTCCTGGCAGAAGTAGTCTATCACATGCTGCTTGAACTCATTCTCCAGGTTGATGATGTGGAAAGGAACACCAAGGATTTGGCAAACCTGCTCGGCATCGTGAATGTTTTGCATTGAAGGACAGGAGTGATGTCGCTTGCCCTGTGCTGCTTGTTCAGACCACAGGCGCATAGTTATGCCGATGACCTCATAGCCGGCTTCCTGGAGTAGAAAAGCCGCTGTTGAGGAGTCAACGCCGCCGCTTAAGGCTACGGCTACCCGCTTCTTAGTCATGCCTTGAGGCTTTTCAGCCTAAAGTAGTTGGTTAACCCTGTCCCAGATAATTTTACCAATTCTGGCTCGGGGTAGGGTAGCGTCTATCACCAGCCAGCGCCCAGTCTCCTCGGCGGCTAACTTCAGGTAACCATTCCTGACTTTGTTATGAAAGGCGATGTCTTCTGCCTCGAAGCGGTCGTTCGTCTTATTCTGCTTGCGGCTAAGCCCTTTTTGGGTCGGGATGTCCAGCAATATGGTGAGGTGGGGCTTTATACCTTGGGTGGCTAGCTCGTTGATTTTTTTTATGGTCTCCAGATCCAGTCCACGACCGTAACCCTGATAAGCCATGGTGGAATCGGCGAAGCGGTCGCAGATGACCACCTTGCCTTGTTGCAGGCTGGGGCGGATAACTTCGTTTACCAGTTGTATGCGGCAGGCGGCAAACAGCAGTAACTCGGCTAGCGGCGGGATTTCGTCCTGACGGCTTTCTTTGAGTAGGCGTCTTAATTGATTGCCCAGGCTGGTGCCTCCCGGCTCGTGTGTCAGCACTGCGGGGATGCCCAGACGGGAGATTTTTCTCCACAGGGCTCTGGCCTGAGTGCTCTTGCCACAGCCTTCACTGCCTTCGAAGGTGATAAATAAACTCAAGGTTTTATCCTCACCCAACTCTCTTTTTAAGTCTTTCCTGTCATTGCGAGCCCTTCGCTCAGTGTCATTCTGATCCCGATTTATCGGGAGAA
>JBBISW010000093.1:0-6773 GCA_037441105.1 Chloroflexota bacterium
TCCCGGCAAATGAAACAAAAATCCCCTACCCTAAGGTCTAGTGCATCTCCAAATTTTACAGCCTGTATTAAGCTACAGTTATGTGATGAAGAAACTAAAAAGAATAGACCCGAGACCGCACCACAAACGCCTCTTATAGTAACACAGTGGGTCTTTCGGGCTGTCAAGGGGGTTTTTGACATAACGGAAAAAGTTGTTAAAATTTATTTATAGGCTATGCGCGTCGTTTTTATGGGCACTCCGGAGTTTGCTGTCCCTAGTTTAGAGGCTTTGCTTGGTAGCTCTTACCGGGTGGTCGCCGTATATACTCAACCAGACAAGAAGGCCGGACGGGGGCAGCAAGTTGCTTTGTCTCCGGTAAAGCAATTGGCGCTATCTCACGGGCTCGAGATAGTTCAACCGGACAGCTTAAAAGACAGTAGCGAGGTCGAGCGGTTAGCCAGTTTCGCTCCTGACCTGATTGTGGTGGCGGCTTTTGGGCAGATTTTACCGCTGGAAATATTAGCTTTACCTAAATTCGGCTGCCTTAATGTCCATCCCTCTCTTCTCCCTAAATATCGAGGTGCATCACCGGTAGCCACGGCTATTTTACAAGGAGACGAGGTCACCGGGGTTACCATTATGTTACTGGATGCTGGCATGGATACTGGTCCCATTATAAATCAGAAAGAGATGCCCATATCTGCTGAGGATACCACCGGTACACTTACTGCTAAGCTGGCTCAAACTGGCGCTCAATTGCTGATGGAAACATTGCCCTTATGGCTTGATGAGCAAATCAAGCCACGCGCTCAGGAAGAAAGCCGGGCCAGTTACACCAAAGTTATAACTAAAAACGATGGGCAAATAGCTTGGCAACTTGCTGCTCTGGACTTGTGGCGACAGGTTCGCGCCTTCGACCCGTGGCCAGGGTGCTATACCTGGTGGCGAGGTAAACGCTTGAAGATTGGTAAAGTTGTGCCGTTGAGTGGGGGGAAAACTGGAGAGCCAGGCAAAGTGGTAACTTTGCCCCAGCCGGGGCCAGCGGTTGTCGGAGTTGCAACCGGGGACGGAGTTTTGGGATTGATTCGGGTTCAATTGGAGGGAAAGCGAGAGATATCTGCGGAGGAGTTTGTGCGAGGCCAGCGCGATTTTATCGGTAGCTATTTACTTTGACTTTGTTTCTCGCTTCTGCTAAAATTTAAATTTACAAAGGGAACTTTGCAAGGAGGGATGTAGACAGTGTTTTTCTTTGACCCGCTTTGGTTTCTTATCATGCTGCCGCCATTTATCTTTATGCTTTATGCTCAGGCGAAGGTAAGTTCAACTTTTAATAAGTATTCTAAGGTAGCTAACCCTCAGCGCATCACCGGGGTTGAGGCAGCCTACAGGTTGCTTGGGGCAAACGGCTTGAATAATGTTAAGGTCGAGGGAGTAAAAAGTAGGCTAGGCGACCACTATGACCCGAGCAAAAAGGTGTTGCGTCTTTCTCCAGCAGTAGCCAACACTCCTTCTGTAGCCGCGCTAGGGATTGTGGCTCACGAGGTGGGGCATGCGGTTCAAGATAAGGTTGGCTATGCCTTTCTCAGATTTCGCACTTCTCTGGTGCCGGCGGCTAACCTGGGCAGTACTCTCGGTTACATCTTTGTCATTCTCGGTTTCTTACTGGCTATGTTTGGCGCCAAGTTCGGTATGACCGTGGTCTGGGCTGGTGTTTTTCTCTTTTCCCTGGCTGTGATTTTCAGCCTGGTTACTTTGCCTGTCGAGTTCAATGCCAGCAACCGTGCCAGGCAGATGTTGCGTAGTACGGGAATGGTGTCCACTCAGGAATATAATGCTGCCAGCGCTGTTTTATCGGCTGCTGCCCTTACCTATGTAGCCGCTACGCTTCAGGCAGTGGCGCAGCTTTTCTACTTTGTTTTGCTTGCCCTGGGCTCACGAAGGTAAAGGCTCCTTCTGTTTGCTTGTGTTGCCCCCTGAAGGACATTTTCTCAGGGGGTTTATTATTTGTGATTGATTAGCAACTCCCCCCTGTCATTGTGAGGAACGAAGTGACGTTAGAATCTCGCTTTCTCCATCTGTCATTGCGAAGAGCGATAGCGACGTGGCAATCTTGGTCACCTTTCTTGGTCATTCTGAAGGAGCGAAGCGACGAAGAATCTTGCTCAGGTTAAAGGGCTGGCAATAACATGCGGCAGGTGGTAGACGCTCCTCGGCATTTGTGATTGCCAATTGGCGACTTCCCGATTATAATTGCCTGGCGGAGGCTATATTTTGCCTGAAGAAGAGAAATTGGACAGTTTTGCTTCATTGAAGGAAATTATCGCCAGGCTACGCAGCCCTGATGGCTGCCCCTGGGATAAGAAGCAAACTCACGCCTCGTTGAAACCGTACCTGGTTGAAGAATGCTATGAGGTTTTACGAGCTCTGGAAGAAGGGACACCGCAAAAGCTCTGTGAGGAGCTAGGCGACCTTCTGCTTCAGATTATGCTTCATGCCCAGATTGCCGCTGAGGCCGGGCAATTCAGCATTGACGATGTTGCCCAGGGTATCAGCAGCAAGCTGATTCATCGTCATCCCCATGTCTTCGGCGGTCATAAAGTGAGGGATGCAGAAGAGGTAAAGTTAAACTGGGAGACTTTGAAGCAGGAGAAGCGGGGTGAGGGAGAATCGCTTTTGTCCGGTGTCCCTGAGCAGATGCCAGCCCTAGCCTATAGTCAATCAATTCAGCGGCGAGTGGCGGGAGTCGGCTTCGACTGGGAGAAGGTGGAAGAAATCATAGATAAGCTGGCTGAAGAAGTCGCCGAGATTAAGCAAGCACCTGACCAGCAAGAGAGGGCCAAGGAGTTCGGCGATTTGCTTTTTACACTGGCCAATATCGCCCGCAGGTTAGATGTAGACCTGGAGATGGCGCTCCGCTTGGCAAACCAGCGCTTTTGCCGTCGCTTCGCCTGCATGGAAGAGGTTTGCCGTGACCGCGGCCTCAACTTAGCTAGTCTATCTTTGGATGAGCAGAACGCCTTGTGGGAAGAAGCCAAACAAGTCTGCCCTTAAGCTACCTGATATGCCGTCAAACTGAACCCCGTGTCGCTAGAGAGTTCAGTCAACAGTCAGTATTGTGCAGCGAGAGTTCAGTGCATCAGCCAAAGCATTATCGTGGTTGGTACGTTGCATTTATTTGCGTATAAGTGCTAGAATAATACCACGATTCAACGATACTACATTTGGGAGGCATGCTCATGGTGATTGCAAAGGAATGGTTCACGGTGGAAGAGGCTGCGGAATATCTATGTGTATCCAAAAGGACTATTTACAAACTAACTAAGGAAGGTAGGCTACCGGCTTTTCGCATTGGGAGAGAACGTCATCGCCGGTTCCGCAAAGAAGACCTAGATAAGGCGCCTCGTCCGGGTGAGGAAGCGAGAACCTTGGAAGGTCTCCTGAAGTTAACGGCAAAATCTGACCCTGTTCTTGCCGAAATCTGGGATAACGAAAAGGATGCAGCCTATGACCGAGTATAGCCGAGGAGATGTAGTCCTCGTTAGTTTTGCCTTCACTGATGAGACTGGAGAGAGGCGGCGCCCAGCAGTTATAGTCAGCTCAGATACTTACCATCAAAGCCGGCAAGAGACTATTATTGTTGCCATAACCAGCAGGACTGATAGGATATTGGTTGGCGACCATCTTATTGGTGATTGGCGTGGAGCTGGACTTCTTTTCCCGTCGGTGGCGACGGGAATCATAAGGACAATAAAGCAAGGTATGATAGCCAAGAAGCTTGGAACTATGCCCCAACCTGATATGCAAGCAATTGAAGGCAACCTGCGAGATGCCTTGGGACTCAAACAAAGGAGTTGAATTGCTAGAGACCTGTAATTTGGTAGTGCAACGATGGCGGGTGATATAGAGGCCAAGGTACACAATATCCTCAGCAACCTAGAGGGTCTGGGCAAGGCTCGGGAACTCTTCGCCGAGTTGAACTACGACCCCGCCCATGACCCAATAAGTCGAAAAGGATGGGGTGAAGCTGTTGCCAATACTCTTGCCGAGGACCCTCAAATTATTGCCTGCCACGATGACTTTAAGATTATCTATGCTCGTCTAGATTCCGATGGCTTGTTTCTTGGGGATGAAAGGCCTGTAGTCAACAGGCTTCTTAGAGAGTGCCCCTATCTTCTTTGCCTTTTTTCGGATAGGCAGCAGCAACAATGGCATTTCGTCAATATCAAGTATGACGAGGACATCAAGAAGCGCCGCTTGTTTAGACGCATCACTGTCGGCCCCGGTGAGCGGCTGCGTACCGCAACCGAACGCCTGTCATTACTTGATTTAGAGAGAATACGCCCCGACCTAACTGGCATATACCCCCTTGATATCCAGACACGCCACGATGAAGCCTTTGATGTCGAGGCTGTTACCAAACAGTTCTTTAAAGAATACAAGGCTCTCTTCAGGATTCTTGAGGATGATTTGTGCAAGAAAACCAATGACCGGATCTGGGCGCATGATTATTCACTCCAGTTCCTCAACCGCTGCATGTTCATCTATTTTATTCAGCGTAAGGGCTGGCTGGGCAATGACCGTGATTTCCTGCTTTCCTTGTGGAAGAGCTACCAGCGTTCCGGGCAAAGCCAAAATTCATTTGTCGATAACTGGCTGAGAATGCTTTTCTTTGAAGCTTTTAATAACAAATTCCACGGTGGTCACAGCTATTTCCCGCCAGAAATCAAAGAAGCCTTGTCTTTGGCGCCTTATCTCAACGGCGGTCTGTTCACCGAAAGCAGGCTTGACCAGGAGCATAAAGCTGCTGTTTCCGACCACCGCTTCGAGCAGATTATAAGATTCCTGGAGCGCTACAACTTCACCATCGCCGAGGATAGCCCGCTCGATAAGGAGGTAGCCGTTGACCCCGAGATGATAGGCAAAGTTTATGAAAGCTTGGTCAATGTATCCGAGGAAGTTGACGAGCGTGGTGAGGCAGGTATCTTTTATACCCCCAGGACCGAGATTGACCTGATGTGCCGCCTCTCGCTGGCAGACCACCTGGCAAACCATCTTGGGGATGAAAGAAAAGAACTGCTCAACCAGCTAATCTTTGCCCTGGAGCAGGATGAAAAGATTGATGCCGACAAAGCCGTCACTGCTGCCGGTCTCTGGCCCGCACTTAGTGAACGCCTCCATGATATCACAGTCCTCGACCCTGCCTGCGGTTCTGGCTCTTTTCTGGTGGGCATGCTCCACATTCTGGACGACTTGCAAGAGCGGGCTAATCGTCAGCTCGGTATAACAGAAGCATCTTATGAGCGTAAGAAGCGGATAATCGGACAATCGCTTTATGGCGTGGATGTCATGGAATGGGCGTGTCATGTTGCCGAGCTGCGTCTGTGGCTAGCGCTGATTATTGATGCTGAATTTACCCATGAAGAGCTTCATGTCCGGCAGGAGCCTCTTCTGCCCCATTTTTCTTTCAAGATTCGCTGCGGCGATAGCCTGGTGCAGGAAGTAGGCGGCATTAACCTGGGGCACATTGCCACCTCACAGGAGATACCACCGCCATTAAAAGCCAGAATCTCGACCCTAAAGGATGAGAAACTCAAGTTCTACAATAACGATACAACATGCCGGTTCCATTCGGTGGATGCTCTGAAGAATGAGGAAAAACGGCTATTCGCAGACATTCTGGATGCCAGGGGGCATAGTATCCAGGAGCGAATCAAAGCTCTGCGGCGGAAGCTGGAAGGTCCTCAGACTTATCAGATAGGTTTGGATGGCAAAGGGGCTCCGCGTCCGCACCAGATGGATTTAGAAGCAAACCAATACCGGCAGGAAATTGAGAGCCTTACCACTGAACTGGCGCAGACCGAGGCTTCACAAAAAGCCCTCAGTGCTGCCAGAGAAGTGCCCTTTGTCTGGGATATCGCCTTTGTAGAAATCTTTGAAGGTGAGAACGAGGGCTTTGACATCGTCATGGGCAATCCTCCTTATGTGCGACAGGAGGCAATTGCCGCACCGATAGTTCACGGTGTTCAGGTCACGGATGATAAAAAGGAGTATAAGGCAAAGCTGGCGCTTTCCGTTTATCAGGCATTTCCCCGCTTCTTCGGCTACAAGGCCGGTAGCAAAACACCGGCGCACAAGATTGATGCCAAGAGCGACCTGTACATATACTTTTACCTGCACGGGCTTTCTCTGCTAAATAGCAGAGGCTCATTCTGCTTTATCACCTCCAACTCATGGTTGGATGTAGGTTATGGTGCCGACCTGCAGGAGTTCCTGCTCAAGCATTGCCATGTCAAGCTGGTGCTGGATAACCAGGTTAGAAGAACCTTTGCCAATGCTGATGTCAATTCGGTTATCGTGCTATTATCGCCGCCTGATGACCGCCGCGAATTGGCATTAGACAAGACTGCCCGCTTTGTCATGTTTCGAGTGCCGTTTGAACATATCCTGTCGCCGGTAATCTTTGACGAGATTGAGGAAGCAACCGAGCGTAAGGCAACTAAAGAATACCGTATCTTCCCTATCCAGCAAAGCAAGCTCTTAGAAGATGGGTGTGAAATACCGCAGGAAGAGGAAGCCGGCAAAGCCGCTGGCCCCCTGATTAAAACCGCCCGCTACATCGGCAACAAATGGGGCGGCAAGTACCTCAGAGCACCGGATATCTACTGGACAATTTTGGAAAAGGGCAAAGGCAAGCTGGTGCGACTGGGCGATATTGCCGAGGTGCGCCGTGGTTTCACTACTGGCGCTAATGAGTTCTTCTATCTTGATGAGGAAAAAATCAGGGAATGGGA
>JBBISW010000094.1:0-6553 GCA_037441105.1 Chloroflexota bacterium
GGAATCTACTGGGTAGGGGCGATTGACTGGGACAGAAGGCTATTTGATTCGCTGATACCGCTTCCCGATGGCACCAGCTACAACTCGTATTTGGTAAAGGGCAGTGAGAAAATCGCTCTTATAGACACAGTAGACCCCACTATGGAGCAGGTGCTGACAAATCACCTGGACGAACTTGGTGTCAAAAACCTGGATTATGTGATTGCCAATCATGCCGAGCAAGACCATTCTGGCTCTATCCCACGAATCCTGGAAAAATACCCTAAAGCAAAAGTCGTGTGCACGCCGAGATGCAAGGGGATGCTTATGGACCTGCTTCTGATTCCAGACGACAGATTCATAACCGTCGAGGACAAAGAGACCATCTCGCTGGGCAACAGGACGCTGGAGTTCATCCATGCGCCGTGGGTGCACTGGCCGGAGACGATGCTCAGTTATCTACGTGAGGACAAGATACTTTTCCCCTGTGATTTCTTCGGCTCCCATCTGGCGACGACTGACCTGTATATGACCGATGAAGGCCAGGTGTATGAAGCAGCCAAGCGGTATTATGCCGAAATCATGATGCCCTTCCGAACTACTATCCAGAAGAATTTGGAGAAAGTTAAGGACTACGAAATTGACATCATCGCTCCCAGCCATGGACCTATGTACGATAAACCGGAGTTCATTATCAAAGCGTATCGTAGCTGGGCATTCTGCGAGCCTAAGAACATCGTGGTATTGCCCTACATTTCAATGCACGGCAGCACCCGCAGGATGGTGGAACACTTTGTGGAAGTTTTAGCCCAGAGAGGCGTGACGGTGAAGCAGTTCGACCTCACGGTCACCGACCTGGGCAAGCTGGCGATGGCATTGGTAGATGCAGCGACAGTTGTTTTGGGGACGCCTACTGTTCTGGCTGGACCTCATCCTAACGTTGTCTATGCCGCATTTCTGGCGAATGCTCTCAGGCCTAATCTCAAGTTCGCATCCATCATAGGTTCATACGGTTGGGGTGGTAAGACGGTGGAGCAACTGACCGCGTTGCTGCCCAACCTGAAGGTGGAATTGCTGGAGCCGGTGCTCGTTAAGGGATACCCCAGAGAAGCCGATTTCAAGGCTTTAGACAATCTGGCTGAGGCCATTGCCCGGAAGCACAAGGAGCAAGGCTTTGATTAACTTGTCATTGCGGGCTCTTCGTCTTGTCATTCTGATCCCGATTTATCGGGAGAAGAATCTCATCGTGCTCCTCACTTACAGAGATTCTTCGGTCGTCCCGATAAAATCGGGACTCCCTCAGAATGACAGGTGGTGGAACAGAGATTGCCACGTCCTTCTGCGGAAGGACTCACAATGACGACGAATAATCTGGGAATAATTAAAGGTGCGGAGGTAAAAAATGAAGGGAAGTTATAAGGCAAAATTGAAGGTGAACAGAATATCAATTGACATGAATCCTTTTGTTGAGGAATTCTTGGCTCGGACTGTGGTCGGTGCTGTCACCTCGCTGCAAGGTGTAGAAGACATAAAGAAGCTGGGAATCCATCAGAAGAAGGGTAATGTCGAAATAACGGTCAATGGGAAGGAGATTCCCCTTACCCCTTTCCCCAATGACATCATCTCCAGCACCCTAGTTGGCATGGTCTCTTCACTGAAGGGGATAGAGGATATAGACAGCTTGGACATTAGTGTTGAAGTAATGTAGTGCGACCCTTTAGGGTCGCCTTAGGTGATGAGTTGCGGGCGAGGCTGAAGCCTCGCACTACATGTTACTTTAAGAAGAAGTTCTTCATATAAGAAGTCGTCGGAGGCATCACAAAAGGTGGAGAAATCACAGGGCAGTAAATCCGAAAAGGCTAAAATCCACATAACTGGTATGACTTGCACTACCTGTGCTGCTACTATCGAGAAAGGTCTTGCCCAAACTCCCGGCGTGGAAAGGGCCGATGTCAGTTTTGCTTCAGAAAAGGCGTCCGTAGAGTATGACCCTTCCAAAGTTGACCTGGCTACGATCAGCCAGACCGTCTCGCAACTGGGCTACAAGGTAGCCAGCAAGAAATCAGTATTCCCGGTAAGCGGGATGACCTGCGCTTCATGCGTAGCCCGTGTGGAAGAAGCTCTCTCCAACGTGCCCGGTGTTATCTCAGTCAACGTCAACCTGGCTTCGGAGAAAGCCACGGTTGAATATGTGGAGGGGACAGATGTAGCTGAGATGCGACGGGCAGTAGAGAAGGCTGGTTACGGCTTGGGGCCAGAAGCGGCAACGCTGGAAGATGTCACCACGGCAGCCCAGCGAGAGGTACAGGGTGTAAGAAACAGGTTTATCTTCGCTTTTGTCCTTGCCGTGGTGATAATGGGTCTGAGCATGGGCCCTGATTTTCCGGGAAGGCCCTACTTGCTCTGGGCTTTAGCCACACCGGTGCAATTCTGGACAGGATGGCGATTCTACAAGGGAATGTGGGGAGCACTAAAGCATAAAACCGCTGACATGAACACTCTCATCGCTGTGGGCACCTCAGCGGCTTATTTCTACAGCATGGCGGCGGTAGTAGCTCCGGCGCTGTTTGCTGCTGCAGATATAGAACTGGGCCTCTATTTCGATACTTCATCTATGATTATAGCCCTGATTCTTATGGGCAAATTTCTAGAGGCAAGGGCCAAAGGGCAGACCTCGGAAGCGATAAAGAAGTTGATTGGCCTCAAGCCCAAGACGGCGATTGTTATCCGTGATGGTAAGGAAGCGGAGATTTCGGTGGAGGATGTGCAGGTCGGCGACCTAATACTGGTGCGGCCGGGCGAACGGATACCGGTTGATGGCATCGTCCGACAGGGCTATTCCAGCGTTGATGAATCCATGATAACAGGCGAGAGCATACCGGTGGAGAAGAAGGTGGGCGACATGGTCATCGGTGCTACCATCAATAAGATGGGCAGTTTCCAATTTGAGGCAACCAGGGTGGGCAAGGATACCACGCTGGCCCGGATTATCAGGCTGGTAGAGGAAGCACAGGGAAGCAAAGCACCAATTCAACGCTTGGCCGATGTCATCTCCAGCTACTTCGTGCCAGCAGTGATAAGTATTGCCATCGTCACTTTTGTAATATGGTTTTTCCTGGGCCCGCAGCCGACTCTGACATACGCCTTGCTGAACTTTGTGGCCGTGCTTATCATCGCCTGTCCCTGTGCCCTGGGTTTGGCTACGCCAACAGCTATCATCGTCGGCACCGGCAAAGGAGCCGAGAACGGTGTTCTCATCAGGAGCGGTGAGGCGTTGGAACGGGCTCATAAGATAAATTCTGTGCTGCTGGATAAGACTGGCACCCTGACCCGGGGCGAACCCAGGGTGACTGACGTAATCGCGGCACCATCTTTTACTGATGCTGAAGTTTTGCGGTTGGCGGCTTCTGCTGAGCATAGCTCTGAGCATCTGCTGGCGGAGGCCATAGTCAAATCAGCTTCGGAGAGGAAACTGAAGCTATCCCAGGCTTCGGATTTTAAGGCTATGCCGGGGCATGGAGTGGAGGCCACGGTAAATGGCAAGAAGCTCCTGGTGGGCAACCTTCTCCTGATGCAGGATAGAGGGCTTTCTCTGAATGGCTTCAAGAAACAGGCAGACCGACTCTGGAGTCAGGGCAAGACGGTGATGTTCTTAGGCGTGAACAGCCAGATAGCTGGCGTCATTGCTTTGGCTGATACTCTTAAGCCGAATGCCAGGGAGGCGGTGGATTCTTTGCACAGGTTAAATACTGAGGTAGTGATGATTACTGGTGACAACCGTCGCACCGCCGAAGCAATCGCCCATGAGGCGGGCATTGACCGTGCCTTAGCTGAAGTTTTGCCGGAAAACAAGGCTCAAGAGGTCAAAAGACTACAGGACGAGGGCAAGGTAGTAGCGATGGTAGGCGATGGCATTAACGATGCTCCGGCGCTGGCTCAGGCGGATGTGGGCATTGCCATAGGCACCGGCACTGATGTCGCTATGGAAACCGGCGACATCACGCTCATCAGCGGTGACTTAGGCGGCATTGTCACTGCCATATCTTTGAGCAAGCGCACCATGAGAACAATCAAGCAGAACCTGTTCTGGGCTTTTGCGTATAATACCGCCCTGATACCGGTGGCAGCAGGTGCATTGTACCTGGCTTTCGGGCATACTGGTGTCCCTTCGGGACTTCATTTCGTTTTTGGCAACTACGGCTTTTTGAACCCGATGCTGGCGGCTTTGGCTATGGCTGCCAGCTCTATCTCTGTGGTGTCTAATTCGCTGCGCTTGAGAACTTTCAAGCCAGTCAAATTTGAAAAACTGATGGAAGGAGGTGAACGGATGGCGATAGACCCGGTGTGCAAGATGCAGGTCGATGAGAAAAAAGCTGCGGCTACTTCTGAATACAAGGGTAAAAAGTACTACTTCTGTGCTATCGGCTGCAAGAAGGCTTTTGATGCGAAACCGGAGAAGTACCTCATCGTGAAGAGCAAATGAGGGATAGCTGGCCTTTTCTCAAGGTAGCCGTGAGCTAACCTTAAACCTAATTCACGAGGAATGAAATCAAATTATCAGGCAGAATATTCATTGTTATTGCGAGGAGCGCCAGCGACGAAGCAATCTCGGACCCCTCTCTGTCATTCTGAAGGAGTGAAGCGACTGAAGAATCCCGGGAGGTGAGGAGCACGATGAGATTCTTCTCCCGATAAATCGGGATCAGAATGACAAAGGGCGAAGGGCTCGTAAGGACAGAAAAGACAGGGGGACAGTTATTAAATACTATCGGAGGGACAAATGAAAAAGCAGGAAATCATCACTTTGCTGAACAAAGACCTTGAGGGTGAGCATGGCGCCATTATCCAGTACCTGACCCATGCCTATGCCATGGGTGAAGGCGAGATGGCCTGCGAGATCGAAGCCATCGCCCGGGAGGAGATGCGCCATCTCGATTGGCTGGCAGAGACTATAGTTGAATTGGGTGGTAAGCCCAGCATGAAAAGAGGCAAGATGCGTACGGCGGGCAAATCGGTTTCTGATTGGATGAAGAATGATGTGCTGGCGGAAGAGGATGCTATAACTATGTATAAAGAGCACATCAAGGCGATAGGTGACCCCAAGACAAAACGGTTGTTGAAACGCATCCTGTCCGACGAGGAGTCTCATCATGGCGATTTTGTCCATTTTGTGGACAAGGCAAAGAAGGAAGGCGCCACAGACCTGAGAGGTGACCGCAAGGACAAGGTAGCACAGGTACTTAACTGGGGCATTGAGCATGAATATACTGTAGTCCTGCAATATCTATTGCATTCCTACCTGGCACCAAATGAGGAGTTCAAGAAGGAGATGCAAGACCAGGCGATAAATGAGATGCAACACATGGGCTGGCTGGCTGAGGAGATGGTCAGCGGCAAGGGCAATCCCAAGATAGAGCATACCCAAATTGATAGGTCAACCAAGATGGGCGATATGCTACGCGCTGATATCAAGATTGAGAAAGAGGTAGCTGCCGAATATGACCGCGCTGCCAAAGAGGTCAAAGATGCGGACTTGAAGAAGTTGCTCACCCGGATAAGAGACCACGAAATTTATCACGTTGATGTGTTCAGCGACCTACTCGATGAAGTCGAGAAGTGATGAAGATTACAGCGATGGGAAAAGATAACAGCGATAAATCGCCGTAATCGAGTTTAATCGCTGTAATCATATCATATTGAAAGGAGGAAGAGATGTCAAAGGTAACTACGGTGGGACAAACTTTCAGATGTGAGATTTGCGGGAATGTGGTTGAAGTCAAAAAGGTTGGTGGTGGTGAGTTAGTCTGCTGCGGTAAACCAATGACGTTACAAAAGTAAAACCAAAAGTGTTTATTTTGTCGCCCTGAGCGATAGCGAAGGGTCTCCACGTTCTTCGCGGAGTTTCTCCTGAGTGAGATTCTTCTCCCGATAAATCGGGATCAGAATGACAAAAAACGAAGGACTCAGGATGACGAATGAAGGGCTCAGAATGATAATTAGAGCACAAAACAACATTAAAACCAAAAGGAGGGGGAAATGGCTTACGAAGCGAAAGATTACAGTCGGCTAATCAGTACGGAGGGGTTTAGCGAAACATTGCTTAAAAATCACTTTACCCTGTATCAGGGCTATGTCACCAATACCAACAAGTTGATGGATATACTAGTTGCCATGGTGAAGGATGGTAAGATCGGCACGCCGGAATATGCCGAGCTAAAGCGGCGCATGGGCTGGGAGTTCAACGGCATGCGATTGCACGAGTATTATTTCGATAATCTCGGCGGCAAGGCGGCATTGGACAAGTCAGGTAAGCTGGCTAAGAAACTGGCTGAGGACTTCGGCAGCTATGAGAACTGGGAGAAGGATTTCAAGGGCACGGGGACAATGCGCGGCATCGGCTGGGTCATCTTATACCAGGATAATGTAAGCGGCAAACTGATGAACCAGTGGATAAACGAGCACGATGTCGGTCATCCTGCCGGTTGCATTCCCATTCTGGTCATGGACGTCTTCGAGCATGCTTTCATCACCGATTACGGGCTGAAACGGGCCGACTACATAGAGGCCTTCTTCA
>JBBISW010000095.1:0-6470 GCA_037441105.1 Chloroflexota bacterium
ACATCCTTGGCTAGACAGCGCAATTGGATGTTAAACTGGTTATCGTAAGTTGCCAACGAGTCCAGAGTATGGCCAACATAGCTAAAAGAAGTAGCATCAGCAGCCAGAATCCAGTTCAGGGTCTCCGCATCCCCACCCGAATCCCCCTCTATAAAGATGCCTCCAGTTCCGATGTCTCCAGGTGGTTTAACTCCACCCTTGGCACAGCCTGTAAGTGCAGTAATCAATATCAGTGACAGAATTATAAAGATTACCAGATTTCTCATATATCTACCTTCCTATATTTTATTTTACCCTGTGGTCACCTGGCCTTTATTAACTTTGACTTTTCTCGGCGCTTGTCTGCCCTCCGTTTTGCCTGCTGCTTTATCGCCTTGCCTGACTTAAAACGATTTAGGTTAAGGAAACCTTTGTTAGCCATAGAACACCCGCTTCTAAATAAAGCTTTCCTTTAGCTGAAAGATTACCTCATCCATGCTACCGGGGTTTTCTGAGTTAATGCGCTTAACAGCCTCGTCAACCTTCTGATATTTATAAGCATCATAAAGGTCGTCCAGCTTCTCATAGTAGCCAGCTCTCCTCCCCAGCCTGAAGTTGAGTCTCTCCTGCAATGACAGTGCCAGATACCTTTTTATGGTGGCCAGGCATGCTGACTTAGCTTCAGGGAATTTACCATCTATTTCAGGTAACAGATTCAATACATGGTCACTTTTGAGTTCACTTGTGACATCAAGTTTTTCGATGAGACTACCGATTTCCTCGACCACCTCGTCTTCCGTCTGAAGTTCGAAATCGCCGGCTTCTACCTTTGACCACAAAGGCACACCCGGCCGGATATAAAGACTGCGTAGCCTGATATAATCCGGATTGATTTCATTTAAGCCCATGGCTGTCCCGATGACGTGGTCTGATGTCATTTTCCTGCCACCAAGTCCCGGCATCACATATTCGCACAGCGAAATACCAGCTTCCTTCACTTTTCTGCCACCTATGATATGTTCCTCAGCAGTAACGCCTTTTTCCACGTAGTTGAGCACAAGGTCAGAACCACTCTCCAGGCCAATATGCAACCGGGAAAGCCCGGCATCTTTGAGCTGTTTTAATTCTTCCAGCGACTTTTTAGCAGCAGTTTTAGAGCGGGCATACGAAGTAATCCTGGTCAGCTCAGGGAAAGCTTGCTTCAAAAATGAGACTACTTTCACTAAGTCAGGTGTCCTCATTATAAGGGTATTAGCGTCTTGAAGAAATGCAGATTCACCGTCTGCCCACAGCCATAGCGCCACGTTGCGGATACTAGAGTTATGTTGATATCCACTGTAAACTGTAGCGGCTACATCTCTGAGTCGGCCGCCATAACCCATTTTCCAGGTAAGTTCTTTTATCTCATCCACGATAGCTTTAGCCGTTTCCACATCCCTGATTACATCCTCAGTTGGCCTCAGTTCAAATTTCTGTCCCTTGTAAACCGGGCAGAACTGGCAACGGTTCCACGGGCAGTTCCTAGTCGCCCTTATCAGTAATGAATATGCTTCGCTAGGTGGCCTTATTGGCCCCAGCTCAAAGCAATATTCGGTCAGCCTTTGCCTTATCATAACTCCTAAATTATATCCTTTGAGCTAATCCAGTAGCAATGTTGAGCTTGTTACGAATGTAGTGCGAGGCTTTAGCCTCGCTATGGAAAAGCGACCTTAAAGGGTCGCACTCCATTGAAAATAAGTTATTCATAAACACTCCCGCTATCTTGGCACTTTGCAATTAGTTTCAGAGATAGGTAATATAGGACAAAAACAGCAATGGAACAAATCTGGGCACCATGGCGAATAGAATATATACTCCAAGCGGAACAAGGTGGCTGCTTTCTCTGCCAAAAACCGGAGGAGAACAACGACGAGTCAAATTTCATTCTCTACCGGGGTGAAAGCAACTTCATAATTTTAAACTCCTTCCCCTATAACCCAGGGCATCTAATGGTAGCACCCTATCGCCACACAGGCCACCTTGATGAGCTGACCGATGCCGAATCAAAGGAGCACTTTGATATGGTCAAACTGGGCACCAAGCTGCTTACTGAAATAATGAAACCGGCTGGCTTCAATATCGGCATGAACGTGGGCAAAATAGCTGGAGCTGGTCTAGACGACCATATTCACACCCACATAGTGCCTCGATGGCAGGGTGATACCAACTTCATGCCGGTAGTTGCCAACACCAAAGTCCTCCCAGAAGCATTAGCCGCGACTTACAAGAAGTTGAAAGACGGTTTGCACGGTGTGCTCTAGCTGATATCAATCTCCGGCCCGGGGATAAGAGCCAAGTATTTTAATAAAATTAGCTTTCTGCTCAAGCTCATCCAGAGCTTCCTGGCAAATCCTATCATCTATGTGCCCCTCAAAATCAACATAGAATACATATTCCCAAGGCCTGTTTCTACTAGGTCTTGATTCAAGTTTTGTCAGGTTTAGATTTCGGGTAGCAAAAACCCCTAGGCAAGCATATAAAGCTCCGGGAACATTCCCGGCACCAAAGACTAGAGAGGTCTTGCTTTTCGCGGCTGGCTCCGCTTTCCGCTTGGAAATAACAAAAAACTTGGTGTAATTATTGACATTGGTCTCGATGTTCTGCGCCAGAATTTGCAGGCCGTAAATCTTAGCCGCTCGCTGGCTAGCTACGGCAGCACATCCTCTTAAGCCACCTTCTTTTATCCTTTTGGCACTACCAGCAGTATCATAGGTAGGCACAATTTTAGCCTTGAGCTTCCTCAAAAATCCCTCACACTGGGCTAGAGCCTGAGGATGCGAATAGACTGTCTTTATTCCGTCTAAGCTTTCTCCAGGTAAAGCCATCAAATAATGGTTTATCCTGAGGTTGATCTCACCAAAGATATTCAAGGGATAGCTCAACAACAAGTCATAGGTGTCATTAATGCTGCCGGCTTGAGAATTCTCCACCGGAACCACGCCGAAATCTACCCTGTCTTTGGACACAGCCTCAAAGACATCAGCTAAATACCGGCTTGGGGAAAGCTGGGCATCACCAAAAAAGGTGATGACCGCATCTTCACTGAACGCTCCCCTCTCACCCTGAAAAGCAACCCTGACCATTCCTCCACCTCCACAAACTAACTACTTGCCAACTCTTTCTGCAGGGCTTCTTCGCTGTCAGCAGTCGTCAAGGCGATAATGCGGTCATTAGCCTCTAAGACAGTATCGGCAGTAGGCACCTGAGGCTTCTGCCCATTCCGTATTAGCAGAGCCAAAATAGAATCGGGAGGTAGGGATAACTCCTTGACCGACTTGCCCACTGATGTTGACCCTTCCAGTATTTTAACCTCAACAACCTCCATCTTCTCCTCACCTATGGTTAAAAGATGAATTAGCGGATGTGTGGGTATTTTCTCCTCAATATGCTCCAAAATGAGATTAGTAACACTGATGGGGCAATCAACGCCTAACTTCTTGAAGATATTTTCATTTTTGGGGTTGTTAACTCGGGCAATAGTCCGAGGTACCCCAAACTTATGCTTGGCTACCTGACAAGCTACCAAATTGTCCTCATCTTCATCGGTAGCTGCTATGAAAACCTCAGCTCTGGCTGCCCCAGCTTCAGCCAAAGTAGCTGCCTCACATCCATCACCCCTCATGCACACGCTTCCCAGCTCGTCTTCAAAGCTCTCGCACTTAGTTACATCCTTGTCCAGCACCAGCACCTCATGTCCCCCTCTGAGCAACGCCTTACACAAGTTATAGCCAACGCTGCCACCACCGATGATAATAATGTACATATTACAGTTTCACCCCTTTCACGTAGCCAACAGCTTATCCCTTAGCAATTGAGCAAAGACAGTTGTCGGGCTGACAGCATCAAGTCCCAGCGCCTCATAGATGTCCTTACGCAACGGGTCGTATATGCGACAGACTACCTTTGGAACATTGAATATATTCCTGGCAATCTGAGCTGCCATAACATTACGATTGTCACCTTGAGTCACCGCCACAAAAGCACCAGCTTCCCCAATACCAGCTTTTCTGAGCACTTCCTCATCAGTACCGTCGCCAACCAATGCTGTTCCACCAAAACTCGGTGGCAACCGCCTGAAACTATGGGCATCAACATCCAAGACCGTCACCTTATGTCCATCAGCATCCAGCAAACTAGCTAATTGAGCCCCGACCCGCCCACACCCCATGATAACTACATTCATAACTTCTACCTTACGATTTGGTTTCCCTGAGTAACAAGACGCGACACGGAGCTTCCTCTAAAACATGCGGTATGGCTCTGCCTAAACTAAAAGCCCCGAAGCGCTTCTTATAGCTCAAGCCCATCAGGATTAAATCAACATCTCTTTCCATCGCCTCGTCCACGATAGCTGGCCCTGCCTCACGTGCCTGAATCAAGTCTGTCTCCACCTCATAATCTCTGTCAGCAGCAATATCTTCTGCACGAGTTAGTACCTTTTCCGCTTTCTCTATCTCAGACTCGATTACCGCATCCAAGGGCAGGCTACGCTTGACTTCAATGACATAAACTACATAAACCTCGGCTTTTGACTTCTTCGCCAGGTCACAGGCTAGTTTGATTGCCTCCTCATCAACACCGATGCCGCTTGCAGCAACCAATATTCTGCTCAGTCTCATCAGCCTACGTTACCGTCACTAACTGTCTTTTTGTACGTATTATAATTCCGCCTCGCTAGTTACGCAATTATTTCTGCTTCCACAAAGGGCTAGCGGGTTTACTGGCTGTTTGTCCCAGTGGCAATCGCCTTCGCCAGCGGAAAAGGAGATAGAGAGCCAGCCCTATAGCCATCCAGCTTAAACCAACCCAACGACTATATGGCTGGGTGAATATCACCACCATCCATATCACCGCTGTACCGATCAACCCCAAAATGGCGGTAATCGGCAATTCCCGCTGCTTAAACTTAATGTTCCCACCTAGCTTAAAAGGACGCGGCAAATCAGGATTTCTAACACGCAAATTTATAATAGCAGCGTGGGCGAGAAAGAATGAAAACAAAGAACCAAAAGCATATAAGGCGCCAAGCTCCAAAAACACACCCGGGGCAAAGAAACCTGGGATTAGAATAGCCAGCGCCACCCCAGCGAAAAGAATAATTGAAATGTAAGGCGTTTTAAACCTATGATGGACACGGCCTAAGGCCGGAGGAATAAGCTGGTATCTTCCTAAAGAGAAGGCGAGGCGCGATATGCCCATTAGCCCGGCATTAGTAGCTATAAATAGAATACTGGCGGCCAGGACAGCTACCAGGCCCGGCAGTAAGCTGCGTAGTCCATTGAATATCCAGGTCAAGATTATGACAATCTCTGTTTGAGAAGCAAACTTGGACGCTATTTCCTGCGGTGTGATGGCCGAAGAGATACTGAAAGCAATCCCGGCTACGGGGTCAGTCGCCCAGTTAGTGGCAAGTTCCTGAGGGGTCATGGCTGAAAGACCCACGGTGGAAACGCCGCCGAACAGAATTAAAACGATAATTATCATCAGGATAAGCGCCCTTGGCACTCTTATCGCCGGCCGCTTTGTCTCCTCGGCCATCTGTGACATTGTTTCAACCCCGGTGTAAGCGATAGCGGCCAACGCTATTCCCAGAATTAGATTCTCCAGGCTTGGCCAGTAAAAAGTAATATTATTGACAAGTACATCAAAATTGAATATTACCAATAAACCCAAAGCTATTATCAGTATCTGAACCAGTAAATCAAACACTGCTGCAGCCACGTTAACGAATGAGGTCTCTCTTACACCGATGACATTGATGACCATCAAGAAGAATATGATCCCCATGGATACCGCTGTGCTGATGGTAGCAGATTCTTTAAGCAGCGGCCAAAAATGTCCCAAATAGGGGGGAATCACAAAAGCAGAAATAGCGATAGTCACAATATAACTCAGCATAAGCGCCCAGCCAGAGATAAAGCCGACCCAATCATTAAAACCGTGGCGAGCAAAGCTGGCGGAGCCACCAGCTTCAGGAAACATAGCTGTGCCTTCAGCATAAGTGAGAGCAGTAAAAATAAAGAAAAGCCCGGCGACAGCCAGCGCTATCGGCGTTCCACCCATCGCCACTAAGGTGACAATGCCCAGAGCATAGTAAATAGAGGAGCCAACATTGCCATAACCTGCACTGAATAGGCCGGGGATACCGAGGACTCGCCGCAGAGGATGCGCCTTAATACGCGAACGGCGGACGAATTTATCGCCCAGCTTGGGCTGCCAATTATTACGCACAGCTAATCGTTTATTGCTCTCGTTTATGGCGAATTGTAGTCCTGTTCTCACCCATTGTCAATAGAAATTCGGCTCTTTGGGTAAACCGAAATTAATTGAATCAGGAATAGCTGCTAAGCTATAATAACTAGCTGTGACTCATGGTGAGCGTAGCCGAGAGGTTTAAGGCGCCAGGTTGTGGCCCTGGAGAACGAGGGTTCGAATCCCTCCGCTCACCCCAA
>JBBISW010000096.1:0-6398 GCA_037441105.1 Chloroflexota bacterium
AATGCTTCTTAAAGGCATAATCATTGCCGCCAGCACCACAACCAAGATGAAGTAATGTTTTTACTTCGATTTTTGAATGCTCCTTGATTATACTGCTGAACAGTTCTGTTTCTTTTGCGTAGTCATCGGGCGGAGCAATTATTGGTTCGGTCCAAGCAAGCTCACTGTATGCACGCCATTTAGTTCTGTTTTTCATGTTCCTCCGTTAGCTTGGTTACAAACCGCTAGCAAAGGCACCAGAAACCAACAACACGCCCAATTGTTATCATCCCAAGCGAAGCAAAAAATCAGAGCAGGAACTACGCTTGTTTTCCGCCAACTGCCGAGATGCCGGTAATGTCCTGTCCTATGATTAGCGTGTGGATATGGTCGGTACCCTGATAGGTATATACGGACTCGATATTTGCCATATGCCTTATGGGTGAGTAATCCAGGGATATGCCGTTCGCCCCAAGCAGTTCACGCGCTGTCCGGGCACACACGCGTGCCACGGCTATATTATTCTTTTTAGCCATGGAAATCTGGGCATACGTGGCTTTCCCTTCATCCATTAGTCTACCCAGTCGGTAAGCCAGTAGCTGCGCTTTGGTAATCTCAACCAGCATATCCACCAGTTTCTCCTGCACCAACTGGAAGGATGCAATAGGCACCCCAAACTGCTTTCTCTCCTTAGCATAATTCAACGCCGTCTCGTAGCAGTCCATGGCCGCCCCAATTGACCCCCAGGCTATACCATATCTCGCCTGATTAAGACAGGAAAACACAGCTTTCAACCCTGCCCCCTGCGGCAGCATGTTCACTGCTGGTACCGCACAATCTGAAAACCCCAGCTCGCCGACGTCCCCTGCCCTCATCGAGCCTTTGCGATTCTGGAAAGTCTGACTGAATCCCTCTGTGCCTCGTTCTACTATAAATCCTCTTATCCCCTCGTCGGTTTGTGCCCAAACAAGCGCGATGTCGGCTATTGACGCCTCGCTTATCCACTGCTTTGTTCCATTGATAACCCACTTATTGCCATCCTTCCTGGCCACTGTTTCCATTGAAGCTACATCTGAGCCGTGGTTCGGCTCGGTTAACCCGAAGCAGGCTATAGCCTTCCCTTTGCAAATCAACGGCAGCCATTTCTTCTTCTGCTCCTCTGACCCGTATTTCCAAATTGGATACATTACCAATCCTTTGTTGACTTCGATAAAGCTCCTCAGAGAACTATCGACCCGTTCCAATTCCTGGGATATAAGACCGGCGGTTACATAATTTACACCAGCGCCACCGTACTCTTTCGGGAAGATAGAGCCGATTATCCCCATCTCCCCTAACTTAGGAGCAAGTTCCCGCATATTTAGCGGCTCCTCTTTGTGGAAAGCAGTGACAACCAGCGGCTCGATCTCTTTTTCCAGAAATTCCCTAACTGTGTTTCGGGTCATCTTCTCCTCGTCGGAGAGCAACGCATCTATGTTATAATAGTCTACGCCTTTGAAACCCATGTCACATTTACCTCCTTACAGCTTTAGTCGTGCATCGCCAGTAGTATTGAGACGGCAAGCATATGACACTTTAAGCAGTTGGACTGGTTTTGTCAATGCCTGGTACTTTATGAGAAGACTTCTGAATTTACAAAGGAGGAAACGAAAATGCTCATATTAAATTCATGTCCCATAGTACCCTGGACAACGTGGCTCATACTCTTAATCGTCGCCTGGACTTTGCCCTGGAAAGGTGTAGCTTTATGGAGAGCTGCCGGCAACAAGCACCTATGGTGGTTTGTAGCCCTGTTTCTGCTTAACACCCTGGCCATCCTGGAGATAATCTATATCTTCGGATTCAGCAAGAAGAAGTCAGCATCAGGAGCAGCCTAAATCCATTCGTCATCCTATGCCCAAACCATCTCCTAGCTACAACAACAAATCCTAAATCCTAAACAATATCAAAATTCCAATGCTCCAAATTAAAAACGCTGACGTTTTGGTCATTTGTATTTAGGGCTTCGAATTTGTTTAGAGTTTAGAAATTCGAAATTAGGATTTACTGTCCTTACTTTCCGTGTCATTGCGAGCCCTTCACCTCGTGTCATTCTGAGCCCTTCGCTTTCTGTCATTCTGAGCGCAGCGAAGGGTTTACCCTGAGTGGAGATTCTTCAGTCGCGGAGCCTGCCCTGAGCTAGATCCTTCGTCGCTTCGCTCCTCAGGATGACAGGGCGAAGGGCTCCCTCAGAATGACGATAAAAGAGACAAGATTGCCACGTCGCCCCGATGTATCGGGGCTCCTCGCAATGACAAATACGCAACCACTATCGTTGTAGACATAGTCTCGGCCTGTCTGCTATACTCAAAAGCTCAATGAAGCTAAAGGCATGGTTCCTCGAGACCCGGCCGCAGTTTTTGCTCCTTTCCGTAGTGCTGGCATTCCTGGGCACCTGTATGGCCTGGTATGATGGCGCTTTTCACCTCGGCTATGCCCTGCTGGCTTTCTTAGGGCTGCTGTTGTGCCACATCAGCGTCAATGTGCTCAACGATTACTACGACTACAAGAGCGGCATAGACCTCAAAACCCGAAGAACGCCATTCAGCGGCGGCAGTGGCTTCCTGCCTGCAGCCTCTCTCCAGCCAAGGCATGTCTTCTGGTTCGGCTTGGCCTGTTTCCTGCTGGCCATACCTATTGGTGTCTATTTCATGCTGGTAAGCGGCTGGCTATTGCTGCCCCTGCTTCTCATCGGCGCGATATGCATTCTCCTCTATACACCGTTCCTGACCAGACTGGGATGGCCTGAATGGTCACCAGGGGTCGGATTAGGGGCTTTGCCAGTATTGGGAGCTTACTTCGTTCAAACAGGTGAATATACCCTGCCCGCCGTTGTGGCATCTATACCTTCTGGTATATTGGTGCACAACCTGCTGCTGTTGAACGAATTTCCTGACACCGAAGCCGATAAGGAAGCAGGCAGAAGAACCCTGCCCATAACCATGGGAAAGAGAAAAGCAAGCATCATCTATTCAGCCCTGACCGGAGCAGTTTATGTATGGATTTTCGTTGCTGTACAGGCAAAGCTGATGCCTGCCTTCTGCCTGATAGCATTGCTCACGCTCCCCTTCGCCGTTAAAGCTATTCAGGGCGCCCTGAATTATCAGGACGAGAGCAAGTTGATGCCAGCCATGGCAAACAATGTTCTCGTCATTCTGCTGACTCAATTGCTCCTGGGCATCGGCTACCTTCTGGCAGGAATCTTCTAAGCTAAAATAATGAGAGCGCTTACCGTCATTGCGAGGCGTCCCGAGTGAAGCGAGGGAACAGCCGTGGCAATCTCGGTTCCCTTCCCGGTCACTCTGAAGTAGCGAAGCGACCGAAGACTCTTAGAGTTGGGGAACGGTGAGATTGTAATGCGGAGTTTACCCTGAGCCGATGAGATTCTTCTCCCGATAAATCGGGATCAAAATGACAGTGGCGAAGGGCTCGCAATGACAAACGAGATAAATATGCCAACTGACCTGATTTTGCTGCATGCCCCCAGCGTGTATGATTTCCGTAAGAAAACCATACTCTACGGACCGGTCAGCGACCTCATCCCACCGTCCTACGTCTTCGAGATGTACCCCATCGGGCTTACCAGCATCGCCGAATATTTAGAACGCGCCGGCTATCGAGTCCGCATTGTAAATCTTGCCGTGCGTATGCTGAGGGACAAGAGATTTGACGCCGAGGCATTTGTAAGGCGCCTTAAGGCACCGGTGTTCGGCATTGACTTACACTGGATGGTGCACTCCCATGGTTCTATCGAGATGGCAAGGATAGTGAAGAAATGGCACCCTGAAGCTAAGTTGGTATTCGGCGGGTTCTCATCCTCCTACTTTTATAAGGAGCTGCTTGAATACCCTGAGATAGACTACGTGCTCAGAGGTGACTCCACCGAGGAACCATTCCGACAGCTAATAGACTGCATAATTAACAACCGAGAACCCAAAGCAGTACCCAACCTTGCCTGGAAAGACACCCAGGGCAGGATACACGAAAATCCCTTCACTCACGTCCCCACAGACCTCAGCGATGTTATGGTCAATCACTATGGCAACGTGGTACGCTCTGTGCTCAGGTATCGTGACTTTATCAGCTACACACCGGTCAAGGACTGGACTCGCTACCCGATTACCGCGGTGCTGACCTGTCGTGGCTGCACCCAGAACTGCGTTATCTGCGGCGGTTCTGCTACAACCTTCCGACATTGCTACAACAGAGAAAAGCCAGTTTTTCGCTCTCCAGAAGCAGTGGTTCAAGACGTAAGGCAGATTTCTCGCTTCAGCAACGGCCCCATCTTCATACTGGGCGACCTGCGTCAAGCAGGAGAAGACTACGCCAACCAAATCCTGGACTTGCTCCAGCAGAACAGGGCAAAGAACCAGTTCATACTCGAATTATTCTATCCGGCTTCAAAGGACTTTCTACGTCAGATGAGTCTGGCCTGTCCTGACTTCTGCCTGGAGATTTCGCCTGAATCCCACGACCCTGAAATAAGGAAAATCATCGGCAGACCCTATTCCAACGAGGAACTGGAGCAAACGATAACGGATGCACTGGATGTCGGCTGTGGACGACTGGATATCTTCTTTATGGTCGGGCTACCCAGGCAAACCCCGCAGTCGGTGATGGATACCATTGACTACTGCGACCACCTATTGGAAAAATTTAAGGGGGGTAAGCGGCTTTCCCTGTTTATCTCACCGCTGGCTCCATTCCTTGACCCCGGCAGTCTCGGCTTTGAGCATCCCGAGCGCTACGGCTACCGCATTCTGTTCCGGAAGCTGGAAGAGCATCGCCAGGCGCTAACATCACCAAGCTGGAAATACTCCATTAATTATGAGACAGAATGGATGAACCGCCAGCAGATCCTGGACACCGCCTATGAAGCCATACTGCGACTTAATCAACTCAGAGTGAAATACAGAATTATACCTGAACGACTAGCCAAAATAAGCGAGCAGCGCCTCAGAACCGCCTGGGAGATGGCAGGCCGCCTTGAAGACCTGCTGTCAAAGAACGATATCGAAGCAATAGACCGCTTGAAAGCAGAGGTGGACAAAATCAACATGTTTCCTATAGCCGAGAAAATTCAACTCGAGGTACCACCGCCATTTATCAAACTGAAACCATTGCGAGCCCTGTGGTACTCTTTGACAGGACGATAAACATTAATGTCACAAAATAGCGGTTTTGTTATCTTCTAATTCTTCAGTGAGAGGCATATTTGACAAGACAAGCCCCCTGGTATAATCAGGGCGCAGACTTTGAGTAATTGAGGAGGCGGAGAAATGAAGGGATGGCACAAAATCTTAATTATTGTCATTGTTGTGATAATAGGATTGCCCCTGCTTTATCTGCTTCTTTGGCCAGTTCCTATAGACCCGGCTGCCTGGACGCCGCCGGAGGCACCGGCTCTAACAGGAGTATATGAACCTAACAACCGCCTTGCTTCTGTGGAAAGATTGGGGAGGGGAGCATGTATTGGTCCTGAAGATGTTGCCATAGACGGACAAGGGCGAATCTATTCTGGAATGACAGATGGTCGCATCCTGCGATTTCAGCCCGATGGCAGTAATCCTGAAGTCTTTGCCGACACCCGGGGAGTACCACTGGGGCTTCGTTTTGACGCGGCTGGCAATCTGGTGGTGGCTGATTGTGTCAAAGGCTTGCTTTCCGTTGACCCACGAGGCTCGGTAACTGTTCTGAGCACTGAACAGGGTGGCATACCGTTCAAGTTCACTGACGATGTTGACATCGCCGCTGACGGAACCATCTATTTCAGCGATGCATCCTTCAAATTCCCTCCTGAAGAGGATATAACAGACCTTATGGAACATCGCCCCAACGGCCGCCTGCTCGCTTATGACCCCGAAACCAAAACGACGCGGCTGGTGCTTGACCAGCTTTACTTTGCCAATGGCGTCGCTGTCAGCCCTGACCAATCTTTTGTCCTGGTTGCGGAGACGGGAAAGTATCGGGTGAAGCGCTACTGGCTCACAGGACCACGACAGGGAGAATCGGATATCTTTATAGACAATTTACCTAGTTTCCCGGATGGGGTTTCTTCCAACGGAAAGGACACTTTCTGGTTGGCGCTGGTCTCGCCGCGTGACCCAAGTGTGGATGCACTACTGTCGCGACCTTTCGTGAGAAAAATTATTATGCGCTTGCCCCAAGCCATGATGCCTGCCGCAAAAAATTACGGGTTCGTTTTAGGGTTAGACACCGATGGTCGCGTTATCCACAATCTGCAAGACCCGTCAGGGTCGTATGCCCAGATAACCAATGTTGTGGAACACAAAGGGATGCTTTACCTTGGAAGTCTGGTAGAGGACTCCATAGGACGTTTGCCCGTGCCTCGGTGAAGTGGTCTCAAACAATATTACCAA
>JBBISW010000097.1:0-5791 GCA_037441105.1 Chloroflexota bacterium
CGTCACATTGTTATGGCCAACCGGCCGGGCTTCTGCCTAGCGCCCAACAACACTCATCCGCTTTTGCACCTTCTTCCAAGAACCTGTGATGAGGAAGCTCTCCTCCATATTGTCAATCATCCTGACGAACTTTTTCATGGGCGCGGAAAAGGTGAGCACATCCCTGGGGATAAATGGGCGGGCGGAGATATCGAACATGCCGATGACCCCTCTGGGACGTTGAGACTTCCCTTCAAGATAGGGATACTGGACAATCGAGGCACAGCCAGCACAGAACGGGGCAAATACCCCATTTGGATCAGCTTCATCAAAATTCGTTAGGGTAAAGACTCCTGCGAGAACATCAGGCTGGGCAAAGAAGATAACGACTTCTGGATTATCCAACTCTTCGAGAACGTCCCACCTTTTGAATACTATGAACCGAGCCGGGGCTTTAAACACAGGCCAGTATTTCAGCCCCTCCTTAACAAGCTCTGTGGATTTTTTATAGCGTTCACCCTGCAGCTTGCCCGGGATTCCACAGGAAAGAAAAGAGGCAAAGAAATCCTCGAACTCAGGCGTAGGTTTTTCAGCAAAACCGAGATATCTCTTCCCACCAAAGCAGCCGATTGAATCTGCGTTGCAGCAGAAAGAATTACCTTTCCTCACTCTTGCCAAATCTCGAATTACACACCGGTGCGCCAAATTGGGTTTGACCAGCCCGGCATGACCTTCCTCATCGGTATAATAGAAGGTAATGGGAAGCTCGGCATCATTGAAATACTTTTTCCACAGCTGGCCGAATTTTTCCTTCATTTTCATATCCATAACTCAATTCTCCATATCCAAATTTGCATTAGCCGATAACAGGCTAGTGGACTAACCGCATGGTTATCAAAGCAGCAGCCACATAAATGGCTACACCAACGAGAATGGAAGGCACAAGTCCCCACCTGGGCAAGATAAATATGATAGCGACGGCATATAGCAGCCAGGCTGGTATCAAAAACAGCATACCTTTAAAATATGAGACTGTGGCACTGACACCACCGGTCAGGTATATGCTTATCAAAGTCACAACGGTGATGCTGGGGAAAAATGCCACAAAAGCGGCAAGCAGCCCTTTTCCCTGACTGCCGAAGTAAGTCACCAGAGCCACAATCGTACCACCAAGCACGAAATATAATGACAATAGCTTAGCATCCATCATTTGCCTCCTGGACTATTCATTATCAACAGTCACAAACTAGCACGCATTATAAAATAACTGCCCATGGATAGGAAATGTAGTGCGACCTTTTAAGGTCGCTGAAAGCCGGGCGAGGCTGAAGCCTCACCGCTACATGTATTGGAGATTCTTCGCTGCGCTCAGAATGACACGGCTGGCTTTTTCAGAGATGACAAGAGGGGGCATTGAATGACAGCGGCGAAGGGCTCGCAATTACAAGATACTTTAGCCCAACACCATTGACAAAGAGGTTATAAGTAACAGGTAAGTTTTTCCAAAAATCTCGGGAGAACGGCTTGACACGCGGGGGGGGTGATATAGCATAGGCTAGAAATTTTGGAAAAACTAAACTCTTACGGTTATAATATGACAGGCAACTTTGATTAAACATTTGGGGGTGAATAAAATGACCACTGCACAAAAAGCTTTGCTCTATATCTTTCTGGCCTTTGCCGTCCTTTTCATCGGTCTGCTACCGCTTCAGCCTTATGCCGGTAATTTCGTAATCAAAGCGATACCGGCGATAAGCCTCGCTGCACTGGTATTCATAGCAGTTAGCGAGGTAAGAGGTAAATTGCTGTTTGCCTCTCTTTTGTTTTGCGCCGCCGCTGATATAGCCCTGGAACTGCCAATAGAAATGTCTTTCATGCTCGGCCTGGGATTATTCCTCATCGCCCACATCGTGTTCATAGTAACTTTCTCCCGGGACTTCAAGATGCAAAAGTCCAGAATCCCCATAATCGTTCTCATCGCCATCTATGCGGTGAGCATGGCTTTTGTCCTGACACCCTGGCTTAAAGAGATGGCAATACCGGTCTACATCTACATAACTGCTATAACTTTGATGGGCATCTTTGCAGCATTAAGAGCTTCAAAGAATAAATTTACCCTTTATGGAGCCATATCTTTCATCGTTTCTGATTCACTCATAGCCATCAACAAATTTATGATGCCGGTGGTAGCAGCCGATTACATAATCATGATTACCTATTACCTGGCACTGTTCTTAATTGTCTATGGGTTCCTGAAAGAATAACCGATTAGTGTATCTGCGAGGCTAAAGCCGCGAGTGCGACCCTAAAGGGTCGCACTACAAAGGTGGCAATTACTCTTCGCTCTTCAGCGTCTCATAGCCCTCCCTTATGAGCAAGGCTACAACCACTAAGCCCACGATGGGGTCTGCCTGCCACAGGCCGAACATATAATTGAGACTTAATCCCAAAAGCAAAGCCAGCGACAGGAAAAAGCAAGCAAGCGTTTCTTTGGAGTCAGCTATGAGGCTTCTGCTGTTTAATAACCTGCCCGTCTGATATTTCAGGCGAAATAGAATCGGCATCAGTATTGCGGAGACAATGGCGATGATAATCCCGAGAAGGCTCGGCGACGGGATTTCCTGAATTATGAGCCTCTTAACCGATTCATACAAGACATAGGCACCGAGTATAAAGAAAGTGTAGGCAACCAACCTGGTTGCCTTTTTTTCAGCAGCTTCCTCCTCGTCCTGTAACAATTCTCCGTGCTTCTTGAATCTCCAGACCATCACCCCGCCTGATAGAGATTCAACGAAGCTATCAAGCCCAAAGCCGACCAGGGCTATGCTGCCAGCCAGTAACCCGGCGAAAATTGATACAGCGCCCTCCAGCACGTTGTAGCCAACGGTGAAGTAAGACAGCTGGAGCGCTCTGCGGTGAAGTTTAGAAGTCTCGGAACTGCCAGTGTTCACAGAGCCATAGTATCAGAAAATCTGCGTTATTGTTAAGCTGCAGGCAATGTGAAGTAAAACGTGCTCCCCTTGCCACGCTTACTTTCCGCCCACACCCTACCCGCGTGCAGCTCCACAAGCTGCTTAACCATAGCCAACCCTATCCCTGCTCCCCCATATCCCCTGCGTCGTGACCGGTCTGCCTTATAGAAATGGTCGAAGACATACGGCAAGTCCTCTGGGCCTATACCCCTCCCCGAATCTGAAACAGATACCGTAACCCGGTCCGTTGTTGTGTGACTGGCGCCGATTTTAATAGTACCACCAGCAGGAGTGTATCTGAGAGCATTATCAATGAGGTTGTGCAGCACCTGGCGTATACGGTCGCTGTCAATAAAAACAGAGGGCAATCCAGTGGGTAACTCAGCACTGATAGAAATCTGCTTTTCCTGGCATCGGCTCTGGACGCCGGCAATCTCCGCAGAGATGAATTCGCCCAAATCAGTGGCTTTTTGGTATAACTTAAGTTGACCGGCTTCCGCCAGCGACAGGTCTCTGAGGTCGGTTATCAATCGGGAAAGAAGCACAGTTTCATCATACACCGAGGCGATTTGCTGTGGAGCAGGAGTAATAACCCTGTCAAGCCAGGCTTCCAGATTTCCTTGAATGATGCTGAGAGGATTACGCAATTCGTGAGCGATATCAGCCAGTAATTGGCGCCTACCTTTCTCTTTCTTCTCCAGTTGCTCTGCCATAGTGTTAAAGGCCACGGATACCTCACCGATTTCGTCATCGGTACTTTTAGAGACACGTTGTGAAAAGTCACCAGTAGCTATCTTGCGTGCCGATAGTGTCAGCCGCCTCATGGGTCCAGTGATGAGCCGGCTAAACAAGAATCCCAGGCCAACAGCAATCACAACAGCTACCAATGCCGCCAGCCACAAGGAATCGCGAAACGCATTAAGAAAAGCTTGCTCGGCGGCACCCATATAGAACGGCATCCCACAACTACATTGCTCACCACACGCTGGCCCAATACAGGTCGAATGATATGGGGCTTGCTCCGGCCAAATTCTTTCACAGTAGCTACCAAACTCTTTCTGAACCGAATTATTTATCCAAAGACCTATAACGCCTACGCTAACCAGAGCAATGCCCACAAAGAGAAGCGAGAGTTTTATTGACAAACTACGCATCATTTCTCCAGTTTGTAGCCAACCCCGCGGACTGTAATCAGCGGATTGATAGATTCCGGCGCCGCTCTGGATATCTTCTGCCTGATGTTTTTAATATGAGCATCCATAGTGCGCTCATAGCCTTCGTAGGACTCGCCGAAGGCTGCATCCATCAGTTGCAGCCTGGTATAAACCCTACCAGGATTACGTGCCAGGACAGAGAGCAATTTGAATTCAGCGGCAGTAAGACTGAGCGGTTTCCCCAAATAGGTTGCCTCATGCCTTTCCGGGTCTAAGCGAAGTTCACCAGCCATAATCTGCTCACCCTGCTTCAACCCCTCCCTATACCTGCGCAACACAGCATTAACTCTGGCAGCCAGCTCACGAGGACTGAATGGCTTGGTAACGTAGTCATCAGCGCCCATCTCCAGTCCCACAACCTTGTCCACTTCTTCATCACGAGCTGTCAGCATGATAATCGGCACATTTGATTGTTTTCTGATAGTCCGACAAACCTCCAGGCCATCTAGCTCAGGCAAATTCAGGTCCAGCAATATCAGGGCTGGCTTGTGGCGCTGTGCCTGGTCAATGGCGGCGTTGCCATCGGCGGCGATAATAACGTCATAGCCATCCTTTACCAGGTACGCCTTGACAAGCTCGCAGACCTTAGCCTCATCTTCAACCAGCAAAATCTTGCTTCGCGCCATCGGCTGTTACCTTGCTCCAATCTGAATTGTAGAGATCGTTCCCCAGTGTAGCGGCGAGGTTTCGGCCTCGCTTTTTGCCCAGGGTTCCCACCAAATCATAGATTTGGTGGAGCATAAAAAGCAACCCCAAAGGGTCGCAGCTACATTAGGAATGGTTTGTTGATAAACATTCTCAATTGTAGCATATAAAGTTAATAGGGGCGAAGTGGTCGCTTCGCCCCTGAACTCAGGAGGTGAAAACTTAGGAGGTATTTACCTACGCATTATGACTCTGCTAGAAGGCTATCTTCTGCAGCCGCCACATCCTGACCGGTAGCCGGTATTAGCTGCACCGGCACCACCGCAGTAGCCACCACAATAACCGCCCTGGGAACAGTTGGCACCACCACAACCGAGGTATGCACCACCATTGAAGCCGGGGCAATTACCGGCACAGTTCGCCTGTTGAGGGCAAACGCAGCCCTGTGGGCCCTGGCACTGCTGTGGGCACCACGAGTAGCCAGCATCATACGATGCCTGTGAGCCAGTGAAAACCGGCGTGTCTATCTTGGCCAGAACCAGCCCGGTGCCGATAATCAGCACCAGCACTGCGACCAGAATTGGAACACCGATTTTCAGAAACTTGTTCATGCGCATGCGCATTCGCCTCCTTTCAAGTTTTACTATCACAAATAATAGCAGGCGAATGTGAATAGATTATGAAGAGAATGTGAGGTTTTGGTGAATTTTAGCGGCCGTTTTCCAATGTAATACGACCCCTTAGGGTCACCAATTATCCCACCCATGTAACCGCGACGCTTTAGCGTCATGCCAGCGAAGCTGAAGCCTTACGCCTACATTCTGACAAACTGCCTATCTACCGATGTTTCTTTGTCTTTCTATCCTCAGCCTTGAATACCGCGGAGGCATCAGCCAATTTCTTGAACGGGTATATTATGCCGTCACCTATCTTGTCGAGCCCGGATTCAATGTAATCTGCCACTCTGTCAACAGCAGTCTG
>JBBISW010000098.1:0-5773 GCA_037441105.1 Chloroflexota bacterium
TGCTTTCTGCCAGGGAGATACCGTGGCACCATTTTAGAGATACCGGAGCCCGCTATTACGATTTGCGTGCCCTGGTGGACGACCTGTGGCTTATTGATTGCTATGATTCGTTGTGCGTTTTAGGAATGAGGTTGCGCTGTGATGCTAAAGGCACTGGCAGGCCAGAGCAAGTGACTAAAGCTCTGGGCTTTTCACAGCGTCCTAAATCCATCCATCGCACAGGGCTGATTTTAAGCTAAAGTAAGTTTGCTCAAATAATGCAGCTAGTGGAGTCTCATCCAGATATCAAGCGCCAGGAACTGGCCAAAGAATATGCCAGCCTCATGAGACTGTTATCCTTAGTTGAGTTGGTAGTAGTCGCTGCTTTGTTGCTGGTGCTTGTTCTTGGTGGTATCTCGGTCAAGCTGAGCTATTTGCTGGCTTTTCCACAACCCTGGGCATCCGCTCTGTATTTTCTTATCTTAGGCGCTGGTTTGGGAATGATTTTGATGCCATTGACCTATTACCAGGGCTTTATCTTGCCACATCGCTATGGTTTGTCAAGTCAAAAGTTTGGTGACTGGCTGGCCGATAGAGCCAAAGCCTCAGCGCTGGGCATTTCATTAGGTGTGGCAGTGGTTATAGTTGTTTACTGGTTGTTGAGCCGTTTTCCGGATACCTGGTGGCTTTGGGCTGGTGTTTTACTGGTGCTGCTTACCTTGCTTCTGACACGGCTGACGCCGACTTTACTCCTGCCTATTTTCTTTAAATTGGAGCCTCTGGAAGATGCAGAACTTAAACAAAGGCTGATGAATCTGGCAAAGCGAGTTCAGGCCCGGTTTACGGAGGTGTTCACCATGGATTTGAGCAGTAAAGGCACCACAGCTAATGCTATGTTGGCTGGCTTAGGCAAGACCAGAAGCATTATCCTCAGTGATACTTTGCTCCAGCAATACTCTCCAGACGAAGTTGAAGTAATATTGGCTCATGAACTGGGTCATCACGTTCATCGAGATATCCTTAAATTCGTTGTTATTCAGGCAATCGTAATTTTGCTTGCCTTCTATTTGGCTGATCTGGTTTTGAAAGCTAGCCTTAGCCCGTTGGGTTTTCGAGGTATTGCCGATGTAGCAGCATTTCCTCTATTGTTTTTGGTTTTAACCGCTTTCAGCCTATTGGTAACACCGTTGGTTAATGCCTATAGTCGCTATCTGGAGAAATCGGCTGACGAAGCCGCTTTGGAACTCACGGCTAATCCACAGGCTTTTGTCACGGCAATGACCAAACTTACTGACCAGAATTTGACTGTGGCTGCCCCCAGCCTTTGGGTGGAGCTTTTATTCTATGACCATCCACCTTATACTAAGCGGGTAGATTTGGCTCGGCGTTATCAGGATAACTTTAGGAGGTGAACCATTAGACTCATTTTAGTCAGGCATGGTGAAACCGCCTGGAATCAGGAGCGACGGATTCAAGGTGGCAGTAGTGATATCGGGTTAAGTGAGGAGGGGAAAAAACAGGCAGAGAGATTAGGCCTAGCGTTAAGAGAAATAGAACTCAGCGTCATCTATTCCAGCCCGCTGGAACGCGCCTTTGATACTGCGCAGGCGATTGCTAGTTCTCATCAGTTGACGGTGCAAGTTGAGCCTGATTTGCGGGAGATGGAAGTTGGCGAGCTTGAGGGTGTCTCCATAGCTGAACTGGGTACTAGTTTCAGCCAGTTTATACTTCAGTGGCGACAGGGACAAGGCCTGGAGAAATTGCCCGGTGGTGAGAGCGTGGTCGATCTAGCGGATAGAGTATGGTCGACTATCGAGCGTATCATTAGGAAGCATAGAGAACAAACAATAGTGGTGGTCGGCCATTACTTCGTTATTGTGGTTGCTATCTGCAAAGCTCTGGGGTGGCCGCTAAATCGTTTAGAGCGGATTAGAGTGCAGACTGGCAGTATTAGTATAATTGATTTTGGTGATGGGCATCCTCATCTAGTGTCGTTGGGCGACACGTGTCATTTAAGAGAGGGTTAGGTTTGGCAACACTGGCTGTCATTCTGAACGAAGGGCTGTTTATGGATAGTTTATTTACGATGTAGTGCGACCCTTTAGGGTCGCTTTTCCACAGTGAGGCTATCCCGCCCCGCAAGGCGGGGGATGCACTACATTAATAAACACATTGTGAGAAGGTTAGGTTTGAGCAGGAAACAGAAAACTCTGGGGCAAAGAGTCATCGATTTTATCAGGGAGTATAATCTTTTTTCAGCGGGTGGGAAGCTCGTGGTGGCGGTGTCTGGGGGCGCCGACTCAGTGTGTTTGCTTCATATACTGGCACAGAGGCAAAGAGAGCTGGATGTGGAGCTGCATGTAGCTCATCTAAATCACCAACTTCGCGGCGCCGAATCTGACTCTGATGCCGGTTATGTTGCTGATTTGGCTTGTAAATTGGGTGTGCCGGCAACGGTAGAGCGTCGGGATGTGGCAGCTTACCGCAACCGGAAAGGTGACTCCTTAGAGGAAGCTGCCAGGGAGGTGCGCTATAGTTTTCTGACTGAAGTGGATAAGGAACTGGGTACTTCTAACGTGGTAGTGGGACATACCCGTGATGACAATGTTGAGACTATCCTGATGCACTTGCTCCGTGGGACTGGTTTAGCGGGACTGTGTGGTCTGCAACCTCGCTCGATATTGCAGTTCGGAGAACACAAGGCCCGGGTAGAAGTAGTGAGGCCATTGCTTGAAGTCACCAGGCAAGAGACATGGGACTATTGTCAGAGACATGAACTCAAGCCACGAAGCGACTCCTCCAATTTATCGCCTTCTTTCCTCAGAAACCGCATTCGCCTTGAGCTGCTACCCGTGCTCAGAGATTATAACCCCAGTATTGACAGCGCTTTGCTCAGGCTGGCGGCTATTGCTGGTGATGACCTTTCCTTTATCGGGGAACAAGTCTCATTGCTGTGGAAGGAGTTAGCCAGGGAGGAAGGTGGCGTAATCTACCTGGATGTGGGCAGGATGGTTGCGTTACCGCGAGCTATGCAAAGGCAGGCGTTTCGAATTGCGGTCAGGCAACTTCGAGGTAATCTTCAAGACATCGAGGCTGACCACATCGAGGCGATGGTGGACTTCCTATCGAAACCGGCGGGGAGAACATTGTGCCTGCCACAGGGCTTAACATTGTCTACAGAGTACGGTCGTCTGGTTTTGACCTCAGCTCAGACTTCTTCGTGTCCATTACCTCCTCTTGAGGAGGTATTCAACATTAAAATTCCTGGTGAAACTGTCTTGCCTGGTTGGCAGATTAAAGCGGATATACTTAAAGAGCCTGTTGGTAATGAAAACAGTTTTACTGCTAGCTTCGATTTGGATAAGGTGGGTAAGGAATTGACGGTGCGCCGACGCAAGCCAGGTGACCGTTTTCAGCCTTTGGGCATGAGTGAAACTAAGAAGCTCCAGGACTTTATGGTTGATTCCAAGATTCCCCGTTCTTGGCGCGACAGGGTGCCCTTGGTTTGCTCGCCTGAAGGGATTTTGTGGGTAGTCGGCTGGAGAGTAGATGATAGGGTTAAGGTCATCAAAACTACCAAGAATATTCTGCGTCTAAAATTTGAAAGGTCAGCCTGATGGCAGTGGATTTGGAGTTTCGTTTACGTCGGCTTACAGTGGATGAGGCATTGCCTAAGCTTGACCGCTATCTTAACGCTGCTTTTATGGCTGGCTTACCTTCCGTGCGCATTGTCCATGGTAAGGGGACAGGTGTGTTGCGTCAAGCGGTACATGCAGTGCTAGCGGAACATCCTCTGGTCAAGTCCCACCGTCTGGCCGATTATGGTGAGGGAGGACTGGGGGTCACCATAGTTGAACTGGCAAATCACTAGATGAGATTGTTGCGTGAGTCACTTCTGTCATTGCGAGCGGAGCGTGGCAATCTTTGTGTAGCTACGACGCTTTAACATAGTGGAGCGAGGCTAAAGCCTCACACTACATTAAACATAATCTAAAAGGAGGTAAGTTATGAGTAAAGTAGGTGAACGGCGTCAGCGGTTGCCTCTGCGTTTTCCCTTCGAGAAGGCGGTAGAAAACTTCCGTTCCACATGTTTAAGTCGTAGTGATTATGACCCTGCCACCACTTTTGTTTGGGGGCAGATGATGGCAATGGGAGTATTGCGGCTCTTAGAGACGGTCGAGGAGCGCTTCGGTGCTGAGGGGCAGGAGGCATGCAGACGTGTCATAAACGATTTAGGCAGGGAGATTTTTCTGGAGATGGCTGCCGGAGTTGAAATTCCCGAGGATTTGAGCGATATAGAGGTGGCTTCGTTGATGGCTAGCTGGCTGAATGAAGTCCTGTACGCCTCCATAGAGGAGACTTTTATTAAGAGCCAGGATGAGGCGGGCTTTCATATCCTTTACTGCCCGCATCAGGATGTTTATCGTCCTTTTGACTGCCGAGTGCAGCGCTATTTCGTTGAGGGCACTATGCAGGCAGCACGTGAGCTATGGGGTGATAGGGGCAATTTCGATGCTTTCTTCCGTTACTCCATCCCCCAAGGCCACGAAACTTGTCTTTTCGAGATGAAGACTAGAGAAGGTGAAGCCGACCCCTGGCGGCAGTATAGTGAGGAGCTTCAGCGACGTGCCCTGGAACATGTGAAGCGCAAGAAACAGAAAAATAGCGGGCAAAAATAGACTCCCGGCCGAGCGGTTTAAAATAAAGGTTGTTATCGTGTTACCCTGAGCGACTTCAGTAGCAAAATTGTGCTCGATTATCCAGGACTGTGTGGCTCTGTCTTTAAAATGAAAGCTGGATAACATAGAAGCGACTGGTGTTGACACCGTGGTCACCAATTGCCTGCCCTGCGTCATCCAGCTCAGGGGTGGCCTGGACAAACAGCAGGGTAAAATAAAAGTAATGCACAGCGCCGAACTTCTGGTGAAGTCCTTGTAAGTAACGTGGTTGGGCCGCTTGATAGTGGGAGTTGGGCTAGGCGTCTCAGTTTTGTGGCACCTGCCTTATGGCAGACTTGTAGGTTAGCTTTAAATAAGAGTTCAACTCATATTCTGATTGCCTATGAGCCTACTTTGGTAATAGGAAAAGTAACGCGATACACACCCGCTTTAAGTTCGCTGGTAATTTGGAAACCGTAATCTTTCAGGACAGCCATCATCTTGTCGTTCTCTACCAATACATCACCCACAAACGTGGTAATGTCATTGTCACGGGCTGTGTTGACTAGGTATTCCATCATCTTGGTGCCTATACCTTTCCCCTGATAGGCATCTTCAACAACAAGCGCGAACTCTGCCGTATACCTACTGGGTAGTCTATCTTACTACATCCCATAGCGGCGGCTACAGTGTGCTGACATCCCATTGAATTATACATCACTTCTCTTTGAGACCAAATAAAATAGCAGATTCGTGAAGAAAACCGCCACCTTCTTTGGGCAGAATAACCACCTGCTCAACAATATTGACATTTGTTGGATGTCTGCCAGGGGTAAAAAACGCAGAGGCTTCTTAAAATTGGGCTAGAAGCTGAATGTAATTCCCCATCTTGATGAAAAGTTTAATACCTTGCACGAAAAGTTCATACGTTTCCATGCACTGCAGTCGATCATTGTCTTTGGTGTCCTGACACTCGCCGGTATTATCATCGGCTGGATAGCTTGGATACCATTTATTGGCTGGTTTATTGGCGCTGCCTTTTGGATACTTTGCCTTGTGGTATGGATAATTTGCATGGTTAAAGCTTATCAGGGAGGGAAGTTTAAGCTACCCTGGGCAGGTAACCTGGCTGTGAA
>JBBISW010000099.1:0-5557 GCA_037441105.1 Chloroflexota bacterium
AGTAAACTAGCATAGCAGCTAGTTATTGTCAAGCGAAGCTGTCTCGAGATTGTGTACTTTTTCCAAGCGCCGCAGATGCCTGCCACCTTCAAAGGTGGAAGAGAGATAAACTTTTACAATATCGAGGGCTAAACCTGGCTCAAGTGTATCTTCACCTAAACACAGTACATTGGCATCATTATGCTGACGAGCCCGCTGAGCACTGAATGCATTGCAACATAAAGCTGCCCTTATGCCCTTCACTTTATTGGCAGCAATGCTCATGCCTATGCCGCTGCTGCAAATCAAAATCCCATGGTCGAACTTCCCTGAAGCTACTGCCTCAGCCACCTCTTTAGCAATATCGGGGTAGTCCACAGGGTCAGTACTGTGGCAGCCAAAATCCTGATACGCATGTCCCAACTCGGTGAGAAGACCCATGATGGCTTCCTTGAGCCTTAAACCACGATGGTCGCACCCCAAAGCTATGCGCACTTGCTCACCCCTTTAGCATATTCCCGACATGCTCTCTTAATCTCGCCCTCAGGTATAATGCCCGCTCGCAAAATCACAGGTGTCTCCACGGTAACATCAACAATGGTTGACTCTATCCCGCCAGGACATCTGCCTGCGTCAATGATCAAATCAACTTGTTTACCCAGTTGCTGCTCCGCCGCTTCAGCCGTAACTGGACTAGGTTTATCGCTAATGTTGGCGCTGGTTCCAATAATAGGCGACCCTAACCCACGAATGATAGCCAGAGGCACAGCATGGCTGGGAATTCGTATTGCTACCTTATCGCTGCCGGCAGTGACAATAGCAGGAAGCGAAGCTGCCTTAGGTAAAACCAAAGTCAGCCCACCAGGCCAAAAGCGTCTCATCAAGAACTGAGCAACCCCTGAAACTGGGGCAACTACAACATCTAGTTGTGCTACATCAGCCAGAAGAACTGGTAAAGGTAGATGATGCGGCCGTTGCTTCACCTTATAAATCCTCTCCACAGCTTCGCTATTAAGAGCATTACAACCCAGGCCATAGACTGTATCCGTAGGATAGACCACAACACCACCAGATTTGAGGATTTCGATAGCTCTATCAACCTGTAAGGTTATTTGTCTTGACAGATTACTCACTTTTGTACTTATCTTGCGCTACAGGAGATTACTGCGCGCCAAAATTCTCAACCAGGAATGCCTCAATCACTGGCCCGACGCCCGGATACTCCCACATATATTCATGTCCCGGTGCGTCCAATCCCAAACCAAAGTTATACAATGCAAAGATAATAACTGCCCTGGTTATGAACCAGTCAACAGGTGTAAAAGAAGGGGCATGGTTTATTATAAACAGCTTTTTCCAATTAGCTTTAAAGAATGTCACCAGGTCTCTCTCGGTGAGGACATCAGCACCAACTCCGCTACTAGCTATCACCAATGAATGACTGACTTCTTGCACCCGCTGCCAGAAAGGAATGCCCACCTGGATAGAATACACTCTAGGATTACCTTCGCAATACCTGGCTACCTCGCCGGCGAAGGCAGCACCAGCACTTTGACCAGTTATTATCACCTTCAGGTCAGTAATATGCAAGGCCAGAAAATCAATCTTAGCGGCCGATTCTTTTGCCTTCGAAGGGTAGTGAGTTAAATGCTCCTTAAGCTCGAAAAGATGCTCAAACAAACCGCTGCCCGTGCGGATATTCTCAATGACGCAATACTTATATCCCAGTTGTGTTAGCTCGTCTTTTATCCCGGTCAGCCAGCTTTGACCTTGGTAATCGGAGGACAATGGTTTAGTACCCCAACCACCTGATTCACAGAAGATAACAAGGTCACTGCCCTTAACCTTATCGTAAAGAGCAAGCAACTCGGCAACAAACTGTTCCTGTGCATCTCTGCTGGCCCCAACCACCTCTCTAGCCAACTGCCAGGCTTGTTGCTCAATAGCATCCATAGATTCAAAGTCAAGGCTCGATAAGCTAGTTTTTCCGTTATAAGCGTTGCCCAAGTAGATTACCAAGACAAAAAGGCAAACAGCCAGAACTAAGACTAAACCGCCTTTGCAGAGCCATATCAAACGTTTGCTGCTCTTCATCGATTAACCCCTATGCTGTAATACATATTTTACAACTTTACAATGACTATGCCTAGCTACACAAGGTAATGAGAGATAGTTTACTAATGTAGTGCGAGGCTTTAGCCTCGCCATAGAAAAGCGACCCTGAAGGGTCACAGACATTGAAAATAAATATCCATAAACACCCATACTGACGCCGTAGTATGCCACGTCAGGCTATGATATACTTTTACTTAAGACGAAGACATGAGTGATAAGAAAGATAGCCACCGTGTAGCTACCAGCGATGATATTGAAGTCTCAACTTACCTTGAAATTGCTAAGGAACTTCATGGCGAGCAACTTACATCCAAAGTAGAGACGATATCGCCTGGAGCACGGGAGGCGATAGCTGTTATTGATTTTGGCTCCCAGTATAGCCACTTGATTGCCCGGCGAGTCCGTGAATGTCACGTCTACTGTGAGCTAATCCCTTTTGATGAGCCCTGGGAAAAGACAGCTTCTCTCCAACCCAGAGGCTTTATCCTGTCAGGAGGGCCAGCTAGCGTATACCAGCAAGGAGCACCTCTAGCTCCAGCCCAGCTTTATCACAGTCGCCTACCCATCCTGGGCATCTGCTACGGCATGCAAGCTATCGCCCACCAGTTAGGTGGCCAGGTAGCTCCAGCAACTAAGCACGAGTACGGTCAGGCTATCTTACACATAAGCGATAAAGACTCACCGCTCTTCGCTGGCTTACCTCATTCATTGCCGGTATGGATGAGCCACGGTGACCAGGTAGTAGACATGCCCCCTGGCTTCAGGTCCCTGGCTCACACCGAAAATTCTCCTGCTGCAGTCATAGGCAATGACAGCAGCATCTTTGGGCTTCAATTTCATCCGGAAGTAGTGCATACCCCGCAGGGAAAGACCATAATTCAGAACTTCCTCTACCGGGTATGCGGATGCCACGGCACCTGGACACCAAGCAACTTTATCAATGAAAGCATAAGCACCATCAAGGAACAGGTGAAGGATGGCAAGGTCATCTGTGCTCTCTCTGGCGGCGTTGACTCAGCAGTGACCGCCATGCTTATTCACCAAGCTATCGGCAACCAATTGACTTGCATATTTGTCAATAACGGGTTACTACGCCGCGAGGAGCCAGAGCGAGCTCTCAATACCTTCCGGAACAACTTAAAAATGAATGTGGTCTATGTGGATGCTTCCAGGAGATTCCTTAGGCGACTGAAAGGAGTCACCGACCCTGAAATGAAGCGCCGCCGGGTGGGTGAGGAATTTATTAAGGTATTTGAATACAAAGCAGCCAGACTGGGGAAAATCGATTTCCTGGCTCAGGGTACCCTTTATCCAGATGTAATTGAAAGCACTTCTAAAGAAACCAGAGCCGCCGCCAGAATAAAAACTCACCACAACGTCGGTGGCCTGCCCACCAAAATGACACTGACTCTAATCGAACCACTACGCTATCTGTTTAAAGACGAGGTTCGCGAAGTCGGCCTGGTTCTGGGCTTACCCGAGGATATGATATGGCGCCAGCCTTTCCCAGGGCCCGGACTCGCCATCCGCATTATCGGTGAAGTAACCAGAGAACGCCTGGATATACTCCGAGATGCTGATTGGATAGTAATGAATGAGATTAAAAAGGCGAAACTCTATCGCCAATTATGGCAAACTTTCGCCATCCTTACCGACGTCAGGAGTGTCGGCGTTATGGGAGATTTCCGCACCTACGGCTACCTGGTAGCCGTGCGCGCCGTGACCAGCCAGGATGCCATGACCGCTGATTGGGCACGTCTCCCCTACGACCTCTTAGCTCGCATCTCCAATCGCATCGTCAACGAGGTACCTGACGTCAACCGCGTGGTCTATGACATAACCAGTAAACCACCTTCAACCATAGAATGGGAATAAACAAAAGCCCCCATCTTGGATGGCTAATTGCCCTTGTTACTTTCCCGGGCATCATACTTCATGAATGGGCTCACAAATTTTTCTGCGACCGTACCAGGGTGCCTGTTTACAAAGCGTGCTATTTCAGGTTAGGTAACCCCGCAGGATATGTTCTTCATGGCCCGGTAAATAGCTATGGTAAGACTTTCTTAATCAGTATTGCGCCATTCATAATAAACACGGTCATCGCTGTAATCGTATTTTTCATCGCCGTAATCATCCCTCTTGGACTAGCTGCCTACATTCTCTACTGGCTGGGCATATCTGTGGCCATGCACTCCTTTCCCAGCAGCCAAGATGCAGACAGTCTATGGCAACATTCAAAAAGAGCTTTAAAAAGTAACCCCCTGGCTCTACTCGGCTTCCCTGTCGTCGGTTTGATAAAGCTATCAAGCCTGCTCAGCAGAATCTGGTTTGACCTGCTCTACGCAGTTGCTCTATTCCTTTTGGTCGCCTTCCTGACTAGGGGAGACAATTTCCTCTAAGTCATGGTAGAGTTTCCGACAGAGCTACGAGCTGGATTTGACAACTGGTAAACAAGTAAGCTATACTATTAAACGGATGATTGGTGTACACTTTCATACCTGATTGACCTAGGGTCTTTGTTGCTGTATACTAATGCGGCTTGGTGTACACCAAGCCGCATTGCACTTTAAAAAGTGAATAGGTTTTGTGTTCAGGCTGATGTGGGTCAAAGAGAAAAGGGCACAGGGCGGATGCCTTGGCGTTAGCAGCCGAAGACGGGCGTGGCAAGACTGCGATAAGCCTCGGTGAGCTGTCTAGCAAGCCTAGCCGAGGATACCCTAATAGGAGAACCTGCCTGGGTAAAACCCAGGCTCTCGCCTAAAGCGAGAGGGAACCAGGAGAACTGAAACATCTTAGTACCCTGAGGAAGAGAAATCAACGAGATTCCCGGAGTAGTGGCGAACGAAAGGGGAACAGCCTAAACTTGAGTGGCTTAGTGGGCTTGGGCCCTATGCCATTCAAGGGTTGTAAGACACAAGAGACAGTGCTCAAGACCTGTAACAGAGTAAGAAAACTTCCGCCTAGTCAAAGGTCTCTGGAAAGAGCAACCAAAGAGGGTGATAGTCCCGTAGACGACAGGCCGAAGTCTCTGCTTGTGTTCTTAAGTACCACGGGACACGAGAAATCCTGTGGGAATCTGGGGTGACCACACTCCAAGGCTAAATACTGCTAACGACCGATAGTGAACCAGTACCGTGAGGGAAAGGTGAAAAGCACCCCGGGAGGGGAGTGAAATAGAACCTGAAACCTTGTGCCTACAAGCAGTCAGAGTCCCGATTTTATCGGGATGATGGCGTGCCTATTGAAGAATGAGCCGGCGAGTTGATCTATGTGGCTAGGTTAAGTAACTAAGTTATGGAGCCGTAGCGAAAGCGAGTCTGAATAGGGCGTTCAGTCGCATGGATCAGACACGAAACCGGGTGAGCTACCCATGGCCAGGGTGAAACCTGACTAACCTCAGGTGGAGGCCCGAACCCGTGTACGTGGCAAAGTGCTGGGATGAGCTGTGGGTAGGGGTGAAATG
>JBBISW010000100.1:0-5519 GCA_037441105.1 Chloroflexota bacterium
CGAGGCTAAAGCCTCGCCGCTACATTAGTAGACAATCTGTGGAAAGTGGGCATTGAAATGCTAACGGAAGGGATATCCATCGGTAAGGCATTTGGTATACCTCTCAGGCTGCATTACTCCTGGTTCATCATCTTTGTGCTCGTAGTCTGGTCACTGGCTGCTGGCTACTTTCCAGCGGCCTACCCACACTGGAACTTGACCACCTCGATAGTTGCTGGCGTGATAACTAGTCTGCTGTTCTTCGGCTCCGTACTGGCACACGAGCTGATGCACAGCATAGTAGCTAAGCGAGCAGGTATTCCGATTCATGCCATAACCCTATTTATCTTTGGCGGTGTATCTCAGATGACCGAAGAGCCCAGACAGCCCCAGGTGGAGTTCCGCATGGCTCTTGCCGGTCCTCTGACCAGCCTGGCACTGGGCGGTATATTCCTGGCAATCTGGCTCTGGCTAGAAGGCATACCTGAATTTGTCAAGGCAATATCTTTCTGGCTGGGATGGATCAACATCGTTCTGGCTGGCTTTAACCTTATCCCCGGCTTCCCGCTAGATGGCGGGCGTATACTCCGCTCGCTGCTATGGTGGCGAAGCGGAGACCTGCGCAGCGCCACCAGGATAGCTTCTAACATCGGCCGGGGGGTTGGCTACCTGTTCATCTTCATCGGCATAGCGCTCATGTTCACAGGTAACTGGATAAACGGGCTATGGCTTGCTTTTATCGGCTGGTTTTTAGAAAGCGCAGCCGCTGGCAGCTACCGCCAGCTAGCTCTTCAGGATATACTCAAGGGCCACAAGGTGAGCGAGCTGATGACGCAAGATTGTCCGGTTGTGCCTCCGGAACTTACCATACAGCAACTGGTAAACGAGCAAATCTTGAGCCATGGCCGCCGCTGTTTCCCGGTGGTACAGCACACCCGCGTCCTTGGCATCATTACCATACACGATATCAAGGCAGTGCCTCGCGAACAATGGACTACCAAGACCGCGGGGGAGGCTATGACTCCTTTCGCCAAGCTGAAATCTGTGGGGCCAGATGAGGACCTTTCCACAGTTTTGCGAATATTGACCGAACAGAACGTCAATCAACTTCCGGTAGTCAAAGATGGTAACATCATCGGCATGATCGCCCGGGATAACCTGCTCTCCTTCATCAGTGTCCGCAGCGAACTAGGTACTTAACCTATGATGATGCGCTATGGATAAACTACTGCCATTTTTGTGCCGCTACCTCCCCAAATGGCTGGAACCTCTTGCCGATCTCGCTCTAGACCTGCGCTGGACCTGGAATCATGGCAGCGACCAACTCTGGGCACACATCACTCAATTGGCTGAACAGCTTCACTCCTGGCAGACAGCGTTGGCACAAGGCTAGCCCAAGGTCCATTTCGGCAACGTGCAGGTTCAAAAACAAAAAAATCAATGGAGTTACGAGGCGACAGTCTACCTCGGAGAACTAAACACAGAATTTGTCACCGTTCAAATATATGCTGACCCGATAGAAGGACACAACGCCGTATGCCAGCCAATGACCAGAGACGATAAACTGCCAGGTGCAGTGAACGGTTACCTCTATAAAGGCACTGTCCCAGCAGCACGACCGCTTGAGCACTTCACGCTCCGCATCATACCAGCACACCCGGCAGCACGAATCCCACTGGAGGACAACCACATCCTATGGCACTCGCCTGCCAGTGACTGAAGATAAAAAGCCTCAAAAAGTCAGATCCCCTTTGTCTTGCCTTTGGCCAAACAATTTGTGCAAAGCCTATTGACGAATGGTATTCAATGGCATAATATTGACTCAGATAATGGGTTGCAGGCATCCCTATTAGTACCAGAAAATTGCGAGCACAAAAGTATGGGCTGCATTGCAGCACTTCTGAGGGAGGGTAACAAAATGGAATGTCCACAGTGCCAGGCCGAAAATATTGATACTGCAGAATTCTGTGGTAATTGCGGGACAAAGTTGGATAAGGTCTGTCCCCGGTGCGGAACAAGCAATCCTGCTCAATATGCATTCTGTGGCGAGTGCGGCTACGACCTACGCTTTGCTCCAAGCCAGCCACCTACAACTGCGGAGCCGATACCTAGAGTCCCAGAACCAGCACCAACAGTAGCTGCAGAACCTATACCTGGGACTCCAGAACCAGCACCAATAGTATCAGAGCAAATTAAGGTGCATCGGAGGATACCGACCGGAATCGAAGGGCTTGACCAGCTTATCGGAGGAGGCTTTATAGCCAACAAAGTCTACCTGATAAGCGGCGAATCTGGCACCGGCAAGACCGTTTTCGGACTGCAATACCTTTACTACGGGCTTATCGTAGGCGAAAATGGCATTTTTGTCTCCGGTGATGAAAAGCCGAGCCATCTCATTGTGGACGCTGAGTCACTGGGTTGGGACTTCAGCAAACATGTGCATGAGCAGAAACTGGGGCTGCTCGATATATCACCCCACTTTGCTGATTTGCGTTCTGGTAAGGCAAAGCGTATTGATGATGTCCGCACTGTGGTCGCTGACCTGGCTAAACATGCCAAGGCTATAGATGCCAGACGGATTGTCATTGACCCTGTAGCACCTCTCGTCTTCGGAGAAGAATGCTCAGTCGCCGTGCAGGATTATGTCAGGAATCTTATATTTGCCATCGAGGATAACCTCAAATGCACCATATTGATTACTTCGGGTATACTCTCGGGGACATCAGCGCTATCTCATTACAGCGTTGAGGAATTCGTTGCTGAGGGAGTGATTGTGCTAGACTTTGGTATGCGTGACAGTCAACGCGTCCGTACACTCTTCATAAGGAAGATGCGCAGCACCGCCACCGACCTCAATGACCACGTTTTCGAGATTCTCCCCCACAGGGGCATAGTAATCAAGGAATAAGAACATCAGACTGGTGCCTACTAATACTAAGGTTAAATCAAAAGTTAAAATGACAGATAAAAATGTAAAAGTTATTTTTGAATTCTGACTTGTCATTTTGCATTTTGATATTTGATTTTTACATTTCTATACTTGAATGCGGGTGCGGGCGATGATCTCCTGCTTAGCCGCATCGGGGAGGTCATCAAAATAGGCGCAATAACCGGATACGCGCACCACCAGCTCCGGATATTTGCCCGGATTGCGGCGGGCATCTTCCAGCATCTCGGGGTCGAGAACGTTCAACTGCATCTCTAGCCCCCTCGAGCCAAAAAAGCCCTTCACCAGACCGGTAAGTATATCCACACCACGGTCACCGGCCACGCTGTATGGGTCGAAACGAAGGTTCATAGCATATCCATTTGGCGACAATGCAGAGTCCACATGCGCCACCGAGTTGAGCAGAGCAGTGGGCCCCAGGCGGTCACAGCCGTTGGTGGCACCTAGCCCAGCGGCGAATGGTTCTCCAGCCTTCCTGCCGCTGGGTAGTGCCCCTGTTCGCTTACCAAAAGCCACATGGCAGGTCACAGAATAAAATCCCGGCACATAAGGACCACCTCGCGTGTTGCGGTGTCGAGCCAAAGCCGAATGGAAGATATTCACCACCTGATTAGCATAGCCATCAGGAAGGCGATGGTCGTTGCCGTACTTGGGAGCTTTGAGCAGCTCGGCCTGAATTTCAGGGCTGGAAGCGAAGTTATCACGCAGAGCCTCTAGTACCTGAACCATGGCATATTTGCCACGCCGGAAAACTACCTCATCCAGAGCTGCCAGTGAATCGGCTACATCTGCCACTCCCACCCCCTGAATGCCGCTGGAGTTATACAAAGCTCCACCGGCAGATATATCACGTCTCGACTCCAGACAACCGTCCACCAGCATAGAAGAAAATGGCGTAGGGTGATAATCACAATTCCCTTTCTCAATCACCTGCAAATCACCAATCATACGCGCCACCATATACTCCACCTGCACCTTAAAGGCTTCAATCACCTGGTCAATGCCGGTAAATGAGGCAGGCTCTGGAGTGACAGCGCCGATTCTGCGACCGCCGTTGAGTCGTTTGCCCTGACTAATCGCCAGCTCGAGACAAATGGGCAGATTGAACAGCGCTGCATCCGTGGAGAAGAAACTTTTCCCCGGCAGGGATAGCTCAACACAACCCACCACAGCATAATCCCGTGCCTCTGCCAGTGGATAGCCGTGGGAGACAAGCGAGGCTATGGTCGCCTCGTCATTGAACAGCGCTGGCACCCCGTTGCCTTTCCTGGCCACATCCGCCGCCCGCCTCAAATAACTTTCAGGAGAGCCAGCGTGGATGCGCGCCTGGTAATTGGGGTCTCGCAAGCCGGATTCCTCCATTACATCGAGAAATAGGTAGGTAAGCTCATTGACGGAGTCTTTTCCCTCCCGGTCCATACCGCCGACTATCGCCGCCTGCACCACCAAATAGCCGCCATGATACTGGCTTACTCCTTCCGAAACCAGGAAGACATGCTCTGTAGCCTTGGCTGAGAAGCAAAGCAGAAGCTCGCGAGCCTTGTCCGGGTTGATTCTGCTCTCCTCCAAATCTCGTCGGTAGTAAGGATAAAGATACTGGTCAACTCTCCCGAAGGAGATGGCCGAGTTGAGCCCCTCCAGACAAACCGCCATATGCGTCAGCCACAGCGACTGCAAGGCTTCGTGAAAGGTCTCGGCGGGGTTATACGGGACTTTGCGGCAGATACGTGCTACTTGCCTAAGCTCAGCAGCGCGCCCAGCATCCTTCTCTTCAGTTGCTAGTCGCTCAGCCTCATCGGCAAGGCGCACGGCGAAATCAACCAGCCCCTCACAGGCAATTTTTGCTGCACTATGGAGGTCGCCTTCTTTTCCCGCAATGGTCTCCAGATAACCTTTCACACCCAGCTTGAGCATCTTTTCATAGTTGGGGAGAAAGTGTCCGATGCCGCCCGCCTCGTTTATCAAGTAATAAGCGGCCTTAAGCTGCTCCAATATATATCGCAACAGCTCCTGCCACCGCCTTGAAAAAGCCCGCACCGGCATATTACGGAAAAGCCAGTAAGGGAAGACACCAAACAGCAGCTTCAAACGTTCACGCCAAGAAATACGTAAGGGAGTGGTCTTCCTCTTATCTATCCAGAGCAAGTCTGTAGCCATAAAAACACCGCTCAGCTCAGGCTGGACAATGGCTGAGATACGCTGGCTGCCCACATTGCCCACAATCAGCTCATCAGGATAGATGCGCACCGACTTATGCCTTAGAAGATATCGCAAAGCCTTAGCCTTGCAAATTATCATCGGTTCAGTTAGGTCATCGTGATGCTTAAAGAAGTCGGTAATGAGATATGCCCGCTCCGGGCACAGGTGGACAGGCGTGGAGAGGAGTTCCTTCTTTATGCGCCTAAACCGCTCCGAGCTTTCCTTCCTTTCAATGGTTTTTACTTGCTCTGCCATAGATGTCTCCCCTTATACCAGCAGAATAGGTTATTCCAAGCCGCGATGTCAAGAAGTCTGACTGCTTTGAACAAGGCGAAATGGAAAAATCAAACATAAAAATGCAAAATGACAAGTCAAAATTAAAAAAAGGAATTCA
>JBBISW010000101.1:0-5497 GCA_037441105.1 Chloroflexota bacterium
AGGGCGGGATTAGCATAAAACGATAAACCCCCGCCCTTTTTGGTATTCAAATCTGTTGCTGGGTGATTTTTGATGTGTCTGGTAGCCCAACCTGTCATTGCGAGCCCTTCCCCTCCTGTCATTCTGACCCTGAACGAAGTGAAGGGGAAGAATCTCACATGGCTCAAGATAGACTCCGCGTGGCAGTCTTACCATACCTCTCCTCAAGATCGCCACGGGGCTAACGCCCCTCGCGATGACAGAATAGAGACTCAGATTGCCACGGCTGTTCCCTCGTTCCACTCGGGATGCCTCGCAATGACGTTTAATAAGTAAAATAGTACTTAGTTGCACAAATCAATGTTAAAATATATTCCCCCTCTCCCTCGATGGGAGAGGGTAGGGTGAGGGTGAAAAGGCCCTGTGACCCCCTCACCTTAATCCTCTCCCGCAAGGGGCGAGGAGATAAGCGAATTTATGCAACTTGGTACTAGTTAATGGTCGTGTAGAGTCACTGGTGATTTGGGGTTTAGTGATTTGAGTAAGCCTAAGTCCAAGACTGTTTTCGTCTGCCAGCAGTGCGGCAAGGAGAGTCCAAAATGGCTGGGACGTTGCCCTGGTTGCCAGGAGTGGAATAGTTTCGTGGAGACCGTTGTCACCGCTCCTGCTCATACAGCTACCTGGTTGTATTCTGAGGAGAATGTCCCCCGGGAGCTTTCCCGGCTGACAACTGAAACATCTCCCCGTTTGGTTTTCCCTTTGACTGAGCTTAATCGAGTTCTGGGTGGTGGTCTGGTGTTTGGCTCTTTGGTGCTTGTTGGTGGCGACCCGGGCATTGGAAAGTCCACCCTGCTGCTTCAGGCTTCATCGGCAGTGGCTGAAAAGGGAGGTAGGGTAGTATATGTTTCTGGTGAAGAGTCGTCCCAGCAGATTAAGCTGAGGTCGGGGCGCCTGGGAATAGGCGGTGATAGGCTTTATATTCTTCCCGAGACCAATATCGAGGTTATTCTGGGACGCTTAAGCGAATTGTCACCGAATCTGGTGGTCGTTGATTCTATCCAGACTGTTTTCCTTGAGGAAATGACCGGAGCACCGGGTAGCGTTACCCAAATACGCGAATGCACCTTGAGGCTGATGCGATGGGCAAAGCGAGTCGAAATCCCGGTTCTTATTACCGGGCATGTAACCAAAGACGGGGCCATCGCCGGCCCTAGAGTATTAGAACACATTGTTGATGTAGTTCTCTATCTTGAAGGGGAGACCTTTAGCAGCTATCGGATATTGCGGAGTAACAAGAATCGCTTTGGTTCCACCAATGAGGTTGGCGTTTTTGAGATGAGCGGTGGAGGTTTAATAGAGGTGACTAACCCGTCTGAAGCTTTTCTGGTATCACATCGGGATGGAGCAGTTGGTTCGGCTGTGGTGCCAACTTTTGAGGGGAGTCGTCCGCTGCTGGTGGAAATCCAGGCTTTGACCAGTCTGGCAAGTTTTGGCCCCCCGCGGCGGATTGCTAACGGTGTTGACTTTAACCGTTTACTTCTAATAGCCGCTGTGCTTACTAGGCGTGCTGGGGTTAATCTTTCCAATCAGGATATAATAACTAATGTTATCGGAGGTTTGCGCATTGGTGAGCCGGCTGCTGATTTAGGTATCGCTCTGGCGATTGCCTCCAGCCACCGAGATGCTCAAGTCGTCCCCGGGATTGCAGTACTTGGCGAAGTTGGGCTGAGCGGTGAGCTTAGAGCTGTGCCTCAATTGGAAAGGCGGATTGCCGAAGCAGCTAGGTTGGGCTTTAAGCGTTGCCTGATTCCTGAGACCTCGGCTAAATTTACATCCAGTGTGAAAGGTATCGAGCTTGTGACAGCGAGCACTGTAGCTGAAGCCCTTCGCTCAGGGCTTGTCAGACAACCGAGGAAGTGAGAGTGCCTAACAGTCCAAAGTTGTCATTGCGAGCGAAGCGAAGCAATCTCACCCGTACTTCTAGGGATTGCTTCGTCGCTAGCGCTCCTCGCAATGACATCAAAAACCATCAAGCTATTCCTTCTCAAACTGGGGTTGTTATCGTTGCGGCAGGTGTCAGCCAGCGACTCGGGACAGATAAAGCCTTCTTGCCTCTAGCTGGCAAGCCTTTAGTTGCCTGGTCGGTGGACGTTTGTCAGAACTGTGAGCTACTCAGCCAAATAGTTATTGTCCTTAATGAGAATAACCTGGATTTGGGGCAGAAGGTGGCCATGGAAAGATGTTGGTCTAAGGTGGTAGATGTATGTCTTGGTGGCAAGAGAAGGCAGGACTCTGTAAGACAAGGGCTCGGTAAATTGAAAGGCTGTGATTGGGTGATTATACATGATGGCGCCCGTCCTTTTTTGACGCTGGAGCTGATTCGGGATGGCTTAAAGGCAGCTCAGGAGACTGGCGCAGCGGTAGCAGCAGTCCTGGTTAAGGATACCGTTAAACTTGGTGACGGTAATCTGATGGTTAGAGAAACGCTTAACCGTGAGGAATTGTGGGCGGTGCAAACCCCCCAGGTTTTCCGCTTTGATATAATAACTAAGGCTCATGAGCAGATAAGTAGAGATGTTACCGATGATGCCAGCCTGGTAGAGCAAATGGGATACAAGGTTAAGCTCTATATGGGGTCTTATGACAATATAAAGATAACCACGCCTGAGGATTTGGCTCTGGCTGAAGTTATAGCGAGGAATAGATAGGCTAATGCGAGTCGGAATCGGTCATGATGTACATCCCTTAGTCCCAGGACGCAAGCTAGTTCTAGGCGGAATTGAGATCCCGTTTGACAGAGGGCTCTCAGGCCATAGTGATGCCGATGTGTTGACTCATGCTATAATTGATGCCTTGCTCGGCGCCGCTGGGTTGAGAGATATCGGCAATCAATTCCCGCCAGAGAACCCAAGGTATAAAGATATTTCCAGCTTGATTTTGCTGGATGAAGTAAATAAGTTACTCAAAGGGAAAGGCTTTAAGATTGGAAACATTGATGCGGTTGTTGTGGCTCAGCAGCCCAAACTATCGTCTTTCATCGAGGAGATGCGTGGTCGCATTAGCCAGACTCTGGGGATTGCTTTAGGTCAGGTGATGGTCAAGGCTACCACCGCCGACGGTTTGGGATTTGCCGGTCGGGGCGAGGGTATAGCTGCCTATGCCGTAGCTTCGGTGGAAGAGGTCAAAATTTCTAAGAGGAAGACTTGATGAGTCTTGTCAGGAGCATCAGAAGGGATATACAAGCTGTCTTTGAGCATGACCCGGCGGCGAGAAATGTCTGTGAAGTCCTTTTCGCTTACCCCGGCTTTCATGCCCGGCAGTGTCACCGCTTGGCTCATACCCTGTGGAACTGGCGTATCCCCTTCTTCCCTCGCTTGATTTCACATATCAGCCGTTTTCTCACCGGGATTGAAATCCACCCCGGGGCTAAGATTGGGGAGGGTTTTTTTATCGACCATGGCATGGGGGTGGTAATCGGCGAGACTTCAGAGATTAAAGATAATGTCGCCGTATATCAGGGGGTTACTTTAGGTGGCACCAGCTTGCTGAAAAAGAAGCGCCATCCGACCTTGGGCAACAATGTGGTTGTTGGTGCCGGGGCTAAGCTTATTGGAGCCATTAACATCGGCGACAATGTAAAAGTCGGTGCTGGTTCTGTGGTGATAACCTCGGTGCCGGCCAATGCCACTGTTGTCGGTGTGCCGGGCAGGGTGGTTGAAATCCGTAATCCTGATACCGATACTGTGGAGAAATTGCCCGACCCGGTTTGGGAAAAGATTGAGAGCCTGGAAAAAAGGGTCGCCGAGCTGGAAAAGACTCTGAAAGCTACGCGGTCTGCAGCCAAGACACCTGCTAATTCACCTTCGGAGAAATCAGATGAAAGTATTTAGTACGCTATCGGGACGAAAAGAGGATTTTCGCCCCAAGGGTGAGACGGTGAATATATATGTCTGCGGGGTTACCGTTTATGACGATTGCCATATCGGGCATGCCATGAGCTATGTGATTTTCGATGTCATCAGACGCTATTTGGAGTTCAAAGGCTACACGGTGAAACATGTGCAGAACTTTACTGACATAGATGACAAGATAATTAACAGGGCACAACAACTGGGAGTATCAGCATCAGAGCTGGCTGAAAAATATATTCAGGAATACTTCAACGACATGGATGCTTTGAACATAAAGCGAGCCCATGTCTATCCCAAGGCGACCGAGGAAATACCCAAGATAATTGAAATCATACAGGGCTTGATAGATAAAAGATATGCCTATGAGTCCGATGGCAGTGTCTACTTCCGGGTCAACAACTTTACTGGCTACGGCAAGCTGTCTCATCAGGATTTAGATGAGATGCTGTCTCGAAGCTCTGCTGAAGAGGGTAAGAAAGAATATCCGTTGGACTTCGCCGTGTGGAAAGCGGCCAAGCCAGGCGAGCCTTACTGGTCGAGTCCCTGGGGTGCGGGCAGGCCGGGCTGGCATATAGAGTGTAGCGCTATGTCGTTGAAATATCTCGGTGATAGCCTCGACATACATGGCGGCGGACAAGACCTTATCTTCCCCCACCACGAGAACGAGATAACCCAGTCAGAAGCCTTCACCGGCGTTGTGCCTTTTGCCAGATACTGGTTGCATAACGGGCTGCTGCAACTAGGCGAAAATAAAATGAGCAAGTCCCTGGGCAACCTGATAACTGTGAAACAGGCTCTGGAGCGCTATAGCCCTGATGCTATTCGCCTGTTTATCCTTGGTTCTCATTACCGCAGCCCATTAACCTACAGTGAAGAGACGCTGAAAGCGGCCGAAACTGGCATGGAGAGGCTGCGACAGACAACCAAGGACGGGGGAGATGCTGGTGGAAAGACTGCTCTTGATAGCGAGCCATTCAGGCGCCGGTTTATCGAGAGCATGGATGACGATTTTAACACCGCTCAGGCGATAGCTGTGCTTTTCGATTTAGCCAGGGAGATCAACCGGGCGCGGGAGGAGAATTACGCTGTAGCTGGGGCTCAGTATACCCTGGCAGAATTGGCTGGAGTTCTGGGTTTCACGCTGGAGGAGCCGGCAAAGCCACCGCTTGATGCTGAACCTCTTATTGAAGTTTTAATCGAGATTCGCAATGAGCTACGTCAAGCCAAGCAGTGGCAACTGGCTGACATGATACGAAGCCGCCTCGCCGAGCTAGGTATAGCTCTTGAAGATACACCTAAGGGCACAATCTGGAAGCGCGTCCTCTAGTTCTCCGGCATCCTGAAAAAGCCAGCCGTGTCATACTGAGGACTTCTCTTTCTGTCAACGACCTTTAGCTTCGCTTGGCTTGTCCGCATCCGCTACAGCATCACCAGGGAGCAGAGGAATCCCCTCAAAAAAGCCATCGCCGAGGTTCCTAACTGATATTGTCATGCCCCTCGGCATAAAGGCGCTAATCAAGTAACCGACACATCGCTCTGCAAAATAACAAGTTCGGTGCTGTGCCAAGACATGGTATCCACTCCAGGGGCCCAGCTCAACGGCCACT
>JBBISW010000102.1:0-5461 GCA_037441105.1 Chloroflexota bacterium
TCACTTCCGATAAATCTCCCTTCGGTGGCCGACGCGCAATATTACTATTTCTTCACCTACGATATCGAAGATTGCCCTGTAATCTCCAATCCTAAACCGGTAAGTTCCTAAACTTGGGTCAACCATTTTCTTGGCATAACTTAAAGGGTCTTCACTGTATTTTGTCAAAGCCTCTGCTATCCTGTCTTTAACCTCTGGCTCCAAACTAGAAATATCTTTTGCTGCTCTTCTGGTAAGGATGACCTTGTATTTCATGCAGGCTTGACCTATCCCTTGAACGCCTTCTCAAAGGGAACGGTTTTTCCTTCTTTGTAGTCCTTTCTTGCTTGCTTGATACTTTTCAGATATTCAGGGCTGGTCGCAGCTAAGAGGTTTTCAATAAAGAACTCTCTGTCCTCGTCATTTAATCCTCGTAAGGCGGTAATCAAGTCTTTAACAGAAAGGTCCACCTTGACTTCAACTTCTGTTGGTTCTTTGATTCGGCTCATGTTTCCTCCTTGTACAATCTACCGCAGCTTTGAGTTGAGACGTCAATTGCTCCACTCTATCAGCCCTTATTTTATCCAACTCCTGTGCTGCATACCCGAATTCATAGTTGCCGATGAGCGATGCCAGCCTCTGCCTCTTTTTTAGGTTGAGATAGGTTTCTATAGCTCTGACTACGGCTTCTTTCTTTGTTTTGGCTTGGGTTTCTTTTAATAGTTCATGCATTAAGTTGTCTGGTATGCCGATTAGTGTTTTCATATCAGGCCTACTGGAGTATATCCTTATTGGGATTAGCATATCAAAATTGGTGAGCGATAACAATATCTTTTGAGGATCAGTGAGCCAGGAGATTGCTCTTGGTTACCCAGGCAGACAGATCTGAAGGTCTGTCCCTCCGGGAGATTCTTCGCGGAGTTTGTTCTGAGTGGAGATTCTTCTCCCGATAAATCGGGATCAGAATGACAAGGGGCAGGGTGCAGGATGACGGGCAAAGGGACTGAGATTGCCACGTCCCGATTGCATCGGGACTCGCAATGACAGGAAGGGAAAGATCCGCAATGACATTATTATGTGCGACCCTAAAGGGGCGCAGCTACATTGGTTGGTGGAGGTTCTATCTGCCGCAGCAGTGCTTGTATTTTCTGCCTGAGCCGCAGGGGCAGGGCTCGTTGCGGCCGACTTTTCTACCGGCGGGGACAGCGACTTTTTGGGGTTGCCTCTGAGCTGGGGCTTGTTTTACCGTGATGTTTACTTTGTAGATGGTGTGGATGACCTCATAATTGATGCCGGCGATGAGGCTCTGGAACAGTGCGTGGCCTTCTTTTTTGTAGACAACTATGGGCTCAATCTGCCGCATAGCAAAAAGTCCTGCCTGCTGGCGAAGGTGGTCCATAGCGGTGAGATGGTCTTTCCATAAGCTGTCAATAGCCCGCAGCATCACCAGCCTCTCTAAAAGCCGCATGTTTTCGGTGCCTATCTCTTTTTCTCGTTGCTCATACAGTTGTTCAGCATAGTTAATCAGGTTTTCGGTGATTTGCTTTGGCTTCATCTGAGACAGGGTGTTGGGATTGAGCTCAGGTGTCGGTGGGAAGATGGTGGCAAGGTCTTCGATTAAGCCGGCGAAATCTGGCTCCATTAGCTCGCTGCTGCAACGGGCGGCTACGGTTTTTTCGATTTCATCTTGAACCATGGACAGGATGTTTGCCTTGAGGTCAGCGCCCTCAAGAATTTTTCTTCGCTCGGCGTAGATTACTTCACGGTGCTTGTTGACCACATCGTCATAATCAACCAGGTGTTTGCGGATGTCGAAGTGGTAGCCTTCGACCCTCATCTGGGCATTTTCTATGGCTTTGCTGACCATAGAGTGTTCAATGGGCGTGTTTTCATCAAAGCCAGCCCAGTCCATAAAGCCCTTGACGCGGTCGCCGCCAAAGCGGCGGACAACATCATCCTCCAGGGAGACATAGAAGCGAGAGCTGCCGGGGTCGCCCTGTCTTCCGGAGCGGCCGCGGAGCTGGTTGTCAATGCGTCTGGCCTCGTGGCGCTCAGTGCCGACGACGTGAAGACCGCCGAGCTGGATTACCCTGTTATGCTCCTCCTGCCATTCGTTCCTATCACGCTGGGCAGGATTGCCACCGAGGATGATGTCAACGCCGCGTCCTGCCATGTTGGTGGCGACGGTGACGGCGCCTATGCGTCCGGCCTGGGCGATAATAGTAGCTTCCTTTTCATGGTTTTTGGCGTTGAGCACCTGGTGAGGTATGCCCTTTCTTTTTAGCAGGTTGCTTAAAAGCTCGGATTTCTCGATGGATACGGTGCCTATGAGCACCGGCGTGCCCTGCTTGTTGAAACTCTCGATTTCTCTGGCGACAGCTTTGAATTTGGTCTCTTCATCTTTGTAAATCTGGTCAGAGTTGTCAATACGAATCATCGGTTTATTTGTGGGGATGACGACCACCTCAAGCTTGTAAATCTTATGGAATTCCTCGGCTTCGGTGGCTGCGGTGCCGGTCATGCCAGCCAGTTTGTTATAGAGGCGGAAGTAGTTCTGGAAGGTGATGGTGGCCAAAGTTACGCTTTCTCGCTGGATTTTGACCCTTTCTTTGGCTTCGATAGCCTGGTGAAGTCCCTCTGAGTATCTTCGACCGAACATCAGCCGGCCAGTGAACTCATCTACTATGATAACCTGCCCATCTTTGACCACATAGTCGCGGTCTCTCTTGAACAGCACATGGGCTTTAAGGGCATTTTCCATGTACTGGTTCAGGCTATAGTTAGCCGGGTCGTAGAGGCTTGGGGCTTTGAGCAAGCCATCTCGTCGGAGCCATTTTTCCATCCTGGTCATACCGGATTCGGTGAGGTAGACCTGACGTTCTTTTTCTTCAATGGTGTAGTCTTCGTCTCGTTTGAGTCCTGGCACCAGGCGGGCAAAGACGTTATATTTTTCGGTAGCTTCTTCAGCAGCACCGCTGATTATGAGTGGGGTGCGGGCTTCGTCAATTAGGATGTTATCTACCTCGTCAACGATGGCATAGTTAAGCGGACGCTGGACGCACTGGGATAGGTCTATAGCCATGTTGTCCCTGAGGTAGTCGAAGCCGAATTCGTTGTTGGTGCCGTAGGTTACATCGGCTTCATAAGCCTGGCGGCGGGTGATGGGGCGGAAATGGGGCCAGCGAGTGTCTTTTTCATCAGTATAACCGGGGTCATAGAGGCGAGCTGGCAGATGTTCTGCGGGACTCTGAGGTGGATAGATGCTGGCGACCGTTAGGCCTAGCGCATGGTATATCGGGCCCATCCAGTAGGCATCACGCCTTGCCAGGTAATCGTTGACGGTGATGAGATGGCAGCCTTGACCTGTAAGTGCGTTCAAGTATAGGGGAAGGGTGGCGACGAGAGTCTTACCTTCGCCGGTTTTCATCTCAGCGATCTTGCCCTGGTGGAGGACGATGCCGCCCATAAGCTGGACATCGAAGTGACGCTCGCCTATGGTACGCCTGGCGGCTTCTCTGGCGGCAGCGAAGGCTTCGGGCAGGAGGTCATCCAGCGTCTCGCCGTTTTTCAGACGAGCCTTGAACTCATCGGTCTTGGCACGAAGTTCAGCGTCGCTGAGCTTCTGGAATTCCGGTTCCAGCGAATTTGTCTGAACTACGATAGGCTCCAGACGCTTCAGTTCTTTTTCGTTGGAATCTACAAGGCTACCGAGCCACTTAAGCATAGTTTCTTACTCGAACATGGCACCTATAGAGAGGCCGGTGTGAATGCGGTGTATGGCTTCGCCGAGAAGTGGAGCTATGGGCAGGACGGTGATTTTGTCCAGTTGCTTTTCCTTGCCCACAGGGAGGGTATCAGTGACGACCACTTCTTTAACCGGCGATTTAGCTATTCGTTCTTTAGCTGGTCCTGAGAATACGGGGTGAGTGCAACAGGCATAGACTTCGGTGGCTCCGTGCTCTAAAAGGGTGTTGATGACGCCTACCAGGGAACCTGCGGTGTCGATTTCATCATCGATAGTTAAGGCACGCATACCTTCAACCTCGCCGATGACGTTGAGGGTTCCGGTGGCATCTACATTGCCCAGTCGCCTTTTTTCAATGATAGCCAGTGGTGCATTGAGCTTGGCTGCCATATCACGGGCATGTGCGGATATACCGATATCGGTGGCGACTACTACCAGGTTATCCAGCGCTTTCTGCTTCCAGTAGTCGCTGAGGATAAATAGAGTGGTGAGTTCGTCCACGGGTATGTTGAAAAAGCCCTGGATTTGGGCGGCGTGGAGGTCTATGGTTAGAAGGCGATTGGCGCCAGCGGTGGTGAGGAGGTCAGCTATTAACCTGGCGGTGATAGGCACGCGAGGCTGGTCTTTTTTGTCGGTGCGGCCGTAAGCGTAGTAGGGGATGACGGCGGTGATTCTACCGGCGGAGGCTCGCTTGAAGGCATCAATCATTATAAGGAGTTCTACCAGGTTTTTGTTAACCGGTGAGGATAAGGGTTGGATGATGAAGACATCTCGTTCACGGACGTTTTCTAGGATGCGGCAGAAGATATTTTCGTTGCTGAATTCGAAGACCTCGGCTTTGCCCAGTGGTATGCCCAGATATTCACATACTGCCTGGGCTAGAATCGGGTGGGCATTGCCGGTGAATACCTTGAGTTCATCCATTAGTCACCCCTACCATTTCTAGTGAGATAATTATAGCACCAAAAGGGGTATTGTGTCCTACCATCTGAGTTTGGAGGAGTTTATTTTGTCACCCTGAGCCTTTTGCTTTATGTCATTCTGAAGGAGCGAAGCGACTGAAGAATCTTACTCTGAGTAAGCTCCGTGAACGACCTAGATTCTTCGCTTCACTCAGAATGACAGGGGGAAGGTCTTAGAATGACAGGGGAAGGTCTCAGAATGGCAAGGAGAGATGTAGGTCCAAGTCTAAAGACCTGTCTGATTTTTAGATTTAAGGACAGACCTGAAGGTCTATCCCTACGTTTGTGCTGTATAATACTTTGTGGATGGTTATAATGGGTAACATAAGCGTTGGGCAAGTCCTTAAGTTATTGAGTGCGGAGTATGGGAAACGACGGTGGCGATCGCGGCAGAGTCCGATTTCGGTGCTGGTTCAAACGATTCTTTCCCAGAATACATCGGATAGAAACTCCGGCCGAGCCTTTGAGTCGCTTCTGACTTCTTTTGCTGGTTGGGATGACATAGCTGATGCCGGTGTTGGCGAGATTGCTGATTCTATCAGGGCTGGTGGTCTGGGAGAGGTCAAAGCAGGTTATATTAAGCGGGTTCTTGAGGAGATACGGCGAAAACAAGGCGATTTTGAGCTTGGCTTTTTGAGGCAGATGTCTGTGGACGAAGCCAGAGATTGGCTGCGGCAATTACCAGGAGTAGGCATGAAGACGGCTAGCTGTGTATTGCTTTTTGCCTTGGGGATGCCGGCATTGCCGGTGGATACGCACATTTTCCGTGTTGCCA
>JBBISW010000103.1:0-5056 GCA_037441105.1 Chloroflexota bacterium
CCTAGAGTCCACTTTTGAATTTTACAGGAGTCCACTTTTCAACTTTTCCTAACACTGTAAGATGTTTAATTTGACAAAAAGCGAAATTTGTCTTAAAGTATGCGATTGGCTAGGTTTGATAGCTAAAATCTTTTGATATCAGAAAGGAGGAAAGAAAGGTGCCTGTAAACATGATTGTTTGTTGCAAGCAAGTGCTTGACCCTGAAGCACCACCCGCCAGTTTCAAGATCGACCCATCCAGTAACAAGGTAATCCCACCCCCAGGAGTGCCCCCGGTTATCAGCCCCTTTGATGAGCAAGCTGTTGAAGCAGCGCTCCGAATCAAAGATGCAATTGGGGGCAAGATTACAGTTCTAAGCCTGGGCAATAATCTGCTCCGTGATGTTGTTAAGAAGCCTCTGTCCATGGGCGCTGACGAACTCATTCTTCTCGAAGACGAAGCTTTCGAAGGCGGTGATAGCTGGTCTATCGCCTACGCTCTGGCTATGGCAATCAAGAAGGCAGGAGAATTTGACCTCATTTTCTGCGGTCGTCAGGCAGCAGACTGGGATGCTGGGCAGGTTGGCTCCGGCATTGCTGAAATACTCGAAATTCCCAGCGTTACTGTGGCTAAGAAGGTAGAAGTTGTTGACGGCAAGGCTAAGGTAGAGCGGGTTATCGCCGATGGTTATCAGGTCATCGAGGTAACACTCCCCGCTTTAATCACAGTCAGCAACGAGCTAGGTGAGGCCCGCTATGCCACTCTTAAGGGAATCATGGCAGCGGCCAAGAAGCAACCGACAGTCTGGAAACCGGCCGATATCGGGCTCGAGCCCTCACAAGTAGGTGCCGCTGGCCGACGGACCAAGCTTCTTAAGCTTTTCCAGCCGGTTAAAGAGGGCAAGTGCGAGGTCATAGAAGCGGATAGCCCGGCAGAAGCTGGCGCCAAACTAGCCGCGAGACTCAGAGAGGCAAAAGTAATCTAATTTAGAATTAATTAAGTAGAATCAACCACAGGAGGTTATAATGGCTGAAAACAAAGGTGTTATGGTCTATGGCGAGATAGTGGACGGGAAGCTATCTTCAATTACCACCGAGCTACTGGGATGTGGACGGCGGCTCGCCGACGAGCTGAAAGAGGAGTTACTCTGCGTACTGGTTGGCGACAAATTAGGTGAAGCACCGCAAAAGGCTGTCGCCTACGGTGCCGACAAGGTATACACTGCCGAGGATGCGCTGTTAAAGGAATACCAGACGGATTCATATGTTACTGTGTTAGAAAAAGCGGTTAAAGATGTTTCGCCACGGATTTTACTGCTGGGACAAACGCCTGTGGGACGCGATTTAGCTCCCAGACTGGCCTTCAGATTGGGCGTTAGCCTGGCTATGGATTGCATCGAACTCAGTATTGACCCAGGGACGAAATTACTCCAGCAGACTAGGCCAGTTTATGGTGGTAATGCTCGGGCTACCTTTACCGCAGAGACCTTGCCCCAGATGGCAACGGTCAGGCAGAAGGCGATGTCGCCATTGGAGCCTAACCAATCGAGAAAGGGAGAGATTACAGCTATCAAGGTTGAGCTAGACCCGGCGAAGATTAGGACAAAGGTGATAGAGACGGTAAAAGAGGAGGTGGCCGGGATAAAGCTTGAAGATGCCCAGGCGATAGTAGCCGGTGGAAGAGGTATCGGTGGCCCTGAAGGCTTTAAGCAGTTGGAAGAGCTGGCCAGGGTGTTGAAGGGAGCAGTGGGTGCCTCCAGGCCGCCTTGTGACAACAAGTGGGTGCCGGACACAATACAGGTCGGTCTTACTGGCAAAATCGTCACCCCTGAGCTTTATATTGCGGTCGCTGTTTCTGGAGCCAGCCAGCATTTAGCTGGGTGTTCTAGCGCCAAAAACATAATAGCTATCAACAAAGACCCGGAAGCCAATATATTCAAGGAAGCTCGCTTTGGAGTTGTGGGCGACTGGAAGCAGGTCCTGCCTGCCTTTACCGAGAAGGTCAAAGAGCTCCTGGCTGGCTAGTGGGGACTGTACTTAGTTGCAATAAAGACCGTAATATAAAGGCTGTCCCGGTTATGCTCACCCTGAGCCTGTCGAAGGGCAAAATCTCATGGTTCGACAAGCTCACCATGAACGGGAAATAATTATACTTAACCGCAACTTAGTACTGGTTAAGCACTGGTTTTCTGAGCAATGATTTTCTGAGCGACTTGTGCCGGCACATCTTCATAGTGGCTGAATTCAGTGGTGAAGGTGCCGCGCCCTTGAGTCATTGACCTCAGGTCAACTGAGTACCGCAGGACTTCTGCCAGCGGCGCCTGTGCCTGGATGACATTAACTCCTTCTGACGGTGTCATCCCCAGAACACGGGCTCGTTTGGTATTGAGGTCACCGATTATGTCACCGGTAAAAGTGTCCGGCACGGTGATTGTCATATTCACAATCGGTTCAAGCAAGACTGGCTGCCCTTCAGTCAGTCCCTTTTTTAAGGCCTGCGCCGCGGCAATCTTGAAGGACATGTCTGACGAATCCACCGGGTGAGAGCTCCCATCATAAAGCGTTGCCCTGACATCAACCACAGGATATCCGGCTACAACTCCTTCAAATCTAGCTTCATTTACCCCCTTTTCGACAGCCGGAATGTAGTTCCTGGGCACTGCTCCGCCGACTACCCTCTCGGTAAATTCAAATCCAGTACCCCTGGGCAATGGCTCTAGTTCCAAAAGGACATGACCATACTGGCCATGACCACCGGTTTGCTTCTTGTGTTTGTACTCCGCCTGGGTTGTCACAGTAATTGTCTCTTTGTAAGGGACTTTAGGTCGCTGGAGGTTAACTTCTACACCGAACTTGCTCGACAATCTCTCAGCGGCGACATCAAGATGAGTTTCTCCCATTCCCCCGAGGAGTATCTCGCCGATATCAGCCTCCCGTTGCACTCTCAGCGTCAGGTCCTCTTCGCAGACTTTAGGTAATGCCGTGCTCATTTTGTCTAAATCAGCTCTCGCTTTAGGATGGACTGCCATATTCAGCACTGGCTGGGGGAACTCAATAGGGGCGAGCTTCAGCGGATGCTCGCGTGAGCCAAGGGTATCTCCTGTGGCGGTTGATGCCAGTTTAGCTACCGCACCGATGTCTCCAGCGCTGAGTTGGGCTGCCGGCTCTTGTGCTTTGCCGCGCAGGACAAAAAGCTGTCCTATTCGCTCCATGGCGCTTTTGTTGGCATTCCACACCTGTGAGTTGCTGGAGATAGTCCCAGAATGAACTCTGAAGTAGCTAATTCTGCCTGCACGTGGGTCGTTGGTAGTCTTGAACACCAGGGCAGACAGCGGTGATTCAGCAGCCGGCTCCACTGCCTCCTCTTTTCCCGTCGAAGCGTTAGTAACTTTCAGGGAACCTTTTTCTTTAGGTGAGGGCAGATAGTCGTGGATGGCATCCATGAGAGGGGCAATGGCAATGTTCTTTAAAGCAGAACCAACCAGTACTGGCACAACTTTGCCCAGCCTTGTAGCCTCCTTCAGGCAGCGGTAAATCTGTTCTTCACTTATCTCTTCTCCATCCAGATACTTGGCGATAAGCTCGTCGTCAACCTCTACCACTGCTTCGACTAGCTTCTCCCGGTAAGAATTGACATCGCTAGCCATAGCCGAAGGCATTTCGGTCTCCTTCAGTGGAGTGCCGGTATATGCCTTCTTCGTTATTAAATCTATTACTCCCTGGAAATCTTTCTGAGAGCCTATGGGCAATTGAACAGGCAAGCATTTTGTCCCCAGTTTGGTTTGGATGTCTTTTAGAACATTAGAGAAGCTGGCATTCTCACGGTCCATCTTATTGACGAAAATGAGGCAGGGCAGTTTTGCCTGGCTAACATACCGCCACGCTTGCTCAGTGCCTACCTCCACGCTGGATACAGCACATACTACAATCATTGCCCCTTCGCTAACGGCCAATCCCGCCTTAACTTCGGCGACAAAATCAGGGTAGCCGGGGGTATCAATGAGATTCAGTTTACAGTCTTTCCACTGGCAGGGGAGTAATGACAGGTTAATGCTGATTTGGCGCCTTATCTCGGCAGGGTCGTAGTCGGAAGTGGTTGTGCCGTCAGCCACGTTGCCTAAGCGGCTGATTGCCCCGGAACTGAAAAGCACTGCTTCCGCCAGTGATGTTTTGCCGGCCCCCGAATGTGACAGCAGGGCGACGTTACGGATTTTCTCTGCAGTAAAATGATGCACTTGTTATACCTCGTTCCTAGCAGTTTGCCCCTTGATAGATAGTGCATTGTAGCAATGTCCCGCTCTAACCGTCAAGGCAGCCGCTCGCTGTCTTTGCGAGTCCCCCGATAAATCGGGGGACGTGGCAATCTCGGTTTCCTTCTTAATTAGCCAACGAATGTAGTGCGACCTTTTAAGGTCGCCCGTTTAGCCACGACCCTTCAGGGTCGCCCATCACCAATTTACATGTAACCTCGACTCTTAGCTCACCAATGTAGCCTCGACCCTTAAGGGTCGAGACCAGCGAGGCTAAAGCCCCGCATTACACAGTTTCCCTCTCCCTTGACGGGAGAGGGATAGGGTGAGGGTGAAAGCAAAAGCTACTCCTGTTTTTCTTTCCGTCATTGCGAGGAGCATGAGTGACGCGGCAATCTGGCTCCCTTTCCTGTCATGGCGAGGAGCCCCGATACATCCCGATGCAATCGTGACGTGGCCATCTCATTCCCCCACATGTCATTCTGAGGGAGCCTTTTGTTTAATGTCATCTCTGAAGGAGCGCGAGTGACGTGGTGATGTCACTACTTCTTTTGTCATTGCGAGGCGTCCCGAGTAAAGCGAGGGAACAGACGAAGCAATCTAGGTGGGGTGAGGGGATGAGATTGCCACGCCCTTCAGCGGAAGGGCTGGCAATGACACGGGGGAAGCATGTAGGGACAGGCCTTCTCACCCCGGTGAAATTGGGGTGGGGTGGCGCCGAGTCGGGGCAGGCAAGTCTGTCCGTTTCGAGCGAGGCTAAAGCCTCGCCCTACATTTGCTTTGTGTTATAATATTTGGCATTTACTACTAACTCCGTTTCAAGGTGG
>JBBISW010000104.1:0-4705 GCA_037441105.1 Chloroflexota bacterium
TTATGGTGCCCTAATTGTGACTAGCAGCATCTCTTGAACAACCGTCAGATATTGTCCTGCTTATCTGAAAACGTTCCAGAACTGTAAGCAAGATGAGAACGAGGGGATATATTAACCAGAATCGAGGATTGTCTTTGGATTAAAAGAACAATAGATGCTCCAAAAACCACGACTGAAGCATCATTAATCATCACTAGTCCCCTCTATAAAAAGCTAGAGCCAGTGTTCCTCGGCCGGTAGCATAACCCATAATAGGGCTGAAATCGGTGATAAAAAGCTCAACGCAGTTAAATTCTGTGGATATCCTCTCCTTAAGCTCTTCAGCTTCTTCAAGGGCATCGGCATGCATTACTGCCACATGAACCATTTCTGAATTACCTACGTGGTTTCTCATTATCTGGAGCATTTTTTCAATCCCGCTCCGTTTAGTGCTTACAGCACCAGAGAAGTGGATAGCTCCGTTAGAACTTGTGAGAATGGGCTTAACGGGAAGTATCGAACCTATCTCAGAGGCAATTCTAGGTATCCTGCCGGTTCTGTAGACATGACGGATTGTTTCCAAGAGACCAACAAAACCGACTCGTTCTTTAACTTTTTTGGCTGTGGCAATGACTTCTTTGAAATTCCTGCCTTCAGCAGCATCTCGAGCTGCTGCCAGAGCGATAAGGCCTTCGGCTGCAGCAGCAGTCCTGCTATCAAGGACATCGATTTCAATGTGGGGCAACTTTTCTTTGATTATTTCTTTAGCAATTTGAGCACTGGTGTAGAACATGCTTAGCTTTGAAGATATAGTAACTACGAGGATGCTCTGAGCATATTCACTAAGCTCATGATAGACTTTAACATAGTCCTCGGGAGAGGCTGCGGAGCTTTTCCAAAACTCTGGAGCTTTCTCAAGGAACTCGTAAGCTTGAGCTGGGCTTATATCAACGAAGTCTCGATAAACCTGACCATTAAATAGAATATTAGCCGAGACTATCCTAATCCCGTACCTCTCAGTCTGCTCTTTTGTAATACAAGCAATGCTATCGGCAACAATAGCGATGCTGGACATATCCCACCTCCAATAAAGCCAAGGCAGCAGCGCTGCCGTTAGTTGCTAGGGTTTGGTGCTGTAGCCATTAATTACACGCATTATGATCTGGCTAAGCCCTTATTGCTCCGATGATTGCTAGTACGGCGATTACTACACCGCAGATGATGCTTACCCAATTAAGGGCACCTATAATCCCGCTAAGCAGAATCCAAATACCGAGAACGGCTATGGACCAACCTATCCATTTCATTATGTTTCACCTCCATCTAGTCTTTGTTTAGCATGAAGCTGCCGCCTTGGCCCCTCGTCAGGTTTTAAGGCAAATATACCTCGGAGACCGATGTACCTCGGATAACGAGGTATATACTAGCACGGGGTGTGGTCCTTGTCAAGAAGGTGTTAGACCTAGGCTTGGGATGTTGGTGCTTTGTAAAGACGGACTGGCATTTCACGGTGACTGGGCATATAATTAAGGAGCAAAAATTTTAGAGGAGGTAGTGATGGCTGTATACCTTATGCTGACCACCCTTACCGGCGAGGGGAGACGAAAAATCGAAGAGTATCCAGAGTGGCTTAAGGAGCTTAACAAGGAAGTAGAGTATATGGGAGTCAAGATATTGGCTCAGTATGGTCTCCTGGGCCAGTATGATTTCGTCAACATCGTCGAGGCACCAAGCGATGAAGTCGCGGCTAAATTGGCGATACATTTGAGTGCCAGAGGAGGTCTGCAAACCTTGACCCTGACTGCGATACCTCTAGACAATTTGATCGCTGCGCTGAAAAAGAAATCAGAGCCATTTTAACACGTTACTTGGCAAGCGAACTCGCATTTTTGCTCTGGCCTGATTGTTTCAATTTAACCTTTGAAGGGCGAAAATATTGGAAGGAGAGATAAAAATGGCTGATAACAAGAAGGTGTTACTGGGTGTAGAAGACAAAGTGGCGGTGGTTACGCTTAACCGACCTGAAATTAGAAATGCCATTGATGGTGGTGTGCTCGAGGGGCTTAGAGTGGCTACTGAGCATATACTATCTGAGACTGAAATCCGAGTTGCCATAATCACCGGTGCCGGCGACCGCGCTTTCTCCTCTGGTTTAGACCTCAAAGCGGCTATGTCCGGCGAGGGCATATTGACCAGCAGGGCAGTTCGTTCTGAGTTTGAAGCCCTTCAAATGGCGGGACAAATCTATGCCATGTTCGAGACTCTTCCAGTGCCAGTTATAGCCGCCATTAACGGCTACTGTTTAGGGATTGGCCTTGAACTGGCCCTGGTTTGTGATATCAGGCTTGCCTCGGAAACCGCTATATTTAGTGTGCCTGAAGTGCAGATGGGCAGTATACCTGACGTTGGAGGCACACAGCGCCTGACCAAGATTGTTGGTGCTGGTAAAGCTAAGGAGCTTATATATACCGGCCGGAGAATAGACGCTGCTGAAGCTTTGAGGATTGGGCTGGTGGAACATGTTTATCCCCTCGATAAACTTATGGAGGAAGCGAGGAAACTTGCCCAGGAAATTGCCGCTGTCGCCCCGGCTCTAATCCAGGGCGCCAAGCGAGCCATCAATGTGGCTGTGTCTTACCCCTTGGAATTAGGTTTAAGCTATGAGGCGGTCACCGCAGTTACTTCGCGTCAGGATATAAGGCAGGGCTCGGCCTCCCTCCTAGAGAAATCCAAGTCACAGTAGAAGCTAAAAAGCTGCTCTGTAAAGGTAATCACGGTGTGGGTGGCTCGTCAAGTAGTTTGGCGTAGCTCAATATCTTGCGGATTACAGTGGTTAAAACGGTGAGCTGGACTTCCTTATCCATGAAGTCGAATTCATTCCTCTGCATAGTTTCAGCAGCGGCTCTTTTGACTGTCTGGTCGAAGTCTCCTGTCCGTTGATATAGCTCGATAATCAGGTCCTTAAACTTCTCGGTTTGGCGTAGCCCATCCTGCAAGATTTTTCTTGCCTCGTCACCGATGACAGCACCGTAATGTTCAAAGGCACATATTTCAATTTCACAGCTAGCTAGCCTCTCCAGCGATTGCTTATACATACCGAAGTCATATTGCGGCCCGGGAAAGAACACCCCGTCTGCGTCATCTGTGGGAGGTGGAGCAGCATCAGACGGGAACAAGGCCTTTAACTTAGGTACATACGTTGCAATCGAACACTGGGTGTGACCTGGCACCTCTATGAAGTGGACTTTTACGCCGTCACCCAGGTCTATGATGTCGTTTTCACCAACAACGCGGTCAACCTGAATCCCATCGAACCTCAAATTCAACCTTTCATATTCGCTTTGAAGCCCCAGCCTGTCAATCATGTGCTTATTGGTAGCAGCGATGAAATTCACCGCCTTTTCCTTGGAAAACACCCTTTCTGAGTATGCTGAAGCGAGTATCTGAGTATGGGGAAATTTCCTCTTCAGATAAGGCACGGCTCCACAGTGGTCGAAGTGGGAGTGCGAAATGACCAGATACCTAATTCTTTCAGACGTGAGCTCCATTTTCGAGAACTGTTTCTCCAGAGATGGTGCTACCCAGCTCATGCCGCCACCGATAATCATAGCCTCTTTGCCCTTGAGCATATATAGACAATTGTCAGTTGTTCCCAGGAAATCTAACCTGTCAGTGACTTTGCCTGGTTCTTTAATCCACATGTCAGCTCCTTAATTCCTCTCACACAGGATATTGGCCGTTGCTAGCCCGTGAGACGGTATCATATCATGGCATATTGCTCTGAGCAAAGTGCCGGGTTGAGAGGCCATTTACGAATTCTCTCTGAAGGTGGTGTAGGATGTTATTTTTCAGCCTCACTAGGTGTTATAATTGAGGCGAAAACAGTAAACGGCTTGCTCAAAATCGGACGCAGTGCTATATTGACAAGTATGTGCATAACAAGGATGTTTAATGGGAGGAGAGAAAATGGCCTTTGAGACACCAGACATTGTTTACAAAAAGGAACCAAAAGCGAGAGGGAATAGCTGGAAACCTATAGCAATCGGTCTGGGGTCGGCAATAGTGATTATTTGTATTGCCTTTGCTATTCCTTTTATAAAGGTGCCGGTGGAGGTTGTTGAGACCTATACTGAGACCGAGTATAAGCAAGAAGCTTATACCGAACGTGAACCCTATAAAGTTATTGGAGGGGTAATGGAAAAGAAATCCGAGACTTTCTATGATGGTACGTTGGTCGAATTGGGTCGAAGGGTCATGCCTGACCGCTGGGGGACCGAGGTTTACTTTACAATTGATTTGAAAGGGAAGTCGAATCCTGTAGCTTCAGGTTCCTGGGAAGTTGAAGATTTCTCTAACGCATTTTATGTTACGGTTAGTGACCCTAATTTCAATATAGTTTACAAGTATAAAGGCTCAGAGGTTGCTACACAGTCTGACGATTTCCAGTTTGTGCCTAACTACTCGGGGATGTATGTCATGCGCTTTTCTACGGACTATATAAGGACTGGCAAATATGCCAGGCTGACACTGGTTTTGAAATGGGACGAGACTGTAGCCAGGACTACCGAGCGTACTGAATATAGGGAAGTAACTAAATACCGTCAAGTGCCTGTTGAGGTAGAAAAACAAAAAACGGTCACCAAGTATGAGAAGGTTTCAATCTGGGGCTTGTTATTCAGATAGTCTCTGTGCCAGGGTTCATTTGCCACAAAGACGTCTGGCTGAG
>JBBISW010000105.1:0-4638 GCA_037441105.1 Chloroflexota bacterium
GGCGCCAGGTTGTGGCCCTGGAGAACGAGGGTTCGAATCCCTCCGCTCACCCCAATATTAACGAGCCCTCAAAAAACTGAGATTCACAGCACCACCTGCGCCTATAGCTCAGCGGACAAGAGCACCGGTCTTCGGAACCGGGGGTCGTGGGTTCGAATCCCTCTAGGCGCGCTATCTAAACCCAACATTAGCCGATTCGCATGTAGAATTTTGCCAAACTGTTCCGTCACCTCTTGGAATCCAAGCAGCCTCAAGACTAAGTATGTAGTAGATTGTTTATCAACGTAGTGCGAGGCTTTTCCACGACCTGGGTCGCGGGGCGGCCGGGTCGGGACAGGAGCCTCGCTAATATAAAACATGTAGCACACGTCCCGCTTTGCGGGATAGCCTCGTGAACTCGACCCTAAAGGGTCGAGGCTACGTTAGGAATGGATTGTTAATAAACAATCTCAGTATGTAGTCTGTTTTTAAGAGAAAGGGCCATGTGATAAACTAGGAGAAAGGAGAATAAACATGGCACAGGAGCTAGGCAAAATCAGTAAACCAGAAGCAGATAGTTTCAAGCAGGGGAGGAGGCTTCTCCTTGTCCCACTAATATATTCATATGAAGATGCCCCGCCCGAGTACATCGAAAGATTGGACCTCTACTGGAAACAGGTGGACGAGCATATAGGAAACCTGGAGACAAAATTAAGTAAGGTTAGCCGGGTTTATCACGAATCAATCAGCTTGGGCGGCGAGGATGGCCTCAAAATCATGGAGAAACTTAACCCCAAAAGCTGCCAAATCGCCAAGCAAAAGTGCCAGAACGGTGCTAAACTTGAGGTGATCGAGGACATGGAACTGGCCGCAGAATGTATGGACTGGGAGAGATGCCTCTTGGTGGGCTTGTTGAGCAACACTGCAGCAAGAAAAGTCTCCGAATTTTATATGGAAGCCTCCAGAAAAAGATACGAACATATCAGCAAAAAAATAGATGAAACGCTTAAAGTCGATGAAATAGCTATACTGTTCATCAGAGAAGGGCACAGGGTGCAATTCCCTGATGATGTCGAAGTATTCAACGTTGCCCCACCAGCCCTCGATGAAATTCACCGCTGGCTTCGTGACCGTGCGTCAAAGAGGGAGACGGAAGGCGATAGCCAATCAGCAACCTAAATCTCTCGAAGACGAATTTTGATAAACAGCTAGCCCGATAACAGCCCCTGGAAACCGCCAATGGCCAAAGACTATTATCACATTCTCGGAGTGCCGAGAGATGCCACAGACGAACAGATTAAAAAAGCCTATAGAAAGCTGGCTATGCAATACCACCCAGACCGCAATCAAGGGAAAGAAAATTGGGCCAACGAGAAGTTCAAGGAAATAAATGAGGCCTACGGTGTATTGGGTAACCCTAAAAAGAGAAAACAATACGACCAGTTCGGCACAGTGGGCAACTTTGGCGATATCTTCCGCAGCGCTTCTACCAGGGCTACCTTTGAGGATTTGATGAAGGATTTCGGTGGTGCTGGTCTTGGGTTCGGCTTCCTTGACGACATATTCGGGGAATTGTTCAAAGGTAAGGGGGTCTCATTCAGGGTATTCAGTACTGGGTTTGGTGGTCCAGGCGGGGTCAAGTTTGAGACTCCCACCGGTATTAATTTAGACGAAATACTTCGCCAAGCTCAAAGACCCCAACGTCATGACGTTAAATATGAGATAACCATCACTAAAGACTAGGCTGCCCAAGGTTTAGAAAAAGACCTGATTCGGAGAGGCAAGAAACTAAGGGTAAAGATTCCAGCCGGCATAAAAAGCGGGATGAAGGTAAGACTAAGAAATGCCCGCCAAATAACTGACGGCCAGCCCGGGGATGTCATAATTCAGGTTAAGGTCGAATAAGAGCTTCCGCCTTAACGAGACTGTTTATTTGCCTTTATGAAGAGCCTGGATGACGTGCCATCCACATTCCCTCCATCATTCTGCGGGAACCCTTCGTTCAATGTCATTCTGAAGGAGCGAAGCGACTGAAGAATCTCAACTCAGGGTAAACTCTGCGACCGAGGAATCTCGGTGGGGGAGAGTACGATGAGATTCTTCCCCTTCACTTCGTTCAGGGTCAGAATGACACGCGGCGAAGGGCTGGCAGTGACAGAGAGGAATTACTCGACAATCTCTTAACAGCATACGTGTATACCGTGGTATAATGTTTCTTGCCATAGAGAGAATGACTTAGGAGGCAACGATGGAAGACGTTGAAAAACTGATTAAGACAACACTCGGAGAAATCGAGAAGGTGCTTGACGCTAAGACCGTAGTAGGTGAGCCCATAACTATCGAAGGTACCACTCTGATTCCACTGCTTAGCGTCGGATTTGGCTTTGCTGCCGGAAGTGGCTCAGGTAAAGGTGAGACCAAGGAAGCCACTGAAAGTGGCGGCGGTGGCACTGGTGGTGGTGCTGGTGTAAGGCCTATTGCCATTATTGTCATAGATAAGGATGGTACCAGGATAGAGCCAATCAAGGGAGGTATGGCAACAGCGATAGAGAAATTGAGCGAAACCATACCGGACATCGCAGCGAAAATCACCGAAAAGTGGGGGGGACGAAAAAAGGAAGGGTAAAGACAGTTGTGGGCTATCGTTGTTCTAGTTAGCCTGGCTGTACTCATCGCACTGCTCCTCTGCGTGCCACTCGACCTCGCACTCCGCTTCAATACAGATAGAAGGCCAAGGTTCAGCATGAAGCTGTCATGGCTCTTCGGCTTGGTCAAAACTGAAGTAAGCAAAAAGAAGAGGCCTGAAGAGAAAAAGACAACAGCTGAGCATAAGCGAAAACCCGGAGCCTGGGGGAGGGATGCCAGAGTCATCTTCGAAGTCCTACGAACCAAAGGCATGCTAAGACAAATCACACGCTTGCTCAGAAGTATCCTCAGACGCCTTAAGATTAGAGATCTCGTAGCAAACCTCAAAATAGGGCTTGATAACCCGGCTGATACAGGACTTCTCTTCGCCTTTATTGCCCCGGTTAACTTGCTTACCTCATTCCTCCCCTACCAGATAAAAGTCGAGCCTTCCTTCACTGGTGATGCTTTCCTTCAAGGCCACTTCTTTGGAGCAGTAAGAATGCAGCCTATCCATCTCATTGCACCCCTCGCCGGATTTGCCTTCTCGCTGCCAACAATTAGAGCTATAAAAACACTGGCGCTATCGAAATGGAAAGGAAAATAGGAACCGACAAGCCCGTGACCGTCAATGGAGTCACCTTGATCCCGGTGACAAAGTCGTCACTGAACTGCCAGCGCATCGGTAACAGCATTTCATGCTCTGGCACCAAGCAGCCCTTCAGCGTTGTGGTGGTCTCTCAGACAACGAGGAAAGCTTTTAACATAACTGGAGAAGAAGTCTCGCTAGACCAGCTTGTTCAAGACGCTCCCAGTATAAAAGCGCTAGTGGAAAGACATCAGCCTTCTAACAAATAATGTACCTAGCAAAAATGTAGGTGCCGCCTTTTAAGGTGGCATTAGGGACTTATGGCGGGGCTAAAGCCGCGCTGCTACTCAGATAAGGACAGTCAATGCGGCGGGCAAGACGCTGAAGCTAGCCGGGGCTTCACCAAAGAGTTCACCATCAGCCTGAACAGCCATATTCACTGCAGGCTTTATCTCCACCTCTCGCGCCCTCATTATGGTAACCTTCGGATGAGTGATGTGGGTACCCATATAGATTCTGGGTATTGAGACAAGCAGGTCGGGTTTAGTTATATCGTCTATTATCACCACATCAAACAGGCCGTCGCCCGGGTCGGCATCGGGTGCTGGAAGCATGCCTCCTCCCCCATATCTACCGTGGTTCATCAACACAGTACAAATCCTTCTTTCTCCGAATTCTCCGTCCACTACGATAGACACATCTCTATTTTGATAAGAAAAAAGGGTAGACAGTAATCCCATAAGGTAAGAAGGCAATGCGCCCAAGGTCTTGAATTTCTCAGTAGTAGCCCTGACAACCTCGGCATCGAAACCCAGGCCAGCGAAGTTTACAAACAGCCGCTTCTCCTTCCGTCCCTTATTCATACATTCAACGACACCTAAATCTACCATGACCTTGCCTTTGGGGCTTGCCAGGCTCTGGCAAGCTTCTTTGTAGCGACGGGGGATGCCGAGGGTGCGGATATAATCAGCACCCGTTCCTGTGTTTATAATGCCCAGCGTCACATCACTAAGTGCGCCAACATCATGCAGGCCATTCACCACCTCGTTTATGGTGCCATCACCACCTACGGCTACAATCAGCTCATAACCTGTCTTAACTGCTGACTTGGTCAGCTCTATGCCATGACCCGGAGCCTCTGTCACATCATGTTCAAAGTCTAGCCCGAGGCTCTCCAGCAGGCCCATAATCTCAGGCCATTTCTTAGCAGTTTTCCAGGCACCAGCAGCCGGATTAACAATCATTCTCATTCGTGTCATGACCCTACCCTCCTAATCAGAATCCTATGTCAGTGCTTGCCACCACTTTGTGATTCAAATCAGTATAGCATATGTGTCAATGCCTAGTATCACAAGGGAAAATTTCGGCCACATTTTCCTGCAACCCCAGGTTGTGCTAGACTGGAAGAGAAACAGGCTCTGGTCGTTTCTAATAGCTGGGACACT
>JBBISW010000106.1:0-4450 GCA_037441105.1 Chloroflexota bacterium
TCTCCATGACTTTCCACTTCGCCGAAAGCCCGACTAATGTGCTCACCAATCCTGCTATTGATCCTGTATCTAAAATCCCCGAGCTTAAGGTATGTGCGGTGAGAGTGGAGAAGGCGCTCGCTGGAATTGGAGGTAGCTGATGAAAGAGATAACTCTAACAATCAATGGTAAGCAGGTTAAAGGCAAGGAGGGTGATACTGTTCTTGACATCTGTCAAGCTAACGGTATTGATTTGCCGACGCTTTGTCACTATAAGGGACTGAGCGATGTCGGCGCTTGTCGCCTATGTGTAGTCGAAATCGCGAGAGAGAGACGACCAGTGCCTGCCTGTACTTATCCAGCGCGTGATGGCTTGGTAGTACAGACCCACAATGAAATGCTGGAGAAATACCGCCGGCTTATTTTGGAACTGCTGTTCACCGAACGCAACCACCTGTGTGCTCAATGTGTAGCTAGCGGTGACTGTGAATTGCAGAAGCTAGCTTATCGGTATCAAATGGATAATACACGCTATCCATACTCCTGGCCTGCTTTGCCAGTTGACTCAGTAAACAATTACCTGGTTATTGACCACAATCGCTGCATCTTGTGCGGTAGATGTATCAGAACCTGCGACGAAATCGTTGGTGTCCACACGCTAGATTTTGGCAACCGCGGCTGGAGAGACATAGTAGTTGCTGACCTTAATCAACCTTTGGGTAAATCATCCTGCATTTCTTGCGGGGCTTGTTTCCAAGTCTGCCCCACTGGCGCCATCTTCTCCAAAAGCAGCGCTTACAAAGGTAGGCCCGAAGAATGCAAAAAAATAAGCAGCGTATGTCCAGTATGTGGGGTGGGTTGTCAAATTGAGGCACTCGTCAAGGATAACAGGCTAGTGCGAATTGATAGCCCCAGTCTCACCGACAATCGCGGAATACTTTGCCACAAAGGGCGTTTTGCTCCATTGTATAGGGAGCATGACCGGATTGATACGGCACTGGTGCGAAATGACCGCGGTGAGCTCGAACCTCGCCCCTTAAGTGAAGCCATAGACATAGCAGCAAAGAAGCTCGCCGAACTGAAGGCACGATATGGCAATAACAGTATAGCTGGCATAGCATCAAGCCAAGCTAGCAACGAGTCCCTTAAGGCTTTCAAAGAATTCGTGACCGGGACTATCGGTAGCAAGTTAATCGATACTCTCGACGGGGACATCTACAGAGCCATCATCCGAGGCATCAACGCTTACCAAGAGAAGGTAGGCCTGGCTGCTGAGACCTCGTTAGAGGAGATACTTAAGGCTGATTGCATACTCGTAGCAGGTGCCAATCCACTTGAAAGCCACCCCGTAGCTGGTTCTTATATCGCCCGAGTAGCAAGGCAGAACAAGGCAAGCCTTATCACCATCGATCCGACACAAAATGCCTTCTCTTACCACACGACCCTGTGGTTGAAGCCAAAAGAAGACAAAGAGACATTAGCTATAAGCGTTCTGACTAAAGCCATCATTGATAAGGGCTCTGTGAAAGACTCTGCCCAGGCGAAGAGAATTGCGGCTTCCCTTAAGGATATCAATGTCAAGCAAGGCAGTGCGGAGGTTGGAATTGGCCCTGACAACCTTCTTGAGGCTGCCGAGATGCTGAGCAAGGCTAATCACAGCGTCATTATCTACGGTGAAGGCATCCTGCAACATAATAATCCTGGACTAATAACATCTCTCCTCAACCTGGCAACCATCGCTGGAAGCCAGAACGCAGGCAAACCAAGAATCATATCTCTGAAGCCTAATGGGAATAGCCGTGGAGCTTGGGATATGGGAGTAGCTAACCCCTCTGAATCCATTATGGGTAACCTGACGAAAAACGGCGTAAAGGGTCTGTACCTGCTCTTGGCTGATGATTACACCGAGTTTCCAAAATTGCTAAACCTGCCCAAGGGAATAGAGTTCGTAGTCGTTCAGTCCAGCTATCTCTCGTCTGCAACGTCGAAAGCCAACGTGGTATTGCCAGCGCCAATTTGGTCTGAAGTAAGAGGCGGGTACACTACCCTAGATGGTGTAGCCAAATCTACCTCGCGCCTCATCAGACCACCTGATGGCATCAAGACAGATTCAGAGATATTGCGTGAAATCTCAAAACATATGAAGAAATACTAATCGAAGATAAGGAGTTGATCACATGGCAAAGGTCAAAGTAGCTACCGTTTGGTTAGAGGGCTGTGCTGGCTGTCATATGTCATTCTTGGATATCGATGAGGCAATAATCGAGCTAGCCAAGGCCGTTGAATTCTCCAGAAGCCCCATAACCGATATAAAAGAGTTTTCACCGGTAGACGTCGGTATAGTAGAAGGTTCTGTTGGCAATACCGAGGAGGAGGAGACACTGAAACACTTGAGAGCTAACTGCAAGATACTGATGGCTTGGGGTGATTGCGCTTGCTTCGGTGGCGTTTGCGCCATGCGCAGTAGTTTCGACAAAGAAGAGGCCCTAAAGCGTGGCTATATCGAGACTGAAAGCACCCACAAGGGCAAAATACCTCGACCACCGGGTGTCCCGGCACTCCTTGACCAGGTAAAACCAGCGAATCATATAGTAAAGGTGGACTGCTACGTTCCGGGCTGCCCACCAGAACCTAAAGCTATCTTATATGCCTTAAATGAACTCCTGGCAGGCAGAATCCCTGTTCTGCCCAGCGATATGATGCGCTTTGATTGAAAGAGGTGAAGACATGGTTTCTGAAGTCAAAAAAACGATTGAAATAAACCCGGTTAGCCGAATTGAAGGGCACGGCAAGGTAACCATCCGATTGGATGAAGCAGGTAATGTGACCGATGCCAAGTTTAATGTAACCCAATTTCGAGGCTTCGAGAAGTTCTGCGAGGGTAGGGTATTCTGGGAAATGCCAGCTATCACACCCAGAATCTGCGGTATCTGTCCGGTAAGCCATCATCTGGCCGCAGCCAAGGCCTGCGATGCGATTTTGGGAGTTGAACTAACACGCCCGGCTAAACTATTGCGCGAGCTGATGCACATGGGGCAATATATCCAATCTCATGCTCTTCATTTCTTCCATCTGGCCAGTCCAGATTTGCTTCTCGGTATGGATGCTGACCCGGCAAAGCGAAATGTAATCGGTTTAATTGCCGAGAACCCAGACCTCGCCATTAAAGGTGTAAAGCTTCGCAGCTTTGGCCAGACAATAATTCAAAAGCTCGGCGGCAAGAAAGTCCATCCCAACGGTGCCGTACCCGGCGGAATGAATACGGCTCTATCCACCACTGACAGAGACCACTTCCTGAAGCAGATAGATTGGGCTATTGCCGACACCCAAATTGCTCTAGACATAATTAAGAACTATTACGACAAAAACAATGACTTTGTGTGCACCTGTGCCAGTTTTCCAACAGGTTATTTCGGACTGGTGGATGAAAACAACAACCTTGAACTTTACGATGGCAGACTGAGGATGCTTGACCAGAAAGGTAAGGTCCTTGAAGACCAATTCAATCCGTCGAACTACCTCGATATCATCAGGGAACATGTAGAAGATTGGTCTTATCTCAAGTTCCCATTTTACAAGAAGCTGGGCTATCCCAAAGGTATTTACCGAACAGGACCACTTGGCCGGCTAAACGTTAGTGAGGGAATATCTACTCCGCTAGCCAATGCTGAACTCAAGAATTTCAAGAAACTGGGCAAAAATGGTGTAGTAGAAGGTTCATTATATTATCATTATGCCCGCCTTATAGAAACACTTTATGCCGTCGAAAGAACTCAACAGCTATTAGATGACAAGGATATATGCTCGACTGACCTGATAGTTACATCAAATAGGTACAATGAGCAAGGCGTTGGTGCCCTTGAAGCCCCGAGGGGGACTCTATTCCATCACTACTGGGTGGATGATACCGGGAAGATAACTAAGGTGAACCTGATCATAGCTACCGGCAACAATAACGCTGCCATGAACAAGGCGGTCTATGAGGTGGCCAGAGAGCATATAAAGAATAATAAAATCACCGAAGGCATACTTAACCGAGTTGAGGTCGCTATTCGCTGCTATGACCCATGCCTATCCTGTTCAACACACGCTTTAGGTCAAATGCCGCTCCGCATACAGGTTGTCTCTGCTGACGATGAGGTGCTCCAGGAGATATCCGGCTAGAGCATATCAATCCAACAAAACAACTACAGACTGATTAGGCACCAGTCTCTCTACTAGACCTACTTTGGACTCACTCCTTACATTTCCACGTGGCCTAAGGGTTCAGCAAAAAGAGAGCCTTCCACTGAGTTTTGAATCTGCCGTGTAAACCCTGTAAACTAATAAAGGTTTGCTTGGTGAGAGCTATATTTAAGGAGCCACAACGCTCTAATAGATGCTAATATGGCAATTCCTGGCTGTTTATAGGGCGAATTAGTATATGATAGCGACAAGATAAAAGGTGCTGGGAAATACAGTCTATGGCAAC
>JBBISW010000107.1:0-4430 GCA_037441105.1 Chloroflexota bacterium
GAAGCTATAACAAAAAAGTGTAGCTGCGAGGCTTTTCCACGACCTAGGCCGTGGGGCGGCCGGGTCGGGACAGGAGCCTCGCTGAACTCGACCCTTAAGGGTTGAGGCTACATGTATGGTGGTAGGCGCCTCTGAAGGGTTTGGCGCCACATCGATAATCAAGATTACCACGCCTTCGGCTCGCAATGACGGAATAAACAAGGCTTCTGCAATGACATGGAAAAATTGACCAACGAAGCCTAAACTAATGCCTGCTTTCCTTCGTTATATAGTTCAGAACCGCAGAGAGGTGTGGAGCATGACAATGAATAGAGAGCTTATCGCTATAGTTAGCAGCTTCCTGATTGTTTGTCTGGCTTTGTTATTATTTGCCTGGCATTTGCTTTAATGCCTGTTTGGAGTCAGGAATAAACAACTGTTCCCAGTTCTATGTTGGATAAAAACATGTAGTTGCGGGGCTTCAGCCCCGCCCAAACACCCACCAAGGCGACCCTAAAGGGTCGCACTACTAGCTCCATTTTAAGATTCAGCTATTCGTGATAGACTAATACTGTCGAGGAGACAGCCTAAAATGGACCAAACCAGCCTTGAGCTCTTGGAATTTCCCAAGGTGAGGGAAATTCTGGCGAGCTTTACTTCTTTTTCGGCAAGTCGGGAGCTTGCTCTTAATTTAACGCCGTCAGCGGAGCCACAGCTTGTCTCTCTCTTGTTGACGCAATCGGCCGAAGCTCGCCGACTTCTGGCTTTAAACCCGGGGTTCTCCATCGGCAGCATCGTTGACGTCCGTGCAGAGGTGGAGATGGCAAGTCGGGGCAAGATTCTGACCCCTTCCACTCTGATAGATGCCAAAGACAGCCTGCAAGCTGCCCGCTCTCTTCACACGGCTATCAGCAAGATAAAAGATAAGCTCCCCTCTTTGTGGGATATCGCCAACGGCATTAAGGACCTGTCTTACCTGGAAGCTGAAATAGGAAGATGCCTGACGCCGACAGGCGAGATACTGGATTCTGCCTCGGAAAAGCTACTGAGCTTAAGGCAGCAGCTTAAACGGACGCGTGAGGAGCTTTTAGACCGCCTGGACTCTATAATCAAATCCCGCCACAGCCAGAGATTTCTCCAGAAGTCTCTGGTTACAACTCGCCACGACCGTTATGTTGTCCCGGTCAAGGCAGAGCTGAGGAAGGAAATCAAAGGCATTGTACATGACATCTCTAATACCGGTGCTACAGTGTTTGTCGAGCCGTGGGCAATTGTGGAGCTGGGTAACCAGTTGCGGGAGCTGACGCTGGGCGAGGAGCAGGAGGTGGAGAGGATTCTCAGAGATTTGAGCAGCCAGGTGGGCGTCCATTCAGCCGAAATCTTGCGGAACGTGGCTCTGGTAGCTGAAATAGACCTGACTCTGGCCAAGGCGAGATATGCTGGAAAGGTCAATGCCACCGAACCTGTTATCGCCAATCACGGCGAAAACGAGCCTGACAGCGAGGCACCCAAAACGAACAGGCTCCGACTGGTCGGTGCTCGTCACCCTCTACTTGGGGAAAAAGCAGTTCCTCTGTCCGTGGAGATGGGCAGTGACTTCTCTATCCTTGTCATCAGTGGCCCCAATGCTGGAGGCAAGACAGTGGCTCTGAAGACCATCGGACTGTTAACCTTGATGGCCCAGGCTGGTATGCCCATACCGGCAGCAGCCGAAAGTTGTATCCCTGTCTTCGATGGCGTTTTTGCTGATATCGGCGATGAGCAGAGCATCGAGCAGATGCTGTCCACCTTTAGCTGGCATATGGGCAATATCGTCCGCATAATTCGTGATTCCACTGGAAACAGTTTGGTGCTGCTGGACGAGCTGGGGACGAGCACTGACCCGGTTGAGGGAGTCGCCTTAGCCCAGTCCATCCTGCTTAATTTCCTGTCGAAGGGGAACCTGGTGGTGGCTACCACACACTATTCTGGCCTCAAGGTTTTCGCTCACCAGACCCCGGGGCTGAAAAACGCTTCGCTTGATTTCGACCCAATTACCTTGAGGCCTACTTATCACCTCACGCTGGGCATGCCCGGCGGCAGCAATGCCCTATCTATAGCTTCGCAGTTGGGCATGGGGCCTGAGATTATCGCTACTGCCAAAGAATTTATGCCTGAAGGCCACCTGGAGATGGAAAGCCTGCTTTCAGAGCTGGGGGATGAAAAGAGAAGGGTTGAAGAGCTACGCCATAGTCTGGAAAGAGACAGAAGCAAGATCGAGGGGTTGAGAAAGGAGCTTGAGGGTGAGCTGCAGAGGCTTAAGATAGAGGAGCGAAATACACTGCGGCAAATCAAGGACAACCTCCTGAGGGAGGCTGCCTTCTTGGAAAAAGACATCCGTCAGGCCGCTAAGGAGATTCAGAAGGCGAAAACAAAAACAAATATCGAGCGGGCAAAAAAGGTACTGGCTGGAGTACACCAGGACCTGGACAGCCAGGCCTGGCAAGTTCAGCAAGGTCGTCCTGCTGTGGAGGAGACCTCAGCCATTGCCGTAGGCGACCGGGTGCGGCTTATAGAAACCGGACTGGAAGGTATTGTCCTCTCAGTCGGGGAAAATGGGCGTGAGCTTGAGATACAGGCTGGGGACATCAAGCTAAAGATGAGGTCAGAAGGCGTGGAAAAGATTTCATCATTGCCGACTCCAGCAGCATTTCCGTCGTCGGTGGTGAAAACAAGCCGTGAACGAAGGCGTAGCTCACTCGAGCTTGACCTCCGGGGCAAGCGGGCCGATGAAATAGAGCCGAAACTCGACCTCTATCTCAACGATGCCTTTCTCTCAGGTCTGAGCCAGGTGCGCATCATACACGGTTTTGGCACCGGCACGGTGCGGCAGATAGTTCACGATTTCCTAAAGGGACATCCGTTGGTAAAGTCGTTTGGGACTGCAGGCAAAGAAGAGGGTGGTGGCGGGGTAACCATAGTCAAGCTGCAAGGCTCCAGTCGCTATGGCGGTGACTAACAAACTACGCCTAAGAAATCCTTGGTGGGGTAGGGTGGTTGTTTTTAATCGCTAAACCTGAAGGGCGGATAGCGGTCGGTGGTTAGCAGAAATGCGTATACGGCTACTCTCAATGCCCACCGAAATACGTTGACTACGAAATCAAACAGTGCCTTCGGGTAGCGACCGGTGAATAGAATAGCGAACCAGGCGACTATTACAACTACCCAGACGGCGATGTAGAGGAAAGCGAGGACGATGTAGTGCGGGACGGCCATAATCCATTTCACCAGTGGCAGCCAGCGGTTGAGTTCCTTTTTGGCATTCGGATATGGGATGTCAATATGAACTGCCTGTTCCTCATCGGTTGAGGGATATTCGTCTCTGAGCAGCATCATATAGGCGGAAACGCGGGTGCTAAATCTGGTCAAGACCAGGTTCCAGTCGAACCACCACCTTGGGTACTTCTGGCGGAATAAGAGCATCAGCACTGTGGGCAGGACTACGAGTCCGGCCGTGGCGAATACGTAGCTCCATCCGGCGTCTTTCCAGGTAAAGGTAAAACCGATGACCAGGCTTAGGATGATAGCGATGGGAATTGCCACAAAGGGCCTGAAGAAAGTAGTTAGCCTGTTTAATTTCCTGTCGGGATAATCAATTGACAGTGTCATCGGGTAGGCGGTTGTAGCTTTCGCCGTAATACGCCTCCTTATCCGTTTTTGGACCTGAGCACAAGGATTGGCTTATGTTTTAGGGAGTTTGCTCTGTGCTCTCCTTTGTCCAGTCCTGCATAAGTTTCTTTATTTGCTCGGCGAGCTTTGGATTTGACCGAAGTCTGCCGATGAATATGGGGCAGCCCTCGAGGAGGGAGTTTTCGGCGGCTGCTGCCAGGCTGGATAACAATTGCTGCATACCGTACTGTCCTGGCCCCGGAGTGGTAGCTCCGGGTATGGAGGACTCTAACTGTCTTCTTAGGTCGTCTTCTGTCAGCCGCATGGGCAGGACACATTGTTTATACCAGGGGCAAGCCTTGCATTGAACTAGTGCTTGGGCCTCATCCAGAATGTCGCTCATATAAACCTTGTTCCTGCTTAAATCCGTCCGGCATTAGTCTTACTTCCATACTAATTCGTTGGTATTATCGTAAAAATACCAGGTACGGTTATGTGCCGAGTTTATTGGGCAATTCTTGGTTATTCTCCAGGTTCCATCACTCAAATACTCCACGGAAAAAATTGGTTCAGCCTCCTCATACTGAGGAGTAGCGGGACATCAGCCTGATGTCCTCTGAGTGCCTGTTTGAACTCGGCAATCAGAGCTGAAGCTTTTAGCTATAGTTATGACCTCGTCAGTCGTGTGACGGGGCACATCATTTATCAAAGCACAGCCCGCGTATAAAAAAAGCAGAAGTGCAGCGATGAATGGTCGACATAAATATTTCATCATGACCTCCATGTTTGTTTTTGGGATTGGA
>JBBISW010000108.1:0-4337 GCA_037441105.1 Chloroflexota bacterium
CGGAACCATTCAATCAGGTCAGTATACAGTCACTCTCGAACTCAAACCAGAAACATTTGAGAATGCCAAGAGGCTTCTGAAGGTGGCGTGGGACGTCAGCCAAGAGTTATCCCAAATACACCCCGGAGAAAACACTCAGAAATAAGCATTAATTGAGCCTGCCTCCATATTCAACGAATGTCCGTCGTCCTACTGGCTGCACCTTTTAGCCTCCTTGGCAACTTACCGAAGTACCCATTGAACAAAACTCAATTTTGTTGAACAAACCTCTCAATTTGTCACCTGTCACACTTTGGCGGTTCGTCACTCTAATCCTTAGCTGGCAACCTACTCAGCCTACTAAATACTCTATCATCACTGAGACCGTCAATTGTGTACTTCGAGACCGTTTGGTAATTATTACCCATCATTGCGAGTCCTTCCGCTGAAGGACGTGGCAATCTCAAGAGGATTGCTTCGTCATCCTTCCACCGAAGGATTCCTCGCAATGACAGTCTGAGTTAATAAACACTCTGCACCTCTGCGAAGACGATAGATTTTGCTTAATAATCGCCTGCGATGGTTGACAAATAGAAAAAAGTGTGCTACGTTGTTTATGAAATATATTTCATACTTAATATTTCATTAAAGGAGAAACAATAAGTGACAAAACTGGCAACTGCCCTAACAAGTCAGGTCGAAGAGGAAGAGCCTCCAGGCCTTATCACCACGAGGAATGAAATGGTAGTGGAGGAAGAAGAGCCTCCAGGTAAGACGGCCGTTACCGATGGTACGGCCGTTATTAATGAGAATAACTTATCCGCTCAAATCCCGCAGGAAAATCAGAACGATTGGAAATGGCAGTTTCGTAATCGAATCACCACTGTCGAAAAACTGGCAACTCTAATCCCCCTTTCGGCTAAAGAAAAAGCACAACTAAAATTAGTAACCGCAAAATATCCTCTTTTAGTAACACCTTACTATTTCTCTCTAATCAACGTATACGACCCCGATGACCCTATCAAAAAACAGGCAATACCGGCTTTCGAAGAGATAGCGCTAGGCCGTGTGGGTTTTGAAGACCCGCTGGGAGAAAAAAGAGACTCCGTTGTCCCCGGACTGGTCCATCGCTACCCTGACAGAGTACTGATGGTGCTCACAGACATCTGCCCCATGTTGTGCCGCCATTGTACGCGAAAGAGGGAATGGCATAATGGCGGTTGGGTGCGCACTCCGGGTGAAATCAAAGCAATGTTGGACTATATCCACAAGCACAAGAAAATCAGAGATGTCATTCTATCCGGTGGCGACCCGCTGACCCTTTCCACACGACGATTGGAAGACGTTATCTCCAGACTAAGGCAAATAGACCATGTTGAGATCATCCGCATCGGCACCAGGTTCCCTGTGGTACTGCCGCAGCGCATAGACGATGAACTGTGCGAAATGCTATCGAAGTATGGACCAATATGGCTTAATACCCAGTTCAACCATTATCGCGAGATAACGCCGGAATCAGCGGCGGCTTGTGACCGTCTCCTACGAGCTGGGATTCCAGTAAGCAATCAATCCGTTCTTCTCAAAGGCATAAACGACAGCGTAGAAACGCAGACAAAGCTATGCCACGGGCTTCTCAAGATAAAAGTGCGTCCCTACTACCTTTTCCAGTGCGACGAGGTTCAGGGAACAGAGCACCTGCGCACTCCAGTAGAAACGGGAATAAAAATCATAGAGGGCATGCGTGGGCGCACCTCAGGCCTGGCTATCCCCACCTTTGTCATAGATCTGCCGGAGGGCGGCGGTAAGGTTCCCCTTCAGCCAAACTATGTGCTGACGCAAACAAAGGAAGAGCTGATACTAAGAAACTACCAAGGCCGTTTTGTATGGTACCGGAATCCTAAAGACGAAGCCGGCCCTGAGCCAACTAATGAAGCAGAATTAGGTAATCCGTTTGCCGACAGTCTTAATGAAGCACAACGCCAGCTCCAGCCAGTGAGAGTCAGAAATGAGAATAGGGCTCGCTTACGACCTTAAAGAGGCTGTGCTCTCTGAGTCAGACCAGCCAGAGGATGCCCTCGAGGAGTATGATTCGCCCGAGACGGTAGAGGCTATTGCCGCAGCACTTGAGACCGAGGGGCACTCAGTGGTCAAACTGGGCGGTGGCGGGGAGTTCGTAACCAACATCATCCATAATAAAGTTGACTTTGTGTTCAACATCTCCGAAGGACTGGGCAACTATAGGAGCAGAGAGGCACAGGTGCCTTCTATCTTGGAAATGCTCAATATACCGTATTCTGGTTCAGACCCTCAGTGTCTGACGATATGCCTGGACAAACCGCTGACCAAGACACTGGTGGCAAGGGCTGGAGTTCGCACCCCAGGATGGCAGGTAATCACCAATATCAGCCAGCTAAATCAAATAATCTGGGACGATTTTCCTTTTCCCGTCTTCATCAAGCCAGCCTATGAAGGCTCAAGCAAAGGCATCCGCCTTGGCTCCAGAACTGAAACTGTGGCACAAACATTCCAAGTGACAGCAGAACTTCTAGAGTGCTACCAGCAACCGGTGATGGTAGAGGAGTTCATTGCCGGCGATGAGGTAACGGTTGGTATCCTGGGCAACTCCCCGGCAACAGTTCTAGGAATAATGCGTGTCCTACCCAAGAAAAGGAGCGACTATTTCATTTACTCTCTCGAAGTGAAACGAGAGTGGGAACAGTTGGTAGAGTATGAATGTCCTGCCCAACTGGAGAAGGGTATTTTACAGCAGGTTACAAATTCAAGTCTTAAGGTATTCGAAATTTTGGGCTGCCGTGATTTTGCCAGAATTGACTTCAAACTCAGCCCTGAGGGGCTGCCTTATTTCCTGGAGATAAATCCGTTAGCCGGGCTCAACCCAAGGAGCAGCGACCTGCCCATCATGGCCTACAAACTGGGCTGGACATACCAGGCTCTCATCTCAGCTATACTCAATGCCGCTGTACAAAGGTACCCACAGTGTGTCCGCGGATAGCAATTATCTACAATGCACCTAACCCTGACCTCTATGGGACCATAGTAGAAAAAAAAGCATCGCTTGCTATCCTCACCGGAATGGAGGCAGTGCATCAAGCCCTAACTGATTCAGGATACCCTGTTGCTTGCATGCCTCTTACGCCACCGCTCGAGTCAGCTAGAGAAAGGCTCAAAAGCATCGAAGCAGACCTGGTGTTTAACCTCTTCGAAGGCTTTGATGGCCAACCTGAAGCTGAAGCAGCCGTAGCAGATTTTCTCTCGAAGCTCGGACTAACTTACACCGGTTGTGCTGGAACTGCCTTGGCTCTGGCACTGGATAAAGTGAAGACAAAGACACGCCTGGATGCCATGGGAATAGACACGCCCGATTACCAGCTCTTAAGTCCTGAGACCGTGTCCTTGTTTCACCTGGGGTATCCTTGTATCGTCAAACCGTACGCGGAGGACGGCAGTAATGGCATAACAGAGGAAAGCGTGGTGCGTGACTTCCCCTCACTACAAAATCGGGTGAGAACAATAAGTGAGCGCTTCAGAGGAAGGGCACTGGTGGAGGAGTTCGTGGACGGCCGTGAATTCAATGTCACAGTCCTCGGAGCCAAAAAACCTACAGCTCTGCCCATCTCAGAGATAATCTATTCCCTGCCACCGGAGATGCCCAGAATTCTTACCTTATCTGCTAAATGGGAGCCACAAAGTATATATTTCCAGCACACCAGAGCAGTCTGCCCGGCTGAGATAGACAATGAACTACGAGAGCGCATCGCCAAAACTGCCCTTTTCGCCTTCAGGTTGCTGGGGCGCCGTGGCTATGCCAGGGTCGATTTTCGGCTGGATACCGAAGGGCAACTTAAAGTAATAGACCTGAACCCCAATCCTGACATATCTCCTGACTCCGGCGCAGCGCTTCAAGCCCAGACTGCCGGAATGAACTATAACCAGTTTATTGAAAAAATCGTGCTGCTCACCCTTGAAAAGGATTAAGATGAGCCCCACCATCAGGCCGATGACCAGCAAGGACAAACCGGCTATAATGCTGATATTACGAAATATATCGGAATTCAAGCCTACCGAGCTAGGTGTGGCTGAGGAGGTTCTCGACAGCTATCTGCAAGACCCCACACGGTCTGGTTACCATGTTTTCGTAGCAGATACTGGCTCATCAATTACAGGCTATATTTGCTACGGGCCTACTCCCCTGACCGAGGGGACCTGGGACATATACTGGTTAGCAGTTGCCCCTAATGAGCAAAGACGGGGCGTAGGAAAAGCTCTTCTCGCATCCGCCGAGGATAAAATCAAGAAGACTAAGGGAAGGTTAGCCCTCATTGAAACGTCCTCCAAGC
>JBBISW010000109.1:0-4243 GCA_037441105.1 Chloroflexota bacterium
TTACTTTTTGCGATCGTCACTGCAACAGGTTCAAAAATTGCGGTACCAAAATTTGTGGTCAGGGAATGGATAAAGGAATATAGTGCCAAACGATCCTTACCGAGTAATCTCGTATGAAAAGGCATGGAAGCAGGCTCGGGGTTGTAGTTCTGAAACTTGTGCCGCAAGCTATTTTTTAGTACTTGATTTACGTTGGCTATTTGTTCTTTGGTAAGCCCCATGTTTAATGAGCACTTAGATGAAATATTGTTTCTGAATAAGCGCCCTTGTCCCGTTCAGTTCTGCAAAGTACAGGACGCTTGAATTGGTTGACAATCTGCAAATCAGACTTCTGCGCTATTGCTGGATACAGATTATATTTATCGTTTGCAACCAAGAAAATGTGGAAACTGTTGCTTAGGAACCTTCTGCAATTGTTCAAAACCTGTGAGATCGATTCAACATATGCCTCTCTAGCTTCAGTGCCTTGCCCCTTCGATAATGCGCCGATTTCCAAATGATCTCTTCTTTCAAAATGGAATAAATCGTATGCGTAGGCATGTTGATCATGATAATCTATTAGTCCTACATATGGCGGACTTGAAAATATACCTTTGATTCTCTGGTCATTGATAAGTTTGGCAAAGGTGTGGTCTTGCTGTTCCAAAACTTTAGTAATATCAATAGACCTCGAATCGCCTGTTAAGCATACTTGGATAGTCTTGGTTCGCAATTTGTCAAACTGTGCCAATCTTTTAATCGTATCCTGACTGTATCGTACCCACCATTCTAGAATGGAAAACAAGGGCTTGCAGATTTTGCCATGTTTGTGACAATAGTAGGTAGACGATATTGGTTCCTTCAATGTAGCCAAGTCAAAGTGTGTCGTTGCCCGACAGGAACGGATCGTCCGGCTGAGGATAATGACTAACGCGTTTCTTATATTAGCATCTTGAACTTGCTCGATTAAACTACGGACAAAGTCTATTTCGCTCCTTATAGGTTCTATATACCACTTATCGAGGAAGTTATGATCCTTCACATGGTTCAGTTCAATGTTGTATTGGTTAACGAGACTTTGATATGTTGGCTTGAATTCCGCTGCTTTTGCTTGACCGTAATTGTCTTCGTTGATCTCCCCTCTCCTTACTCTTATTTTGAAATCAGGTGAGGGGAAATACCTATTGTTGAAATCCGATAGAGCTTTCGTCAGCTTATATTGAAATTCTTGTGTGTTAGAACCTAGGGTGAACTCTTTTAGAGCCGAGGTAATCCTGCGGACTTCGTGATACAATTCAACCAGGTTATATTTACTTATCTTTACGTTACTTATTAACGCATTGAAACTTGAAACGTCAATACCTATTGCATGCATTCCGAGCTCGTTCGCTTGTACTAAGGTGGTACCACTCCCGCAGAATGGGTCAAGAACAATATCTCCTTTCTTGAAGTAGGTCTCTGTCTTAGAGCCATCAGCATGGCTATCCAGAAAATACTCTACTAGCTGGGGTATGAACTTACCTTTGTAAGGATGCAGTCTATGCACATGTTTAGTCCTATCAGATTCCTTGAGGTAGTCGAAAGATAGGTTCCAGTTCAGGTCGTCTCCGAGTCTGTTTATCCAGTCATTTTCTCGCCTACCAATGTGCGATTCGTAATACTTGATTAAATCCTCTTTGTTAATCAGGGTTTTACCATTGTTTGCAGCCTTGTTGATTCTACCGTACTGTATCAGGTAGGAGATATTTGACGTAGTGACATTTCTACCTAAGTTTTCACTCGCCCATTTGCTGGCTTGATTGATGGTTAGTAATTCTGATGCTTTTTCCATTTACTCAAACGTGTCTATATTATTTCTTGACGTGGATATATCCATGCAAATAATCGCTGATGGTATCCCATGAGATACCCATAGTAGCATCCTGTTTGTGGTCTATCTCATCGATAATCTCCCGGGCGCGTTTGCGGCTACACTTAATTCCTTCTTCCATAGCCAGTTCCAGCACATCATCCTCGCACCAGATAGCAGCAGCTACGTGCTGATTCTTAAACCACCTCAAGCGCTCAATGACTTCTTTTGTTGTTGGCATTGTAGTTACTTATATTTTACACGGTTTCGTGTATATTGTCAATGGTTTTTGACTAAAAATCTTCAACTTTTTTCCACTTTTTCCAAAGGTGCCAGGCTGAGGAGCAGTCTCTTAACACCGGCGGTGGTGAAGGCGACGGTTATTTCCTGGTCGTCTTTATTTGGGGAGCAATTTATGACCACGCCGTCGCCGAACACCTTGTGATGGACATGGTCACCGATTTCCAGCCTTAGGTTGCTGAATGGTCGGGATGCAGGATTAGAATAAATGCTGGTTACCGGGGTGAATTCTTCCTCCTCTTCCCTCAGGCCTTTGCGGGTTAATAGATGCGATGGGATGTCTTCAAGGAAGCGGGAGCGTTTGGTTGCTGCGCTGAGGCCGAATAAGCTGCGGTGGTGAGTATGTAGTAAGTAGACTCGCTGCTGTGCCCGGGTCACGCCGACGTAGCACAGTCGGCGTTCCTCCTCCAGCTCCTCAGGGTCATCCAACGACCTTCGATGCGGTAACAGGCCCTCTTCCATGCCGACGATGAAGACCACGGGGAACTCTAAGCCTTTGGCTTGGTGTAAGGTGATTAGGGTGGTGGCATCAACTTTTTCGTCAAGCTCGTCTATATCTGATACCAGACTTACCTTCTCCAGGAAATTGGCTAATGCCTCCCCGGGGGGGAGCTCATTGTAATCTCTAGCCACTGTGTATAGCTCCTGGACGTTCTCCCAGCGGCCTTCCCCCTCTTCTTCGCTAAGGATATGTTCTTTGTAGCCTGTCCCTTCCAGCACCGCATCCAGTAAACCTGTAAGGCTTAGCTGCTGACTTTTTTCGATAAACTCGTTAATCAGGTTAAGGAAGCTGGTTAAGGCATAGTTGGCCCGCGGCGTTAAAGCCGGCCCCTTTTTCTCAGCCACCAGCTTAAGCGCTGCATACAGAGGCATATCTTGACTTTTTGCCCAGGCTGATAGTTCGGCGAGAGTGCGCTGGCCGATGCCTCTTCCGGGGACATTTATTATGCGGGTGAGGCTGATGCTGTCAGAAGGATTGTGGATGAGCCTCAGATAGGCGATGATGTCCTTGATCTCACGTCTCTGGTAGAAGCGGGTGCCGCCGACAAGTCTGTAGGGCACTCCGTAGCGCATGAAAGCCTCTTCTAGAGCTCGAGACTGAGCATTGACCCGGTACATTACGGCACAGCCGCCGGGCGAGACCAGATTCTGACTGACCAGCCTCTCTATTTCGCTGATGACAAATTGGGCCTCCTCATCTTCGTTATAGGCCTCAATGACGGCTATTGGGACACCGGCTTCGTTCTCTGTCCACAGGCGTTTCGGTTTGCGCCGCAAGTTGACCGAGATGATGTTGGAAGCTACCTCCAGGATAGTCTGGGTAGAGCGGTAATTTTGCTCCAAAAAGGCGATTTTGGCATCAGGGTAATCTCGCTCGAAGCTGAGTATATTGCGCAAATCGGCGAATCTCCACGAGTAGATGGACTGGTCGGGGTCGCCGACAACGCAGACATTGCGATGTTTCCCGGCTAGTTGCTTTATCAGCATATACTGGGTGATGTTGGTGTCTTGAAACTCATCAACCAGGGTATGCACATAGCGCGATTGGTATTTGGACAAAACCTTGGGGTGGTTGTCGAAAAGCTGTACGGTCTTCATCAGCAGGTCATCGAAGTCGACCCCCTGACTCTGGGTGAGGGAATACTGGTAGCGCTCGTAGACACGCTGGACTACCTCATCGAAATAGCTGCGGGTCTGCTGGGCGTAATCCCCAGGGGTGAGCAGTCGGCTCTTGGCGAACTTAATAGCTGATTGGATAGCTCTGGGGATATATTGCTTGGGGTCGAGATCGAGCCCCAGCAGGGTCTGCTTTATCAGGCTTAGCTGGTCTTCTTCATCATAGATGACGAATCTGGAGTCGAGTCCGATGGCTTTGCCTTCCCGTCGCAGGATACGGGCACAGATGGCGTGGAAAGTGCCCAGAGTCAGCGCCTCGGCTGTCTGCCCCAGCAGCTTCTCCAGCCTCTCCGCCATCTCCCGGGCAGCCTTATTGGTGAAGGTGACTGCAATGATATGGTAGGGGCTTATGCCGTAGACCTTTATCAGGTAGGCAACCCGGTGGGTGATGACCCGGGTCTTGCCGCTGCCGGGACCGGCTACGATGAGCAATGGCCC
>JBBISW010000110.1:0-4159 GCA_037441105.1 Chloroflexota bacterium
ACGGTGAAATCAGGGAAAGGAACTTTGGGTTTAGTCTGGGTAGGTGGTGGCACTGTTGAAGCAGGTTGTTGCTTTTTGCCGAGTCCCACAGCTCGGGATACCAGCCGTCTTTTGAGCAATTGAATAGCCAGGGCTGGGTCTAATCCCTTGGGGCAAGCTTCAGAGCAGGCGCCGGCAAGATGACAATGCCAGACACCGTGGTCAGTGTCCACTACAGGGAATCGTTCCCGTTCGCCTTTGTCTCGGGTGTCAGCGCAGTAGCGGTAACACTGAGCCAGGGCTTGCGGGCCGAGAAAGAGCTTGTCACTGGCTGATGTCGGGCAAGCAGAGATGCATATACCGCACTTTACGCAATAGGTGAACTGCAAAAAAGTCTCTAAGGCTTGAGGTGACTGGGCAAATTCGGCGGTAGGGTTTTTCATTTCCTCGGTGTCATGGCGGAGGATATAGGGTTTTATTGATTTGTGGGTATTGAAGAATGGAATTAAGTCAACTACCAGGTCTTTGATGATGGGCAGGTTGGGCAGTGGTTTGATGGTTAGCGTGTTTGAGTGAAACTCTTCTATTTGTGTGTGGCAGGCGAGGTGGGGGTAGTTGTTGATAACCATGCCGCAGGAACCACAGATTGCCATGCGGCACGAGGTACGGAAAACCAGGCTGCTATCCAGATTTTCTTTTATGTAGATGAGGCCATCGAGCACTGTCGTGCCGCGGCTAGATGGCACTGTGAATTCCTGGAGATGAGGCTTGCTGTACTTCTCAGGGTTGTATCTCTGAACTCTGAATGTGATTAGTTCAGTTTCATGTTTCTCCATGATACCTCCTAAACGGATAGCAGAGCGATTGGTACATAACTGCCCCAGATAAAGACGATTACGCCGAAAACTATGATAGCCCAGGTGACTATGCGCTCAGTTCTGACTGAGGGAGTCAGTTCTAGGATGACGTTGCGCAGTCCGTTAAGGGCGTGATAGAGCACAACAGCTAATAAAGCTATGTATAAGCCGGCCCATATGACTTCGCGAGACCTCTCTGTCATTGATTCCCAGGAAGTTGGGTCATTGACATTTACTCCGAAGAAGCCAAGGATGGCGTCTAGGTGCATCAGCACCATGTGTATGCCCAGTAGCATTGCTATCAACACGCCGGTAACCAGTTGTACGAGCCACAGGTATGTATTGCGCATTACCAGCCTCCTGCGATGAAGTCATAAAAGAAGACCAGTGCGAGAATGACGATTATGGCTATGATGGCCATTGTCCAGGGGCGCTTCTTGCGGAGCGAGTCTCGATAGGGATAAATTGGTGGGGTAGGTCGTCCCAGGGCAAAGCCTAGCTCCTGTATTATAAGCCTTAAGCCGTTCAAGGCATGGTAGACGAAGGCAATGACCACAAGATATTCGCCGATTTTAAACCACGGGTTGTGGAGTATTCTCATCGTAGCTTCCCAGACATCTTGGCCCTGGATACGGAAAACGGTTGTCATAATCAAATGGAGCAGGAGGAAAAGCAGGAGTCCCAGGCCGGTTACTCGATGAAGTATGTAGAGGTAACGTTCAATTTTGTAGTTACCTGCCCATAGCCAGCCAGTAGCTCCTAGATAATTCTGTCGAGGCTGTATTCGTTTCATTACCAACCTCCCTAATATTTCCTTTCTACCAGCTGCCACATGGTGATGGTTACCGGGATGTAATCGAGTCGTGGCCCTTTAGGGGTGTAGTAAGCCAGAGTGTGCTTGAGCCAGTCAACATCATCTCGCTGAGGGAAATCTCGCCTGGAATGACCTCCTCGAGACTCAGTGCGAGCCAGGGCTCCAGCTACAATGATTTCAGCCAAATCAAGCAGGTTGTCAACTTCTAAGGCGCTGAGCAAATCAGTATTGTATATGCGGCCGCGGTCTTTGACCTTGATGTCAGGTAGACGCTGCTTTATCTCTTGAATCTTATCGAGGGCGGCTTTCAGGTCAGGGCCGGTGCGGAAAACGCCTACCTTGCTGTCCATAGTTCTCTGGAGCTCCCTGCGTAGAGCATAGGCGCTCTCCTTGCCGTCAGAGCTAAACCTGCTGAAAACTCGCGCCTCTTCATCTTTTAATGTAGCTTCCTTAGGTGCTGGAGACAAAGTCTTTTGTTTGGAGACGTATTTAGCAGCCTCATCTCCAGTAATTTTCCCCCAGACGAGGCATTCAGTAGTTGAGTTGGAGCCGAGGCGGTTGGCGCCGTGGAGCGATACGCAAGCAGTCTCCCCGGCTGCCCAGATACCTTTTACCAGGGTAGCACCGTTGATGTCGGTGTGCACGCCACCCATAAAGTAATGGGCGGCTGGGCGAACGGGTATCGGCTGGTAAATAGGGTCGATGAAGTTAAACTTCATAGCGACCTCTCGAATCATGGGTAGCCGTTCATTGATTTTGTCGGCACCGAGATGGCGCAGGTCAATATGAACATAGTCAAGACCGTCAGGGCCAGGGAATCCTCTGCCTTCTTCGATTTCAGTCATCTCGGAGCGGGAGACAATATCTCGGGGAGCTACCTCCATCTTGGATGGAGCGTATTTCTCCATAAATCTTTCGTCCTTATTATTGAGCAAGTAGCCGCCTTCGCCTCGTGCTGCCTCTGTAATCAAGATGCCGGAAGGTACCAGCCCTGTGGGATGGAATTGGACGAACTCTAAATCTTTGATGGGCAGTCCAGCCCGGTAAGCCATGGCTAAACCATCGCCAGTAGCAGTAAGAGAGTAAGTGGTGAAACCGAACATACGGCAAGCACCACCGGTAGCGATAATCAAAGCTTTCCCCTGAATCAAGAAAAACTCGCCGCTGGTCAAATCCCATGCAGTTACGCCGCAAAAGACGTTATCTTTTATCAGGATGGAGCTGACATAACATTCATCGTATCTGCTTACATTGGTATATTTCTGTAAAGTATCGTAGAGAGTTTGCATTTCGGCGAAGCCGGTCTTATCGGCAGCGAAAACAGCTCGGTCGTAGCTATGGCCGCCAAATGGTCGCTGGGAAATCCGGCCATCAGGGCGTCGTGACCAGGGAATTCCCCAGTGCTCCAGTAGGAGAATTTCCTTGGGTGCCTCTTCGACGAAGCGCTGTACCACGTCCTGGTCGCAAAGGAAGTCTGCACCTCTGACTGTGTCCCAGGCATGAAGTTCAAAGCTGTCTCCTTCATCCGGTTGCATGACCGCTGCAGTACCACCTTCGGCACAGACTGAGTGAGAACGCATTAACTGGACTTTGGAGACGATGGCGACATCGATTTCTGGATTGTGGGCAGCTTGGATGGCAGCTCGTAGTCCGGCAAGCCCTGAGCCTAGAACTATAATATCATGTCTTTTGCTCGTCACAGGACTGCCTCCTTGTGGCGAGCACACCAGCATTGAATGTTAACAGCAACAGGCATGCTAGCGATGTGTGCTGGAAAGGTTTCAGCATGAACGGCCAAGGCGGTTGTCCTACCACCATATCCCATTGGTCCAATGCCCAGATTGTTAACACGCTGCAGAATTTCCCTCTCCAGCTCATCGACCTCTGGGTCTGGATTTGGCTCGCCGACTTTACGCAGCAATGCCTTTTTGGCCATTGCCATTGTTTTGTCGGTCGTTCCTCCTATGCCAAGGCCGATAATAACTGGCGGGCATGGGTTGCTGCCGGCCTCATCAATCAGGTTTACCACGAAATCTATAATCCCCTGTCGGCCTTTTGCCGGAGGCATCACTGTAAGGCGGGAGCAGTTTTCAGAGCCACCTCCCTTGGGTATCACGCTGATTTTAAGTTTGTCACCAGGTACGATATCGGTATGGATGATAGCAGGGGTGTTATCTTTGGTGTTGACTCGGGCCGAGAAGGGCTGGCGAACCATGGATTTGCGCAAATAGCCCTTCTCGTATCCTTGACGTACCCCTTCATTTATCGCCGTCTCAAGGTCACCGCCGCTTATATGAACTTCCTGTCCTAACTCCAACATGACTACAGCAGCGCCAGTGTCCTGGCACAGCGGGATTTTCTCCTTGCCAGCGATTTCAGTATTCTCAATCATTTTATCCAGCACATCTTTAGCTACGGGGGACTCCTCTGTTTCTTTTGCTTTTTTCAGGGCAGTCAGCACATCTTCGGGCAGGTAAAGGCAAGCCTCTTGGAACAGATTGGATATGGT
>JBBISW010000111.1:0-4067 GCA_037441105.1 Chloroflexota bacterium
AGACTATAAGCTAAGATTTCGGAAAAACTAAACTGTTACTGAAAAAGCTGCTCTTCGGAAATGAAGCTTTGGCTTTGGGTGCCTATCATGCTGGCGTGATGGTGGCAGCAGCCTATCCCGGTACGCCGAGCACCGAGATACTTGAAGCGCTGGCTAAATTCGATGATATCTATGCCGAGTGGTCAACGAATGAGAAGGTGGCTATGGAGTTGGGCTTGGGGGCAGCATACGCTGGGGTGCGAGCACTGGTGTCTATGAAGCACGTGGGGCTGAATGTGGCCAGTGACCCTTTTATAGCTGCGGCAACAACTGGTATCAATGGCGGGATGGTGGTGATTTGTGCCGATGACCCGGGGATACATAGCTCCCAGGACGAACAGGACAACCGACACTATGCCAAGCTGGCTAAAGTGCCCATGCTGGAGCCCGGCGATAGTCAAGAGGCCTACGATATGATGGCACATGCCTTCGACATCAGTGAGAAATTCGATACCCCGGTGATGGTGCGTAGTACCACTCGCGTTTCTCACTCCAAGTCGGTGGTGGAGGTGAATGGGGACAGAGCCGCACCAGCGAAGCAGGCGAGCTTCAGACACGATGTAGAAAAGTATGCAATGCTGCCAGTCCATGCCCGTCTCAGACGCCCATTTATAGAGGAACGGCTGGTCAAGCTGGCGGAGTATGCTGAGACTTTTCCTTATAACCAGATAATATGGGGCGAGCGTAATCTCGGCGTGATAAGCAGCGGAGTTGCCTACCAGTATGCCAGAGAGGTCTTTCCTAACGCTTCCTTCCTCAAGCTCGGCATGACCTATCCTCTGCCGCAGAACTTGATTCGTCAGTTCGCTGCACAGGTAGACAGGGTGATAGTCGTGGAAGAACTCGACCCGTTTCTTGAGGAGAATATCCGCGCTATGGGCATAGAAGTTACCGGCAAGGAATTTATCCCCAGGATTGGCGAGTTAAATCCACTCGTTGTTGAGGAAGCTGGTCGCCGTGCCGGGTTGTTAGCTGAACCTTCACGCAGGCAGAAAGCGGCCTTGCCTCAGGGGCTGCCGGGGCGGCCTCCTGTGCTGTGCGCCGGCTGCCCGCATACAGGCATATTCTTTGTGCTTAGCACCATGGGGCAGCGGTCTAAGCTGCTTGATGCTAAAGGCAAGGCAGAGAAGGAAGGTAAGCTGATTATCACCGGAGATATCGGATGCTATACTCTAGCTACGTATCCGCCACTACGAGCCATGGATACCACTGCTTGTATGGGAGCTGGCATCGGCCAGGCTCTGGGGATGGAGAAGGCTGGCGTTGCCAGCAAGGTGGTTGCTGTTATCGGCGATTCCACATTTCTGCATTCCGGCATTACCGGCGTGGTGGACGCGGTGTACAACGAGGCGCAGGTGACTATCATAATCTTGGACAATAACACTACTGCCATGACCGGCCATCAGAACCATCCCGGGACAGGTGTTTCAGCGCAGGGTAAGAAGACCAGGGCTGTGGAGCTGGAGCGGCTGGTTCGGGGCATCGGGGTGGAGGACGTGAAAGTGGTAGATGCCTTCGATATGAAAGCCCTGAGGACAGCGGTGAGGAGTTCGGTAGATAATCCTGAGCTTTCCGTTATTATAGTTCGTGGTACTTGTTCGGTGCGTCTGCGGAGTCGCTCTGGGCAAAGAGCCGTTGATATAGAGAAATGCGATGATTGCGGGACGTGCCTTATGCTGGGATGCCCGGCTATCCAGAAGCTGGATGAGCAGATTGATATTGATGCTACTTTATGCGCTGGGGATGCTTGCACTATCTGTGAGCAGCTCTGTCCCAAGAAGGCGATAGTCCCATTATCCGAATAACATGGTTAAGATGTAAACGATGAAGAAACTGGACATACTTATGGTTGGCGTTGGTGGGCAAGGTAATGTGCTGGCGAGTGATATATTGGGTGAGGTGGCCATGGCTGCTGGATACGATGTCAAAAAGACGGATACGCTAGGCATGGCACAGCGTGGAGGTAGTGTGGTAAGCCAGGTACGGATAGCCAACCGTGTCTGGTCTCCTATGATAAAGGAAGGTGAGGTTGATATTCTAGTCGCTCTCGAGAAATTGGAGGCGGTTAGGTGGAGCCATTACCTCCAAGCTGGGGGAGTTGCGATTGTCAATAATCTGGCAGTGCCACCGTTATCCGTAAGTTTGGGAACTCACCGTTACCCCGGTGACGAAGAGGTAAAGGGCATTTTGAGACAACGGACAGACCGTATTCATTTTACTGATGGGACTAACAAGGTTAAAGAGTTGGGCGACATCAGGACGCTGAACATGTTTATGCTGGGGTGTGTGTCGCCCTTCATTCCTATTGATTTTCATATCTGGAAAAATTGCATTTCCCAGCGGCTACCATCTAATATCCTAAAAATCAACATGGCTGCCTTTGACAAAGGTAGGGAGGAGACATCGGGTGTCAATCTCGGATAATGTGGCCAGGCGCATGGCGGAGGGGTCATGGATCAGGAGGATGTTCGAGGAGGGAGTCGTACTTAAAAAGCAGTATGGCGAGGAGAATGTTTTTGACCTTTCTATAGGCAATCCGGTAATGGAACCGCCGTCTGAGTTTGATAGGGAGTTGAGGTGGCTGGTGGAAAGAACCAAACCGGGGATGCACAGGTATATGGAGAACGCTGGTTATGCGGAGACGAGGGCTGCCGTGGCAGCGCAGCTCTCATCGGAGACCGGCATCAAGTTCACCATGAACGACATTGTCATGACTTGCGGCGCCGCCGGTGGCTTGAATGTGGTGCTGAAAACGATACTCAATCCCGGGGATGAAGTGATTGTATTTGCACCCTATTTCATGGAGTTCGGCAACTATATAGATAATCATGGCGGTGTTACCAGGGTCTTGCCCACAAATGAACAGTTTGTACCACGACTTGATGCCCTGGAAGCCGCAGTGACAGCGAAGACAAAAGGTATAATCGTAAATTCTCCCAATAACCCGACCGGCGTTGTCTATAGCGAGGACTTTATACGCAAGCTTGGTGATTTGCTGCGCAAAAAAGAGGCTCGGTTTGGGACACAGATTTTCCTGATAAGCGATGAGGCATATCGCAAAATTATTTACGACGGGCTAAATTACCCACCTGTTTTTCATCATTATCGTCACAGCATAGTCGTCACTTCTCACTCTAAAGACCTGGCGCTTCCTGGTGAGCGCATCGGCTATATAGCCGTGCATCCTGAGTGTAGCCAGCGTGAGGAGCTGGTGAGCGGCTTTGTTTTCTGCAATCGGATTTTAGGATTTGTCAACGCGCCAGCCTTGATGCAGCACCTAGTGCGCAATCTGCAGCATGTGACTGTGTCAATAGCCGAGTACCAAAAGAAGCGCGATTTTTTGTATAGCCACCTTGTGGAGATGGGCTATTCTTTGGTGAAGCCGCAGGGGGCGTTCTACATGTTTCCCAAATCTCCGCTGGATGATGATGTTGCCTTTGTTAACGAGCTACGACAGTGGAATGTGCTTATTGTGCCCGGTCGCGGCTTTGGATCTCCGGGCTATTTTCGCATCTCGTATTGTGTTGATGACCGGACGCTAGAAGGTTCTTTAGCTGGCTTCAAGAAAGCGGCGCAAAAATTCAACCTGTGCTAGGGGCTAATGACCGAGAGGGTAGATAAAGAGAGGTATTGTGTCTGACAATCTGGCGGAACTGAAGGCAAAAGCGGAAACGGAACCTATTGCTTCTTTCCTGGATATGAGGTTACTGGAGTTATCCCGGGGCTATGCCAGAGTGGCGATGAAGTTGAAGCCGGAATATATCAACTTCAATGGAATGATTTTCGGCGGCATCATCATGGCCTTGGCTGACCAGGCCTTCGCCTACGGTACTAATTCGGTAATAAGCCCCAATGTAGCCTCCCAGTTTAACATCCATTTTGTTGCCAGCGCTGATGTAAATGATGAGCTTGTCGCTGAATGCCACGTGGTGAGAGCCGGCAAGCGGGTTTACATCTCAGAGATGATGGTGACCAATCAGGATGGTAAACTCATAGCCAAGGCTACAGGCACAACCATTCCCCTGGTT
>JBBISW010000112.1:0-4047 GCA_037441105.1 Chloroflexota bacterium
ATCTAGACTCCCTTCCTGACAAACTTCTTCAACGCCGCTTTGGCCAAGGCGTGGGCTTCAGCATTCTCTTCATGCCCGATGTGAACAATGGATAAATTGGCAAACTTCTTGGATAGCTCAACAGCCTCACGATAAAGAGGAAAGAGGAAAAGGTTCCGTACCTTATAGCTGCCAGCTAATTGCCTAGCTACTAGCTCTGAATCCAGATAAAGTGTCACCGAAGCTGCTTTAAATCCGGCGGCAGCTTCCAAAGCGGCGATGACCGCCTGATACTCCGCTTGATTATTAGTAATCTCTCCAATATATCTAGAAATCTTAACTAGCTCTTTCTGTTGTTCGTCCTTGATAACGACACCTATAGCTGCTGGGCCAGGATTACCCCAGGAAGCTCCGTCAACATAGATTTTTAGATGCATCTTATAGACTACTGACAATTCTGATAATGTAGCTGCGACCCTTTAGGGTCGCCTTGACGAGGCTAAAGCCTCGCCACTACATCCTTGGCAAAGCTCTAGCCTAAATAGAGTATCCTGCCACAGCTACTGCATTGAGCCAAAGCGCCAGCCCTGGCCCGTTGCAATTCACTCATTGATAAAGTAAGGTGGCACCCGTGACATCTCCCCTGCTCCACCTTAACTACTGCCTGCCCCTTCCTCAACCTTACCCCGTCATAAAGCTCAAGCGTTTGCGGTGCAACTTCGGAAGTCAATATCTGCCGTTTTTGGCTCAGCTGGGAGAGCCGACTTTTGACCTCGGCCTGCCTTTGAACCAGAATCTCCAGCTCCCGCTGCCACTTCTCCTCTAGCTTCCTAAGTCGTTCTCTATCTGACTTTATCTTATCCTGCGTCGTTTCTATCTCGGTCATTAAGTCCAACAGGTTGTCTTCCATCTGCCTCAGTTTGGTTTTGAAAATCCCCAACTCTTTCTCGAAGCTAACCAGCTCTTTGGGGTTCTTGATTTTGCCTCCATAAAGTTTGTCATTTACCTGTGCGATGCTGCTTCGCAGGTCTTCGACCTCCCACTCCACATCCCGTTGCTGTTTCTCCATCTCAGCCAAATGCTTCTCCTCATCAAGAAGCTCGGCCTTAGCTCTGAGCAAAGCTTCGCTCTCACCTAGTTGGTGGCTGATTTCAGTTAGAGCCTCTTGTTCCTTCTGAATTTCCAGGTCAATTTGTTGCAAATCATGGAGTCTCTTGGCTAAGCTCATTACCAGGCTTATTCTACGGGAGAAACACGAAGGCTGTCAAAGAGGAGAGGCTTGAGATTGCCTATTTTCACCCTCATTGTCATTCTGAGAGAGCTAGCCGAAGCCCTGAGCCGAAGGCGAAGGGGAAGCGACCGAAGACTTGTCCTGAACGAAGTGAAGGAACTAGGAGACCCTTCGCTTTCGCTCAGGGTGACATACTGAGCACTCTCAGAAATTCGCCTTACCGGCGATAGATTGCTATAATTTAACTAGGGGCGAACAAATGTGGCGTCGAAGGCATTTCTGGCACATGCGTTTCGGTTTTCCTCCTTTCGGCTTCTTCTTTTATGGACCACGGCCGTTTCCTAGCCTTGAGGAATACATAGAAATGCTGGAGGAATATAAGAAAGAGCTGGAGAAGGAGCTAAAAGACACGGAAAAGGAAATTGAGGAGTTAAAGAAGGCAGGTTAGCCACATTTGCTACAGAGACTAAAATCAGTGTAGAATATGTAAATAAAACGCTATTCGTGTAAACGTAAAAATGGATACAGGCACTTGGAAAGTTAAATCAGGGTTGGCCCAGATGTTGAAGGGCGGCGTCATCATGGATGTGGTCACGCCGGAGCACGCCAAAATCGCTGAAGACGCTGGGGCTTGTGCCGTCATGGCGCTGGAACGCGTACCTGCAGACATACGGGCTGCTGGTGGTGTGGCTCGAATGGCTGACCCGACCATAATTACTGCCATAATGGAAGCAGTGAGCATCCCGGTGATGGCTAAATGCCGCATCGGACATTTCGTTGAAGCTCAGGTACTGGAAGCACTGGGAGTTGACTACATTGACGAATCAGAGGTGCTAACCCCGGCTGACGAAAGTCACCACATCTGGAAGCATGACTTTAAAGTCCCCTTCGTCTGCGGCTGCCGCGATTTAGGCGAGGCCCTGCGCCGCATCGCCGAAGGCGCTGCTATGATTCGCACCAAAGGTGAAGCCGGCACTGGCAACATCGTTGAAGCCGTCAGACACATGCGGGCAGTTCAGGATGGCATTCGCAAGCTCCAGGGCATGCCTGTTGATGAACTCACCACCGAATCCAAAAACCTGGGTGCTCCACTTGAGCTGGTGCTGGAAATACACAAGATGGGCAAATTACCGGTGGTCAATTTCGCCGCCGGTGGCGTAGCTACGCCGGCAGATGCTGCACTGATGATGCAACTGGGCGCCGATGGCGTCTTCGTCGGTTCGGGGATTTTCAAGTCCAGTAACCCCGCGGCGAGGGCTAAAGCCATCGTTAAAGCCACCACGCACTACCGAGACCCGGCAATCATCGCCGAGGTATCCAAAGCTCTGGGTGCAGCTATGCCCGGGCTGGACATAAAGACCATCCCGCCAGAAGAATTATTGGCCACCAGAGGCTGGTAGAGTGAAGATCGGTGTCCTGGCTCTGCAAGGAGCTGTGACTGAACATATACAAATGTTATCCGCTTTAGATACAAAAGCCGTCGCTGTCCGCTTGCCTTCAGAACTCGATGAATTAGACGCACTGGTTATCCCCGGCGGAGAGAGCACCACCATCAGCAAACTGCTCACAGAATACAACCTTATGGAGCCAATACGTGAGCTGGCTAAAAAAGGGGTTCCCATATTCGGAACCTGTGCCGGCCTGGTGCTCCTAGCCAAGAAAGTGCCAAACTTAAACCTGGAGCCCATCGGAGTCATGGACATCGAGGTGAAGCGAAATGCCTACGGCAGGCAGGTGAACAGCTTTGAGACTGACCTAAAATTTCCAGCCCTGGGCAATGGCACCTTCCGCGGTATCTTCATCCGCGCCCCGATAATCGAAAAAGCCAACTCAAGCGTTGAAGTATTATGTCAATTAAATAAAAGGCCGGTGGCTGTCAAGCAAGGCAAGCTGCTTGCCTGTGCCTTCCATCCCGAGCTAACCGACGACTTGAGATTCCACAGATATTTCCTCGACCTTGTTACAGGAGACCGGTCGTCTACCAATCCCGCCTGTCATTCTGAGCCCTTCATATGTCATTCTGAGGGAGTCCTTCGCCGATGTCATTCTGAGCGTAGCGAAGAATCTCACACGGCTCAGGATAAAACTCCGCGACCGAAGAATCTCACTCAGGGTAAACGCAGCGAAGAATCTGGAGACCCTTCGCTATCGCTCAGGGTGACAAAGAAGCGCCATACAGGAGATACGGTTGCGAAAGGTAATCACTGACGAGTTAGACGCCCTGCTAGATGTCCTGCCACCTCACATCCGCCAGGCGCTTCTTGAGCAACCTGATAACAGCGAATTACTGGAAGTAGTCCTCGACCTTGGGCGTCCCCCCGAAGCCCGTTATCCCAAACAAGAAATAGTCCTCAGCGATGAAGAGGTCACCGAGCCGGATATAGACTACACAGTCTCCCGTATCGGCAGCTTCAGCGGTGACAACCGCGCTGGTATCGAACGCACGCTGCATCGGATTTCAGCCATACGCAACCGGGAGGGACGAATAGTTGGCTTGACCTGTCGTGTCGGCAGAGCCGTCTTCGGCACGGTAAAAATCATCCAGGACCTTGTGGAGTCAGGCAAGAGCGTGCTGCTTCTGGGCCGACCTGGTATCGGTAAGACAACCATGCTCCGAGAGATAGCTCGTGTCCTGGCCGATGATTTCAAGAAGCGAGTAATCGTCGTTGATACCTCCAATGAAATCGCTGGCGATGGCGATATACCTCATCCCGGCATAGGACATTCACGGCGGATGCAGGTGCCAACACCGACCATGCAGCATGCGGTGATGATTGAAGCTGTGGAAAACCACATGCCCGAGGTCATTATCATCGATGAAATAGGCACCAGCCTGG
>JBBISW010000113.1:0-3927 GCA_037441105.1 Chloroflexota bacterium
GGACATGAGGTAACTCTGGCCGGGTGGGTTCACCGGCGCCGTGACCACGGCGGCCTGATATTCATTGATTTAAGAGATAGGGAAGGCATAGCCCAGGTAGTCTTTAACCCTGAAATATCAAAAGGAGCCCACAAAGTAGCCAATGAACTCCGCAGCGAATACGTGGCTAAGATAACCGGCAAGGTTGCACAACGTCCTCCCGGCACCGAGAATACAAAGCTACCTACCGGCAAGATAGAAGTTATTGCCAGCGACATTCAGATTCTTAATACATCAAAAACGCCGCCATTCTATATAAATGAGGATGTAGAAGTTGATGAAAACCTGAGCCTTAAGTACCGCTATCTCTACCTCAGACGCCCCAGAATGAAAGATAACATCATACTTCGCCATCGGGTAGAAAATTTTATGCGTGACTTTCTCGATGCTAAAGGCTTTGTCGAAGTTGAGACGCCTATCTTAATCAAGAGTACCCCAGAGGGAGCTCGCGACTATCTTGTGCCCAGCCGCATTCACCCCGGCAAATTCTATGCGCTGCCTCAGTCACCACAGCAGCTCAAGCAGCTACTGATGGTGGCCGGCTTCGAAAAATATTACCAGATAGCCCGCTGCTTCCGCGATGAAGATTTGCGCGCTGACCGCCAGCCTGAGTTCACACAGCTTGACTTGGAAATGAGCTTTATCGACGAGGAAGATATACTCAGCCTCCTCGAAGAGATGTTCACCTCGCTGGTGGAGGCGGTTAAGCCCGAAATGCGGATGATAAAACCGTTTCCACGGCTTTCCTACGCTGAAACGATGGAGCGATACGGCACAGATAAGCCGGATATACGCTTCAGGTTGGAGCTAAGAGACCTGTCTACAATCGTTGCCGAATCCGAGTTTGCAGTTTTTCGTTCCGCTATTCAAAGCGGCGGCAAAGTCAAGGGTATATGCCTGCCCGGCTGCGCTGATTATTCCCATAAGCAGCTAGAAGAGCTGACCGAGCTGGCAAAGTCCTGCGGAGCCAAAGGTCTGATAACGCTGGCATTACCTGCTGGCAGCTATGATAAACTAGAGCAACTGACCCCGGACAAGGTCAAATCGGTAGCTGCCAAATATCTCAATGTGGAACAGCTAAAAGAGATAGTCCGCAGGTTTGAAGCTAAGCCGGGCGACCTCATACTAATCGTGGCCGGGGAACACAAGATGGTTGATAAAGTGCTGGATGAACTGCGTCGAGAGATGGGGCACCGTCTTGGACTGATCGCCCCTAACCTGCTGGCTTTTGTTTTCGTCGTTGACTATCCTCTATTAGACTGGAATGAAGAAACAAAGCTATGGGAGCCGATGCACCACCCCTTCACAGCACCATGCGAAGAGGACATGCCTCTACTTGATACAGAGCCGTCAAAGGTGCGGGCTCGCCACTATGATATTGTGTGCAACGGCTATGAACTATCCAGCGGCAGCATCAGAATTCATACTCGTCAGCTCCAGGAGAAAATATTCCGCCTGCTCGGCTACAGCAGTGAGGAAATAGAATCTCGGTTCGGGCATCTTCTAGAAGCATTTGACTATGGGGCACCACCACATGGCGGCATTGCCCCGGGGATTGACCGCGTGGTAATGTTACTGGCGGGAGCAGAAAACATCAGGGAGGTAATCGCCTTTCCTAAAAACCAGAGCGCTATTGATGTGATGAGCGCTTCCCCATCCCAGGTCTCCAAAGCCCAGCTCGATGAGTTACATCTGAAACTGAAGGACGAGAAGGCTGTCCAGACTTAGGCTGAAGATAGTAGCATAAATGGTTATAATATAGTAAGAAAATGAAAGTATCTGCAGAACCAATTGAAAATAGCCAGGTAACATTGAATATTGAAATGGAAACAACCGAGGTAGATAAATATCTCGAACGAGCCTATAACCGTCTGGTTAAGAGGGTCTCTGTTCCAGGCTTTCGCAAGGGGAAAACGCCAAGGCCCATACTGGAGCAGCATATCGGCAAGGACACTCTGCTCCGAGAAGCTTTTGAAGACTTGATACCGGAAGCCTACGAAGAGGCTATAGAGAGTCAAGAAATAGATGCCATCGCTCGACCTCAATTCGAGCTTATCCAGACTGAACCGTTAATCTTCAAAGCCGTGGTGCCGCTTAGGCCTACAGTCAAACTTGGAGATTACAAACAAATAAGGGTTGAGTCTAAACCTGTAGAGATTAGCCAGGAAGATGTTGAGGCAACTATTGAACAACTTCGCCTCCAGCAGGCTGTCCTGTCACCAGTAGACCGCCCGGTCCAGTTTGGTGACGTGGCAACTATAGACATCGAAGGTGAAAGACAGGGAGAATCCTTTCCCATCCGCAAGGATTTTGTATATGAAGTCGTTAGAGAGACTCGACTGCCACTCCCCGGGTTTGCTGAAAAGCTAGAAGGTATGAGAAAGGGCGAAGAAAGGAGCTTTGTCTTATCATATCCTCCAGATTATGAAATGCAAGAGCTAGCTGGAAAAGAGCATGCCTTCAAGGTGACAGTTACGGAGGTAAAAGAGAAAAAGCTACCTGAGGCAAATGATGAATTCGCCAAAAATCTTGGTAGTCAGGATTTGGCTTCACTACGAGAACAGATATCCGCCAATCTGAAAGCCAGAGCTAAGGAGAGAGCCCGTTTGGAACTTGAGCAGCAGGTGGTCGATGCTGCTATCGAACTTAGTGAAGTTGAGTATCCGCCGGTGCTGGTGGATAGGGAAATCGACCGATTGCTCAACGAGGAGGTGAGACATTTCAGCCAGGGCATCACAGGTCTGGAGAATTACCTGAAAAACATTAATAAGACACTCGATGAGCACTTGGAGGAATTGCGCCCTGTGGCAAACCGTCGTGTTATTCGGTCTCTGGTTCTGGGGAAGGTAGCCGAAGAGGAGAAAATCGAAGTAGGTGACGCGGAAGTAGATGAGGAAATAGAGAAGATGACGAAAGATGCCGGTAAACAAGCCGAGGAGATAAGGAAGTTGTTCAGTCTATCGCAAGCTCGTGACTCCGTTAAACAGTTTCTGATTGGTCGAAAAACTGTGGAACGGCTGGTTCAGATAGCCACAGGGAAAAATTAATTATCGAGAGCATTTATCTGTAACCCTGAACATTTTTTGTCACCCTGAATATTTTTGTCACCCTGAATATTTTTGTCACCCTGAGCAACGCGAAGGGTCTCCAGGTTATTCGGGGGTTTATCATGAGCATTGAGAGATTCTTCTCCCGATAAATCGGGATCAGAATGACGAGGTGATAGGCTCAGAATGAGAGGTAAAGAGCTCAGGATGACAATAGAGTTGGTAAATGTTATATTATCTTAATTTAGGGAGGGAAAGGTAAAATGAAAGGTTTGCCTGAAAACATAATCCCGATGGTCATCGAAAGCAGTGCTCGAGGAGAGCGAGCCTTCGACATTTACTCGCTGCTTTTGAAGGAGCGAATTGTTTTTCTGGGCACCCCAATCAATGATCAGATAGCCAATTTGATTATCGCTCAGCTCCTTTATCTGGAGCATGAAGATGCGGAGAAAGATATAAATCTCTATATCAATTGTCCGGGCGGAATTATCAGTGCTGGCCTGGCTATTTATGACACCATGCAACTGGTTAAACCCGACGTATCTACAATCTGTGTCGGATTGGCTGCGAGTATGGGTACGCTTATTCTTGCCGCTGGCGCTAAAGGTAAACGATATGCGTTACCTAATGCCACAATTCACATGCATCAGGCAGTTGGCGGTGCCCAAGGCCAGGCAGCCGATATTGAAATTGCCGCTCGCGAAATTATGAGGCTGCAAGAAATAATCCGGAATGTCCTGGCTAAGCACACAGGGCAACCAATGGAGAAAATCGCCCATGATACTGACCGGGATTTCTATCTCAGCCCAGAACAAGCTGTGGAATACGGCATTGTTGACGA
>JBBISW010000114.1:0-3909 GCA_037441105.1 Chloroflexota bacterium
ACACTACTGCAAATCCGAAAGATAGTCAAAGCTACAAATGGACAGGCTGGAGCTCCAATCCGAGTGCTACAGCAAGTTCAGGAACTTGTCGGCTACCTACCACCCGAAGTTCTAGAAGCAATATCTAGGGAAATGAGAATCCCCCTGAGCGAACTGTACGGCATAACGAGCTTCTACTCCTTTTTCTCGATGGTGCCCAAGGGTAAGTATGTGATTCAAGTCTGCTTGGGCACCGGTTGTTACGTTAAGGGCGGGCAGAAGATTCTCGATGCTCTGAATAAAGATTTTGGCCTTGAGTCTGGTGGGATTACACCTGGCGGCAAATTCTCTCTGGAGACAGTGAGGTGCCTTGGCTGCTGTGGACTATCTCCGGTAATGGCAATCAGGGGGGATGTTCATAGAAAGGTAAAACCCAGCCACCTAAAGGACATCCTGAGTTCATATCGATAGGAGAATAGGATGAAACCACTTGCATCTGCAGAAGAACTCACCAAGTTTAGAGACAAAATCCGTGAGAAACTGTCAAAACAAGAAAAGAAAATCCAAGTTAAGGTTCATCTTGGAACGTGTGGCATATCTTCAGGAGCAAACAAGGTACTTGAAGCTTTTCAACGAGAGGTCAAAGGCCGCAAATTATCAGATGTCACCGTGTTAAAAGCAGCATGCATCGGTTTGTGTGACCGAGAGCCAGTAGTCACAGTTGTCCATCCTTCGGATGGGAAGACTACCTACTACGACCTCACTGAGGACAAAGTCCCGAAGATTATTGAGCAACATCTTGTTGGAAATAAGGTGGTGGAAGACTGGAAGCTTGACCCCGAAGACCCGTTCCTCATGCTACAAGAGATAAGGATAATGCATAACCAGGACCTCGACCCGATGAATATAGATGAATACATTGCCAGAGATGGCTACCAAGCCCTGGCTAAGGTCTTGACCCAGATGAAGCCAGATGCAGTTATCGAAGAGGTCGGACGAGCTGCCTTAAGAGGACGTGGTGGAGCAGGTTTCCCCACAGCCACAAAGTGGACATTTGTTCGCAGTGCCCCAGGCGATGAAAAATACGTTGTTTGCAATGGTGATGAAGGAGACCCGGGCGCTTATATGAACCGCGCTGTTCTTGAGGGCAACCCTCACTCAATAATTGAAGGCATGGCAATAGGAGCCTATGCCATAGGCAATGTGCGCCAAGGTTATGCATATGTCCGTGCTGAATACCCTCTTGCTATCGAGACATTGAATCACGCCATAAACCAGGCCCAAGAATACGGCCTTCTGGGAAAAAATATACTGGGTACTGGCTTTCAATTCGACCTGGACATATTCCCAGGCGCCGGTGCCTTTGTCTGCGGCGAGGAGACCGCCCTCTTAATCTCAATCGAAGGAAAACGAGGAAATCCCCGCCAGCGACCACCATTCCCAGCCATCAAGGGGCTTTTCGGTAAGCCGACTACGCTCAACAATGTAGAGACCTGGTCAAACATCCCTCAGATAATCTGGAAAGGTGCTGAGTGGTTCGGAAGCGTCGGCACCGAAAGAAGCAAAGGTACCAAGACGCTATGTTTGGTAGGGAAGGTAAACAACACCGGTCTCGTCGAGGTCCCACTGGGCACCAGCCTGGGCAAGATTGTATTTGACGTCGGTGGTGGTATACCCGAAGGCAAAAAATTCAAAGCAGTTCAAATAGGTGGGCCATCTGGCGGCGTTATTCCGATGGAGCACTTGAATACTCCCGTCGACTATGAAGCTGTCACTGCTCTGGGAGCTATCATGGGCTCTGGTGGACTTGTGGTGATGGATGAAGATAGCTGCATGGTTGATGTCGCCAAGTTCTTCCTCCAATTCACTAGAGATGAATCTTGTGGTAAATGCACTCCCTGCCGTGCCGGTATACCGAAAATGCTTGAACTTCTGACTAAAATCACAGATGGCAAAAGCACCACAGAAGAACTCGCCATATTGGAGGAATTAGCTGAAATGGTCGGCTCAGCTTCTATCTGTGGTTTAGGACAAACAGCACCTAATCCGGTATTAACTACACTGCGCCACTTCAGAGAGGAATATGAAGCACACATCGCAGATTTGAGATGTCCTGCCGGGGTATGCAAAGCATTAGTCGCTTGTCATGCTCTGGAGGATAAGTGTTTGCCCTGCCTTGAGGCTGTTGCTGGCTATGAAGCTGGGGGCTATGAGGCATTCAAGGCAGCCTTACCTGAGCTTATTCCTGAGCACCTCATACATAAATTAATGACCTCAGTCTGTGCTCTTGATTTAGCCCGTTTCTCTCTAACCGTTCCTACTCGAAACAAATCATGCACTAAGTGCCCGCCATGCAGATTGGGAATAGCCCAGATGGCAAATATCTTAGATGACATTGCCATAGGCAATGGAAAACCAGAGATGCTCGAGTTACTCTTTGAGCTTAGTGACACCATTAAGATAGGCTCAGAATGCCCTGTTGGCAAAACTGCCCCTGATATAGTCCTATTTACTCTTGAGCATTTTCGCGACCAATATGACGAGCATATCCTTAATAAACGCTGTCCATTCGACACCTGCCAGAAGCTCCTCTCCTATGACACAGTTTGTACGCTTAAGGCGGGTGCACCTGTGTAAAAATGATTTCATATCAAGCGAGGTAATGACAGATGGGAAAAGTTAGCCTGACCATTAACAATATTAAGGTAAAAGCAGAAGAAGGGACAACAGTGCTAAAGGCGGCACAAAGTGCAGGGTTTTACATCCCTACTTTTTGCGCTGACCCCGATTTAGAGCCCTACGGAGGTTGCCGACTTTGCCTCGTGGAAATTGAAGGTGTGGAAGGCTTACCTGCATCCTGCACTACGCCTGTAACCGAAGGAATGATTATCCACACTGAGACATCTCGTGTTGCTGAAATGCGCCGCCGTATCGTTGAACTACTTTTATCTGACCACCCTGAGAATTGTCTCCTGTGCCCAAAGAACGAGCGTTGTGAACTGCAAAGGATTGCAGCCTACGTTGGTATCAATCAGCAGCGGTTTAAGAGACTGGAAAGGCCGGTTCCTACTGATTCTAGCAACCCTTTCTTTATTCGCGATTTCAGCAAATGTATCCTTTGCGCCAAATGCGTCCGAGTCTGCAATGAAGTACAAGGGCTTGGTGCCCTAGAAGTATTCAATGATGGAATTTGGTCTAAAATCATCACTTCTGCCGGTGACAAACCGATTCTCGAGTCGATATGTGAATCCTGTGGACAGTGCGTTGCCAAATGCCCTACGGGAGCACTTGTGCCAAAGGATTTCAGCTGGCCAACTCAGGAGGTCAAGACAATCTGCCCCTATTGTGGTGTTGGTTGTGGGATATATTTGGAAGTGCGCGGGAACAAGGTGGTGAGCGTAAAAGGTGATACTGATAGCCAAGTGAACAGGGGCAGCCTTTGTGTTAAGGGGCAGTTTGGCCTCAGTTTCATTAACCACCCGGAGCGGTTGAAATCACCACTCATCAAAAGGGATGGAAATTTTGTTGAAGCAACCTGGGAGGAGGCACTGGACCTCGTCGCCAGCAAACTGGCTGGCTACAAAGGCGATCAGTTTGCTACCATCTCCTCCGCCAAGTGTACTAACGAGGAAAACTATCTTATTCAGAAATTTACCAGAGCGGTGATGACCACTAATAACATTGACCACTGCGCCCGCCTCTGCCATGCCCCTACTGTGATGGGACTACTCGGAGTGATTGGCAGTGGTGCAATGACCAATCCCATAAGTGAGATTAGTGATGCTGCTTGCGTCTTGGCTATAGGCACTAACACCACAGCAGCTCACCCAATAATTGGATTGCGGGTAAAAAAGGCAGTGCAAGATGGAGCCAAACTCATTGTGGCTAACCCAAGACAAATTGACCTGTCTCGCTTTGCTGATATCTGGT